>CAYUDC010000110.1:0-9248 GCA_964443415.1 uncultured Chitinophaga sp. | reverse complement strand
ACTTATCGGTTATTCCCCAAGAAAAATTTGATGTGATTTTAGCCAATATCAACAGAAATGTACTTGAGGCATCTATGGGTGAAATGGCAAAGCGACTTATGCCAAACGGAAAATTACTTATCAGTGGATTTTATGAAGCCGACCTCGAGGTTTTAAATTCATGCATTCAAGAGGCTAATCTTTCGGTTCAAACCGTTCAAATAAAAAATAACTGGTGTGCTGCCATTTTAACTTTTAGATAAGTATATTTACCAAAATTATTACTATGAAAGTGCTGAAATACATTGCAATAACCATTCTAGGATTGGTGCTGCTAACGCTTTTGGTTTCCTTCTTTTTACCTTCACAAACACATGTAGAAAGAAGTATCCTCATCAATGCTAAACCCAAACATGTGTTTGAGTTGGTTAATAATTTTAAAAATTGGAATCAATGGAGCCCTTGGTATAAGAAAGACACCACAGCTGTTTATACCTTTGGCGAAATTGTAGAAGGAACAGGCGCCAAATTTTCTTGGAAAAGCAATAATCCTGACGTAGGAAATGGAGGAATGGAAATAGTTGGCTCTGTGCCCGATCAAAAAGTTGAAATCGAACTTACCTTCGACAATTTTAAAAATAGAGCAGATTTTACCCTAAGCGACGAAGCGGGAAATGTTAAACTCACCTGGAACTTTGATTCAGACACCGATAAATTGCCTTTCTATTGGGTTCCTATGAGCAAAATTTTTGGATTATTGATGGATGGCATGCTTGGCCCAGATTATGAGGAAGGCCTGAAGAGTATCAAAGCAATTGCCGAATCTAAAACAGACTTGCAAATAGGTGGATTTGAGGCTGAAATTAGAGAGACAAAAGAATTAAACTACCTTGGCATTAGAAGTCAATTAAAGGAGGAGGAAATTGGATCAACCCTAGAAAAACAATATACTTTTCTACTAGACCTCATTAACAAACTCGCTGCTAAACAATCTGGCCCACCATTTACCATTAATTATGCCGCTAAGGGTAAATTGTTTGACATGGCTGCTTGCATAGGAGTTGAAACTCCAGTTTCTAGCTCAGAGCCAGTAATGGCAGGAAAATTAGAAGCAGGCAAACAACTCGTGATAAAATATAAAGGAGCTTATGAAAAAATGGGACCGCTTTACTCAGAAGGATTTAAATACATGATTCAAAATAACCTTAAAGCCTCTGGACCTCCCATGGAGTTTTATATTACAGACCCTATGATGGAGTCGGACACTAGCCAGTGGCTAACCGAATTGGTTTTCCCTTTTAAAGATTAGCCTTAAGGTTTCTTAAATAAGGATTGTTTGCTTTTTCATCCCCTACAGTGGTTGGCTCCATATGACCTGCATACACGCGGGTTTCATCTGGCAGTACCAAAATGTTTTCTTGAATGCTCTTTAATAAGGTTTGCAAATTACCTCCTGGCAAATCTGTTCTGCCTATACTTTGTTTAAAAAGCACATCCCCAGCAAATAACTGAAGGCTTGGTTTATGAAAAAAACTAACAGAAGCAATAGAGTGTCCAGGGGTAAACAACACTTGGAGTTGGGTTGACCCGAAACTCACATGACTACCAGGCTCCAAAAAAACTAGATTTTCAGGCACCTCAAGTGGTGGGATACCAAACATGGCCGTCCATTTTTTTGTATTTTCATAGGTGCTGATTTCATCTTTATGCAGATGTAAGGGTAATTGAAATGCATTCATCACATAATCATTTCCCAACACATGATCGATATGGCAGTGCGTGTTAAGCAACAAGGTTGGTTTTAAATCGTTTTCTCTGATAAAATCAGATAATTGCTTACGCTCATTGGCCCTAAAGCAACCAGGATCAATAATGGCACATTGGTTGGTTTGATCCCAAATGAGATAGGTATTTTCTTGAAAATCATTAAATACAAAACTTTGAACCTTTAGCATCTGTTTAATTTTAGTGAGCAAAGTAAAGTCAATATTGTTAAAATTAATTTAGAAAAGTGCAGATTTTACTGCATTTTTGAGGTAGGCACATGATAAAGAAAAACCATTTACTTACAATTCTTGGCATCCTTACGATGTTAATGCCTACAACTGTATTGAAGGCGCAAGGCATTAACACCTTGTTTGGGCAAAATAGGATTCAGTATGGTAGATTTGAATGGAGTTTTCTTAGGACAGAAAATTATGACGCCTTTTTTTATTCGGGCGGAAGAGAGCTGGCAAATTATAGCATCCGTTATGCCGAAGAAATTATGCCAGAACTAGAAAAGGCATTAGACCACCGCCTTAATGGAAGAATTGAAATAATCTGCTACAACACCTTAGGAGATTACAAGCAAGGAAATTTTGGACTAGAAGAAATCACCTTAAACACCGGAGGATTTACCAATGTAGTGAGCGACCGTGTGATGGTATACTTTAATGGAGACCATGCAGATTTGTCTCGACAAATTAAGGAGGGACTTGCTTTGGTTTTGCTGAACGAATTATTATATGGAGGTAATATTCAAGAGCGACTGCAAACCGCTGCGTTCCTCAATCTGCCAGAATGGTATATTAGAGGTTTGGTAGCACATCTTTCTAGGCCTTGGGACGTGGAGTTAAACAACAAGATGAAAGACATCTTAGAACAAGGAAAAAAAGCTAGGTTCAACCGAATAAACCAAAAAGATCCTGTATTTGCTGGCCATGCCTTTTGGAAATTCTTATCAGAGAAATATGATAAAGAATCTATTGCCAATATGGTTTACATTACCAAAATTACACGCAATTACGAAACAGCAGCAGAATATGTGACCAACAAATCTTTTAAAGAAATAAATGAAGAATACTTAAACTTTTACCAGGATTTATATAAAAAAGAATCCGATTTATTAAAGGATTTTCCTCCCTCTGAATTCAAGCTCAAAAAACGTATTTCCCCCTACCTTCAACCGCAAATGAAGGTGAGTCCAAAAGGCAATATGCTTGCATTTACCACCAATAAAAATGGCAAATACAAAGTATATTTATTAAACACACAAACAGGCAAAACCAAGAAGATTTTTAAAGGTGGCCTTAAATACCATCAGCTCAATATAGACTACTCTTTTCCGTTATTAGCATGGCAAGCCGGTGGAGATAAAATTGCCTATGTATATGAGAAAAAAGGGACTGTTTACATGCGCATAGTTGACCTAGTAAACAAGAAAAAGGAAACCATTAAATTTCTAAAATTTGATAAAATTACTGGCATCGATTTTAGCGAAAATGGAAGAACAATAGTGCTGTCAGCCATCAGAAAAGGACAAAGTGATATTTATACCTACGATATTCAAACAAGAAAAGAACGCCAAATAACTGCAGATTTTTACGACGACCAATACCCTAGGTTTGTAGATTTTTCTACCAAAATTATTTTCAGCTCCAATAGAACCAGAGACTCATTGGGTGTTGGCATCAATAGTAGATTAGAGGAGGGAAATAATTTTGATATATTTTTATACGATTTAGAAACCAATAATCGCAAACTTAAACGCTTGAGCAAAACCCCATACCTCAACGAAACTCAACCGATTGACTACAATAAAGACTATTTTGCTTATTTGAGCGAATACAATGGGATTACCAATAGATATGCTGTAAGAACAGAAGAGGTATATGACTATACCGAAATCCTTATTAGCTATAAAGATTCCTTAGAAAAAATACCAGATACGCTTACCTACGAAACCTCACCCAATTGGTCGGGTAATGAATTTACTTTTCAGGGAAAACAAATTAATTTAAATTTTGGAGTGGAGAGAATAGATACGATTATTCACTATAAAGACATTGTGTATACCTATCCACTTACCAATTACAAAAAGAATATTCTGGCACACGATGTGGCTACACAAACCAAACAGGTGTTTGATTTAGTGTTAGATAAAGGAAGATATTACATTAGGTATTCGGGCGTTGAAAAAGATGTTGTAAAGGCATCCGAAGAAGTTGAGAGCTATCCAACCATGTTTAGACTTAAAACAGGTTTTGCCACCGAACCATTTATCAGCGGGCCCATTGTTTACAAAGAAAAAAACATGGATGCCACCCAAAGTAACCCTGATGAAAATATTAAGGTAGCCAATGATACCAATGCCTACTTTTTTGTAACCGAATTTACAGAGCCCAACTATAAAAGACCTGCTTATACCATTGTAAAAAAATCTGAAGTAGATAAAGATGCTAGAAAGCCATTAAAAATTAATGCACCTAAATTTTATGATGTAACATTTTTCTCTGACAAACTAATTGCTCAATTTTTAGACAATAGTATCATCAATACCTATTATCAACCCATTAGCCCAGCAGCTGGCCAAATGTTTAACCCTGGATTAAATGGCATGTTTAAGCTGGGTATGTTGGATTTATTTGAAGACTACAAGATTAGTGGTGGATTAAGGTTAGCCTACGACCTAAGTGGTTTTGATTATTTCGCCTCGGTTGAAACTAGGAAAAAAAGACTCGATCACAAACTCACATTCTATAGACAAAGTAGAAGCGGTGGTGTTCCAGAAATAAGGAGCTTTAGAAACCTTTCGCACGAAATAAGGTATGGATTAAGAATACCTTTTAATCCTGTTATGGGTTTTAGAATCGAAACCTTCTATAGACAAGATAGAGATATTACCAGGGCCACCGACGTGCCAAGTTTGGAAGTGCCAGACAAAATAACCAACTGGTCGGGCGGAAAACTAGAATTTGTATTCGACAACACCATTCCAAAAGGCCTAAATCTCTGGAATGGCACTCGATTTAAAATATTCTATGAAAGGTTTGTGAACCTTAATGAAACATCGTTGCAAATAAATGTACTAGGATTTGATGCAAGGCATTATCAAAAAATACATCGTCAGATTATACTAGCCACAAGGTTTACTGCCAACTCATCTTTTGGAGTTGGAAAGGTTGTATACTATTTAGGGGGAGTAGAAAATTGGATTTCACCAAGATTTAACAATGAAATCTCAACCGCCACCGATAGAAACTACCAATTTCAAGCATTGGCCTGTAATCTAAGAGGTTTCACGCAAAACATTAGAAATGGAAATAACTTTGCACTGGCTAGCACAGAACTTCGGGTACCTATATTTCAGTATGTGCTGAACCGACCATTGAGGAGCGAATTTTTTAATAATTTCCAGATAGTGCCCTTTTTTGATATTGGAACAGCATGGGTAGGATCAAACCCGTATAGTGATGATAATACGTTTAATCAAAAAATTTATGAGCAGGGCCCTGTAAAAGCCAAAGTTATAAATGTGCGCGACCCTATTGTAGCAGGCACAGGTGCTGGATTACGCTCAAAACTATTTGGCTATTTCGTGAGGTTTGACGCTGCTTGGGGTATTCAGGATTTTGAGGTAGCCGATAGCCCAGTATATTATCTTTCATTAGGTTTAGATTTTTAATGCCAACAGAATTCTTTAAAGATGTGTTTGACGTAGTAAGACTCATACCTTTTGGTAGAGTAAGCACCTATGGTGCCATTGCCAAGTACTTGGGCACTGCAAAAAGTTCGAGGATGGTTGGTTATGCTATGAATGCCTCACACCAAGAAATTTTACCCGTTCCGGCACACCGCGTGGTAAATAGAATTGGCATGTTAACCGGAAAACACCATTTTGCTTATCCACAACAAATGCAAGAATTATTAGAATTAGAAGGCATAAAGGTAGAAGGTGATTGTATTATAGACTTTAATAAACATTTTTGGGATCCTAATCAGGAATTAACATTGTAATATGGAGCAAAAAAATCAGGTAGATGAGTTTAACAGCTACCGCGAAAAAATGAACGAGAAAATCCTAGGTGCCGACAACCTAGTGCTAAAACGACTATTTAACCTAGATACCAACACTTACGAAGATGGAGCATTACCTGCAGTGACAAAGGAAATGCTTGGTTTAGTAGCAAGCATGGTGCTTAGATGCGATGATTGTATTAAATACCATCTAGGAAAATGCTTCGATTTAGGTGTTAGCAATGCACAAATGTTTGAAATTTTTGCAGTGGCCAATATCGTAGGCGGAACCATAGTTATTCCACATACCAGAAGAGCTGTAGAATACTGGGAATCCTTACAAAACAGCCATTAAGAGAATATTTAGTAACCTTTTAAAATCATTTCTTAATTTAGTGCCTAAGTTGACAAGTGTAATGATGAGGAAATTGATTGTTTGTTTACTACTCCTATTAAACTTTTTTCGGTTTGAACCCATCTTGGCTCAACCAGAAAGTGAAAAGGATAGTTTAGAAAGTTTGTTGCCTTTTGCAAATGACTTGCAAAGAGCTGATATATTGAATGGGCTGGCACTTGTATTAAAATCAACAGATACACTTAAAGCCAGGAACTATGTGGCGCAGGCGCTCGCTATTTCTAACCAAATAAATTATTGCAAAGGCAAAGCCAATGCATTGATTATCCTAGGTATTCTTCAAAAAAACCACGATTTCTTAGAAGAAGCCAAAAACTTCTACCTACAAGGATTATCGGCAGCACTAAAATGTAAAGAGCCTTATGCTGTTTCTTTTGCTTACCACAGCTTAGGCAATCTTGCTTTTTTAAATGGCGATTTAACAAAAGCAGTAAGATATTATTTAGGTTCAGTAAAATTATCCGAACAATTAAAGGACTATAGCAGAGCCGCCAGAACCTACAATAACATTGGAACTTTATACCTGGATTTAAAGGATATCGAAAAATCTGAATTCTATTTGCTCCGCTCCTTAGAACTTTATAAAGGAAGTTCAAGCGAACTTATCATAGCAGAAATCTCCACTAATCTTGCCAATATTTACTTGGCAAAAAAGCAATATCTTAAAGCATTACATTATTATAAGTCTGCCTTAGAAGTATTTAGAACTAAAAGTAACTCAAAAGACATTTCTTCGGCATTAAATAATATTGGAAGTACCTACTTAGCTCAAAAACAAGCAAAATCAGCCTTACCCTACTTAATAGAATCTTATCAGATAGATGTAAAATTTGCGAACCCTAAATCATTGATGCTGGTGCTGGATAATTTAGGTTCAGCCTATATGATGTTAGAGGAGTTTGACTCAGCAGAATATTATATTAATCTGGCCTTAATTTATGCCAATAAATACCCAAACAGTCCAGAAGCAAATGGCATTTTTCAGGTAGCATCCCAATTTTACAGTGTAATGGGTGAAAATGAAAAAGCAGCATACTATAAAGAACTAAAGAATAAAAACGATTTGGTTCAAAACAAACAAAACGAAAAACAAGAAGTTGGAAAACTACTTTCGGAATATGAAAACGAAAGAAGAAAAATAGAACTAAAACTACTTCAAAAAGAAAATGAAATTAAAGACCTTAAGCTTAAAGAACAAGAGAATGCTATTGAGAGAAGAAACCTACTTTTATTGGCAGCGGTAATAGCGCTTTTCTTCCTTCTTTTAATTAGTGGTTTGTTGGTGTATACGTTTACCATCAACAAAAAAAGCAAGCTGTTTGAAATGAGCTATAAGGCTAAAAGCAATATGCTCCAGCAAATTAACCATGAAATCAGAACACCCCTAAATGGTATAATTGGCATGAGTCAATTGGCACTAGAAAGCAAAACTTTTAATGAATTAAAAGACTATCTCGTTCATATCAAACTTTCTAGCGACGAGCTTATGTTTGTGTTGAATAATTTAATTACCTACCTGCAATTAGAAAGAAAAGAAACTTCTATCATTAAAGCTCCGTTTAATTTGATTGTAAACCTAGAGGATATATTTAAAACCTATCAATCAAAATGTAAACAAAAGGGCTTGTTTTTTAATCAAATGGTGCATCCTGGCTTACCAAAGTTAATTATTAGCGATGAACAAAAAATCAATAATATTCTACATAATTTACTCAATAATGCGGTAAAACATACCGAACAAGGCACTATCAAAGTAGAAGTAAAACAAAGCGCTATTAAGGTTATCAATCACCGACAAATGGCAACCCTTCAATTTACCATCACCGATGAAGGAAATGGCTTTAACGAAAAAGAAATTAAAGAGCTATTTACCAAAGATCCAGAAATCAGTAATAAATCTGGATTTGGCATAGGACTTAAAAATGTTAAACAACTTATAGATTTATTAAAGGGACATTTAGAAGTAATTAGTGAGGTAGGCAATGGGAGCAGTTTTATCATGGAGTTAGAAGTGGAGATTTCTGAGTACAATGAGCTGATAAATACAGATAATCCGCTAGTTGAGCATACTTTTGAGCCAGAAAAATACCTCATTTTAATTGTAGAAGACAATGCCCTAAACCAACACTTGTTGGCCAAAATTCTCGAAAAACAAGGTTACAATTATCAAGTAGCCGAAAACGGTCTAGAAGCTTTGAAAAAAATTCAGGAAAAAACCTTCGACTTGATACTAATGGACATTCGAATGCCAGAAATGGACGGAATTGAAGCCACACATCACCTAAGAACGGATGAAGCTTTTATGACAGATAAGTTTATCCCAATTATTGCAGTAACCGCCCATGACGATGCCGAAGAAAAACAGAAATGTTTTGATGTAGGAATGAATGATTACCTTACAAAACCTATTAACAAAGACTTACTCCTCGAAAAAATCAAGGAACAACTCATAAAAAGAAGTCGCTGAAATTAAACAGGAGTTTTGAATAATTTGAGAAAAATACACCATATTTGCCCCGCCCTAAATAAATAAGAAACATGGCAGTATTAGTAGATAAAAATTCGAAAGTAATTGTGCAAGGCTTCACAGGAAGTGAAGGTTCATTTCATGCACAACAAATGATTGAGTACGGTACCAATTTGGTTGGTGGTGTTACACCAGGCAAAGGCGGCCAATCTCACTTAGAAAAACCTGTATTTAACACGGTTAAGGATGCGGTAGATCAAACTGGCGCTAATGTTTCAATTATTTTTGTGCCACCAGCATTTGCTGCAGACGCCATTATGGAAGCTGCCGATGCAGGTATCAAAGTAATTGTGTGCATCACCGAAGGAATCCCTGTTGCAGACATGATTCCGGTAAAAGAATACATTAAATCTAGAAATTGTACTTTAATAGGCCCTAACTGCCCTGGAGTTATCACCCCAGGAGAGGCTAAAGTAGGAATTATGCCAGGATTTGTTTTCAAATCAGGTAGAATTGGTATCGTTTCTAAATCAGGAACTTTAACCTACGAAGCAGCTGATCAAGTGGTAAAAGCTGGCCTTGGAATTTCTACAGCCATTGGTATTGGTG
>CAYUDC010000109.1:0-9280 GCA_964443415.1 uncultured Chitinophaga sp. | reverse complement strand
AACAAACCTGTAATATTAGTGCCTATTCCAATTCCGGCCGATACCAACAACAATACCCCTGTTAATAGAAACGCAGGGATTGTTTTATTTTTTACGGCTTGAACCAATTCGTAAATCATCCAAGCCAAAATCACGAAAATGAGGTAATAAGTGATTTGCAAGTGGCCTGCCGCCAACTCAAATGAAACGGCCACTCCGGTAAGAATTGCACCTAACCATTTATTTTTATACAAGGCTACTCTTATTCCGGCCAATACAAGCGGTATAAAGGCTATGGCATTCCCCTTGGTAACATGCCCAGCGTCTATGTTAATGAAGTTAAAGGAGGAGAAGGCAAAGGCGAGCGATCCTATGATGGCCAGCCATGGCGATACTTCAAATGCAAGCAATAAAGCATAAAAACAAACAAATAATAAAAACAAAGTATCAGCAGGGTGCTTAAACACCAATTGCAGATTAAACAAAATAGTATTGGTAAAATTCCCTTGATAAGAAGCACCAATTAAGTAGCTGGGCATTCCCCCAAAAATACTATTGGTCCAAAAGGTTCTTTCACCACTTTCCTTTTCAAACTTGGCAATCTCCTGATACGTGGCTTTCCACTGCATCACATCATATTGTTTGAGTTGTTTTCCGCCAAACATGGGCGAGAAATAAACAAAAATCACCAATAGGATTATACCTAAGGCAAGCAGGTGCGGTAGTGCTTTTTTGAGTAACGGCGAATTCATTCTAAAGATTTATAGGCTTCAAATATAGCCGCAAAACCTATTTAAACAAATAGATTTGGTAAGAGTAAAAGCTTGGGTCGACCCGAAAAAAAAGAGCTGCACAGATTTCTCTGGCAGCTCCTTCACTGTTTTATGAAAATATTAACTACAACCAGTTTGTGTACCGCAGTTTAAGCACTTGTAACAAGCACCGCTACGAATGGTAATGTGTCCGCAGGTTGGGCAAGCAGGACTATCGCCCATGCGCTTGTTCATTTCGCTTACTTGGTCTAATGGGCCTTCTAAAGCACCAACAGGACTAGCAGCTAATTTAGCCTCTACCTTGGCCTCTGGCTTTACTTCGGCTACTACTGGCTTATAAAAACCGATGGGTTGATTGCTCAAAGCAGCAGTTGGTTCTAAGCTAGGATTTAAGTGCGTATTGCTGGTTTTATGAATATTCACAGCAAGGTTGGCTCTTTGATTATCGTTGGGTGCCACTTGCACAAAGTCTTCTCTTCCTAAATATTCAAAACCTAACATTCTAAACATATAGTCGATGATGGAAGTGGCATTTTTAATGTTATCATGCCCTGTAACCATACCAGCTGGCTCGAAACGTGTGAAGGTAAATTTATCAACGTATTCTTCCAATGGAACACCATATTGTAATCCCAAAGATACTGCAATAGAGAAGCAGTTCATGAGCGAACGAAGGGTAGCACCTTCCTTGTGTAAGTCTACAAAGATTTCTCCTAAGGTACCATCTTCATACTCACCTGTTCTCACAAATATGGTTTGACCACCAACAGTAGCTTTTTGTGTGAAACCTGCACGTTTACCTGGCAAAGTCTTACGAGCCACAACCCCAGCTAATTTATGTTTGAATGCTGTATCGTGTGTTCTGTTAAGGATAGCGGTAGCGGCCTCTAACACCTGTTCTGGACTCAATTCTCCCACAGGCTTGTTGGCATCTGCTCCAAGCACTTCTTCAACGGCTACTTGAATTTCTTCATCATCCTTCACATCAGATTTGTTGCTAAGTGGTTGGCTTAATTTACATCCATCTCTGTAAAGAGCGTTTGCTTTTAGGCCTAATTCCCAACTTAATTGATAACATTCTTTAATATCGTCAACATTCGCTTCATTCGGTAAGTTGATGGTTTTAGAAATGGCACCACTCAAGAAAGGTTGAGCGGCAGCCATCATGCGAATATGACCTGTAGCAGCAATATAACGCTCACCCTTGTTTCCGCACTTATTAGCGCAATCAAATACAGGAAGGTGTTCTTCTTTTAACATAGGAGCCCCTTCAACTGTCATGGTACCACAGATATAATCGTTGGCGGCCTCAATTTCTTGACGGGTGAATCCTAATTTTCTAAGTAGATTAAAGTTATAGTTATTGTATTCTTCTGGTTTAAAACCAAGACGCTGTAGGCAAGCTTCGCCTAAAGTCCACACGTTAAATGCAAACCCAATTTCGAAAGCACCAGCAGCGGCTTTATCTAACTTTTCAATTTCTTCATCGTTAAATCCACGGAACTTTAGCGACTCTGGATTAATGAAAGGCGCACCTTCTAAAGTGGCAGAACCTGTAGCATATTTAACAATACCATCAATTTCTTCTGGTGTGTAGCCTAAGTTTTTAAGAGCGGCAGGCACGCTAGAATTGATGATTTTAAAATAACCACCACCTGACAATTTCTTGAACTTAACCAAGGCAAAATCTGGCTCAATACCCGTAGTATCACAATCCATTACCAGACCAATGGTTCCGGTTGGGGCAATAACAGTGGCTTGGGCATTTCTATAACCATAGGCTTCGCCCATTTGTACTGCCAAATCCCAGTTATTACAAGCGGATTGCAATAAATAATCAGGGCAATATTTTGGATCAATACCAATTGGCTTAATGCTTAATCCCTCATAAGCATCAGTTGCATTGTATGCAGCATAGCGATGGTTATTCATTACACGCATCATGTGCGTTTTATTCTCTTCGAACTTAGGGAAGGCTCCCAAGTACTTAGCCATTTCGGCTGAAGTTTGATAGGCTACACCATTTAGGATGGCAGTTAGAGCGCCACACCAAGCAAATGCTTTAGGGCTGTCGTAAGGAATTCCAGCTACCATTAACACGCTTCCTAGGTTGGCATATCCTAAACCAAGGGTTCTATATTCATAGCTAAGCTGTGCCACTTCTGGTGAAGGGAATTGAGCCATCAATACTGATATTTCTAATACCATGGTCCACAGACGGGCTGCGTGCTCATAAGCTTTTACGTCGAACTCTAAGGTTTCTACATTAAAGAAACGCATCAAATTTAAAGAGGCAAGGTTACATGCAGTATTATCTAAAAACATGTACTCGCTACAAGGATTAGATGCATTGATGCGTCCACCTTCTGGGCAAGTATGCCACTCGTTAATGGTAGTATCATATTGCACACCAGGATCGGCGCATGCCCAAGCAGCATCACCAATCATATCCCAAAGTTCTTTGGCAGGAATGGTTTTGATTACTTTGCCATTGGTTCTTCCTTTTAGTTCCCAATCCTTTCCTTCTTGTAGGGCTTCGAAGAATTCATTTGGAATACGTACTGAGTTGTTACTATTTTGACCAGATACGGTTGCATAAGCTTCTCCTTCGTAATCACTAGCATAACCAGCATTTATTAAAGCAGCAACTTTTTTCTCTTCGTCTTTTTTCCAGTTAATAAATTCTACTATTTCTGGGTGATCCAAATCTAGACACACCATTTTGGCCGCACGCCTAGTGGTTCCGCCAGATTTGATTGCGCCAGCGGCACGGTCTCCAATTTTCAAGAAACTCATTAAGCCTGATGAAGATCCGCCACCTGATAATTTCTCTTGTGCACCACGTATCCTAGAGAAATTGGTTCCAACACCTGAGCCATATTTAAAGATACGAGCCTCACGTACCCACAAATCCATGATACCACCTTCATTTACTAAATCATCATCCACTGATAAAATAAAACAAGCGTGTGGCTGAGGACGTTCGTAAGCAGAGGTAGATTTCTCTAATTTACCTGTTTTGGGGTTAACAAAATAGTGTCCTTGTGGCTTACCTGTAATGCCATATGAACTATGCAAACCTGTGTTAAACCACTGAGGTGAATTAGGGGCTGCATATTGACCCACTATCATGTAAGCTAATTCGTCATAGAAAACCTGGGCATCATCAGACGAATCAAAATAGCCATAGTCTTGGCCCCATTTCATCCAGCAATGAGCCATACGGTGAGCTACCTGCTTAATGCTGGTTTCTCTTCCGCTGCTTCCATCTGCTTGTGGCACGCCTGCTTTTCTAAAATACTTTTGCGCTAAAACGTCTGTAGCTACCTGACTCCAAAAATTTGGAACCTCTACATTGTTCATTTCAAATACCACACTTCCATTAGGATTCTTAATCACAGAGGTACGGTAATCATAAGTAAACATGTCGTACACGTTTACGCCATCTTTAGTGAAGTGGCGCTCAACCCGGAGGCCCTTCTGCTCGTTGTTTTTCTTTGTGCGGCTCATTTTATTCTTATCAGGTAATATTTTAATTAATTCTTAAAATTGGTTCAAAAAAACTTAGGGGGTTTTTTATCCAAAACTCCTACTTTCATGATTTTTTATCAAACAACGATTTCAACAACTACCTATGTTAATTTCATTTTCTTTATATCAAACCTAGCGAATGGGGTGTTTATAAGATAAGTTATGCACAGCGCTTGCCTTATTCTCATTGAGGAGCAAAATCATAACAATTATTTAATAGTCAATAGTTTGTCCTAAAATAGATACGATGTCTAGTCATTTGAGCCCTAAGCCAAAATCTTTACTTTGATTTATCAGAAAAATTGTTTTATTGTGATTTTTCCAGTCTTTAAATTCTATAATTAGGATTAAAAAGCTTTTATTTGTTGTCTATTCTTCATGTCTACACCAAATAAAAATCAAATATACTCAAGCCTGCAACAAATGCAGGAGGTAAATCGCAAACAAATTGCGGTTCTATTAGACCCAGATAGCATTGGCTCGGAGCAGGCTCTAGTGCACACAGTTGAGCTTTGTAATGAGGCTAATGTGGATTTGATTTTGGTGGGAGGTAGCCTTATAACCAATGGATTTTGGGATAGTTGTATTGAAATAATCAAAGAAAAAACCTCTATACCATTGGTTTTGTTTCCAGGCAATATCATGCAAACCCATCCGAAAGCAGATGCCATTCTTTTTTTAAGCATGATCAGTGGTAGAAATCCAGATTTGTTGATAGGCAAGCATGTTTTGGCAGCACCTTTGCTTAAAAAATCGGGCATAGAAGTTATTCCTACTGCTTATATGATTGTAGATGGAGGTAACCTTACCAGTGTGATGTACATGAGCAACACTACCCCTTTACCTTCAGATAAAAATAATATAGCTGCCTGCACAGCCATGGCAGGCGATATGTTAGGCTTAAAGGTAACCTACATGGATGCCGGAAGTGGAGCCCTTAACCCTATCAGCACTTCGATGATAAAAGAAGTGAAAGCCCAAATTAATGGGCCGCTATTTATTGGTGGCGGAATTAAAACAGAAGCCCAAGCCATTGCCACGTGTCAAGCAGGTGCAGATGTAGTGGTAGTAGGAAATGCCTTTGAAAAACACCCCGAATTGATTTTTTCGCTTACCAAAGCAGTACATTCTTTAAATTCATAAAACCTTTTAGGTTTTTGTGAAGTTGGATATGGTAGTTGAATTTAACTTATGAGAATAAAAAATATCATTTTTGACCTAGGTGGAGTAGTTCTAGACCTAGATCAAGGTCGCACACTCAGAGCTTTTAAAAGATTAGGAACCGATTTAGATGAAATTAACCATGAAGACTCTGTCTTTATTGATTATGAACTAGGTAAAATTGATGAGGCGTATTTCCTACAAAGCTTGTTTACTTACTTAAAAGGTAACGCTACCAAGGAACAAATTAAAGAGGCATGGAATGCCATGTTATTGGATTTACCCAAAGAACGAATTGAATTGCTTAGGCAATTAAAAAAATACTATAGAGTATTTCTTCTGAGCAATACCAATCATACCCATATCGAAGAAGTTTACAGGGCACATGGTAAAGAAATCTTTGATGAGTTATTCGAAATCCAATTCCTAAGTTTCGAAATGGGCACCCGCAAGCCTATGCTCGCTTGTTATAAGCAAGTATTGGATCAAGCCGAATTAAACGCCGAGGAAAGCGTATTTATTGATGACAGCAGAATTAATATCAAAGGCGCTCAACAAGCAGGATTGCACACCATTCTTGCACATGAACCTATTGGCAAATGGTTAGGTGCTGAACTTAAAAAACTGGAGGTTTCTCCACTAAACTAGCCAAACAGCAAGTTCAGTAGCTCTTCGAGGCGCGTGATTTCTACCAGTTTTATCTTAAACTGATGACTCGGAAGTTTATTGAACTTGCTTAAATAAACAGTTTCAAAACCAAGCTTCTCGGCTTCGCCAATTCTTTGCTCAATTCTGCTCACCGCCCTTATCTCGCCACTCAGGCCAATTTCTCCTATAAAACAAATTTTGTTGCTAATAGGCATACTTTCGTAACTACTTACGATGGCTGCCACAATGCCTAAATCTATACCGGGATCTTCTATGCGCAAACCACCTGCAATGTTTACAAACACATCCTGCAAGCCCATGCGCAAACCACATTTTTTCTCTAGAATGGCCAACAACATATTCAATCGTTTGGCATCGTAGCCGTTTGAGTTTCTTTGCGGAGTACCATAAACCGCTGCACTCACCAAAGCCTGCGTTTCAATGAGCAAAGGCCGCATGCCCTCTAAGGTAGCAGAAATAGAAACTCCGCTTAAATGCTCGTCTCTCTGCGTAATTAGTATCTCCGAAGGATTGCTCACCTCTCTTAACCCCCCACCTTGCATCTCGTAAATCCCTATTTCATTGGTTGACCCAAACCTGTTTTTTGTACTCCTTAAAATGCGATAGACATGGTGCCTATCGCCTTCGAATTGAAGGACGGTATCTACCATATGTTCTAGCAGCTTTGGACCAGCCAGGGTGCCATCTTTGGTAATATGGCCAATTAAAAACAAAGGCGTGCCCGTTTCTTTGGCAAAGCGTATCATCTCGCCAGCAGTTTCTTTTATCTGAGAAATACTGCCTGGCGTGCTATCTATTAAGTCGCTTTGTAGCGTTTGAATAGAATCAACAATCACTAAGTCGGGCTCTAACTCCTTAAAAGCCTTGCCAATTTTCTGGGTACTGGTTTCGGTAAATAAAAAGCAATTTTCATTGTCAAAAGAAATTCGCTCTGCCCGCATCTTTATTTGGGTTTCACTTTCTTCACCGCTGATGTACAAAACTTTGTATTTATTAAACTGCAAAGCCACCTGAAGCAGCAGGGTAGATTTTCCGATACCAGGTTCACCCCCAATTAAAATTACCGAACCCGGCACCAAACCACCTCCCAACACCCTATTTAACTCTTGGTCGTGCAGTAAAATCCGCTGCTCATTGCCCTTTTCTATTTGATGGAGCAGGACTGGCTTCTTAGAAATACCATTGCTTTCTTTTTTCCAGGTACTTTTATAGTCATTTTTTTCTTTATGAATTACCTCTTCTATAAAGGTGTTCCATTCGTTACAAGAAGGGCACTTACCCACCCATTTTGCAGAAGACGCCCCGCAATTGCGACAGAAGAATGTTGTTTGTACCTTAGCCATACTACAAATAAACAGCTTTTGTTTGTTGCTACAAATCCATGATAAAATTGCTTTCTTTGCGGTTGAGTGAGTAACCTAGATCAAATTAAAGCCCCAATAGAAACACACCTCAATGCATTTGAGAGTAAGTTTAGGGAAGCCATGCGCAGTTCGGTTCCATTATTGGATACCATCATGACCTATATCGTGAAGCGCAAAGGCAAGCAAATCAGGCCCATATTTGTATTTTTTTCGGCAAGCTTGTTTAATGGCGTCAACGATTCTACCTACCGAGCTGCCAGTTTGGTAGAACTCCTACACACTGCTACCTTGGTGCATGATGATGTGGTAGACGACAGTGATGAAAGAAGAGGTTTCTTTTCTATCAATGCGCTTTGGAAAAATAAAATTGCCGTATTAGTGGGTGATTACCTGCTCTCTAGAGGCTTGTTGCTATCCGTAGAGAATAAAGATTACCACTTATTAGAAATTGTGAGCACTGCAGTGCGCGAGATGAGTGAAGGCGAATTGCTGCAAATAGAAAAAACCCGAAACCTCAACCTTTCCGAAGAGGTATATTTCGACATCATCCGCAAAAAAACGGCATCGCTAATTGCCAGTTGTTGCGCTATTGGTGCAGCTTCGGCTGGTGCAAACCCAGAACAAGTAGAACAAATGCGCTTGTTTGGAGAAAAGGCAGGCATTGCCTTTCAAATGAAAGATGATTTGTTAGACTATGGAGATGAAGACATTGGCAAACCAACAGGTATAGACCTCAAAGAGAAAAAGCTAACCTTGCCGATTATCTACACCCTCAACAATGCTGATAAAGCCACCCGCAATCGCATCATCAATATCATCAAGAACGAACATCATAAAAAAGCCAAAGTTGCAGAAGTGGTAAATTATGTAAATAACCACAATGGCATTGCATATACCCGAGACAAAATGCTCGCTATTAAACAAGAGGCCTTAGACATTCTAGCACAAATGCCAGATAGCCCAGTTAAGCCGTCATTACAGGCTTTGGTTGATTTTATTATTGATAGGAATCATTAAAAAAAAATTACCCAATTCGCTATGGGGCAGGAATTGGGTAATTTAACATTGGTCTCATAGTAGGCTGAAGCGGATTGTGTTTTAATTGCTATGCCCGTATTTATAGCTTATTGGCAACTGGCAACAAAAAAACACCTTCACAAACTTCTATATATACCTACTTTTGGGTATTTTTTGGTTCAACCCGAAAAAAAGACATTTTGGTTTTAAAGAACTTTATAAAGCTATTGCTTCATAAAGTTCTTCGTATAAATACTTCCTTTTGCCTCGGCCCTTATCACATACACACCCGGCTGTAAGTCTGTTAGGTTCAAACCATAAGATTGGCCATTGTAAATAATTTCTTCGGATTTAACCACCTCGCCCAATACATTATAAACACTTAATTTCATAGCTGTATTGGCTGGCAATATGCTCATTTGAATATTCACCTGCTGTGTAGCTGGATTTGGAAATAACTTCATTTCGTTCATTTGATAGGAAGCCAAGCCTGTATTCACTAAACTCACACTCATGGTTTTAGTTACTCCCTTACATCCATTACTTCCGTTTTCTTGCACATTAACGGTAGCGGTATTGGTTGATCCAAACCTTACTAAAATTTCAGGTGTAGTAGCTCCTGCCTCGATGGTGCCTCCGCTTAATGTCCAGTTAAAAATAGAACCACTGAGGTTGCTGCTTACCATAAATCGGGCAGTATCGCCTTTAACAGCCCATGTCTTCCCGCTAATGTCGCCTGTTTGTGGTCTTGGCAACATGGTAATCACTAAGGAATCAGACGTATTA
>CAYUDC010000108.1:0-9334 GCA_964443415.1 uncultured Chitinophaga sp. | reverse complement strand
CTTGTGTATTTTATAAAACAAAACAGGCTCTTTGTCTTAAAAGTTTAGACAAAGAGCCTGCAATATTTTTCGGTTTGAACCGAAAAGCGTTCGAATTATTTTTCTTTATTCTTTTTATCGAAGTCAACTACAATTGGAGTAGCAATACCAATTGAAGAGTAAGTACCAAAGAAAATACCTACCAATAGCGCAAAGGTAAATCCTTTGATTACTTCACCACCAAAGATAAATAGTACCAATGCCACCATAAATACAGTTAAAGAAGTAATTACTGTTCTATTTAAGGTTTTATTTAAGGCATTGTTAATTACCCAACCTTTATTGGTTTCATGATGGTGTGTACCTAAGTACTCACGAATACGGTCGAATACTACCACGGTGTCATTAATTGAGAAACCAATGATGGTTAATACCGCTGCGATAAAGTTTTGATCTACCTCCATGGTAAATGGTAAAATACCATCAAATATAGAGTAGAAACTCAACATCATTAATACGTCATGCGCCAAGGCAATGGTAGCTCCTAAGGCATATTGCCACTTTCTAAAACGAATTAACACATAAAGTCCAATACCAAACAAAGCAATAATACCCGCAATAATCGAAGCATTCTTAATATCATTTGCAATAGTAGGCCCTACTTTAGATGAACTTAATACTTTATAGCCTAAGTTCATGCTCTTAAAGCCTTCGTCCATTTTGGTTTGAACCAACTCAGCCGCATTTTCGCTCTGATCGTCGATTAAGTAGGTAGTGGTTACTTTATACTTATTTTCTCCACCAACAGTCTTAACTTCAGGTGCACCACCAAAAGAAGCTATTAAACCATTACGGATTTCTTCATTTCCAACAGACTTATCAGTTTGTATAATATAAGACCAACCACCTTTAAAATCTACACCCCAAGTAAAGCCTTTTGTGGCCATTGAGAAGATACCAAAACCAATGATTACACCCGAGATAATATAAAATTTACCACGGTTTTTGATAAAGTCGAAGTTAAAGTTTTGGAAAGCTTTTTCAGAGAAAGCTCTACTGTACTTAATTACATGTCCTTTGTCTAACTGCCACTCAGTAACCACTCGGGTTAACAATACTGCAGTAAACATAGAAGTAATGATACCAATAATTAAAGTGATAGCGAATCCTTGTACAGGGCCAGTTCCAAAAGTATATAATACCACACCGGCTAGTAAGGTAGTTAAGTTACCATCTATAATTGAGCTTGCTGCATTTTGGTATCCATCGGTGATGGCATTTTTAAGGCTGCGTGCATTTTGCAATTCATCCTTTACACGCTCATTGATAAGTACGTTGGCATCTACCGCCATACCAATGGTAAGCACGATACCTGCAATACCTGGTAAAGTTAAAGCTGCACCTAAAGAGGCTAATACACCAATGATGAAGAATACGTTTAATATTACAGCTGCATCAGCTACCCATCCTGAGTTGTTATAATATATTACCATAAACGCCAAGATGATTAAGGTAGCAATAATCATACTCCATAAACCACTGCTAATGGCTTCGGCACCAAGCGTTGGTCCAACCACTGCTTCTTCTACAATGCGGGTTGGAGCAGGTAATTTACCACTCTTAAGGATATTAGCTAAGTCACCAGCTTCTTCAGAAGTATAGCTTCCAGTAATAGAAGAGCGTCCATTAGGAATTTCGTTTTGTACATTAGGAGAAGAGTAAACTACATCATCCAATACAATGGCAATACTGTGGCCAACATTGTTACGGGTTAAGTTCTTCCAAATTTTAGCACCATCCGCACTCATGTTCATGGTAACTTCTACCTGACCATTTACTTGATTGATATCTCTGCGTGCATCGGTTACTTTATCACCTGTTAAAGAAGCCGAACCATCTCTACCTGTTTTTAATGCATGTAGTATTACGCCTTCTTCGTTTTCACCAAAGCCTTTGTATTCCCAAGCAAAACGAATATTGCTAGGCAATGCCATTTTAACCTCTGGGGCATTTAATAAGGCATTGATTTTAGCGGTATCTTTTACCATAGCAGTTCCGCAAGAAGAGCCTTTGGTCATTAACTGGCCTTGGTCGTCTGCATAAGGGCGTAGGTAAGCAAATAATGGATTCTCTTTAGCAAACTCTTCAAAAGTTTGTTGTGCTTTAGCCGCCGCTGTATCTTTCTTAGCTGTATCAGCCACTGCTGTGTTTGTATTAGCAGCTAAACCAGATAAAGCGCTAGAAGCGGTATCCTTTGCAGTAGTATCTGCTGCAACAGTTGTTTTTAAAGAACTAGCTTTCTTTAATACATCATTGGCAGTGTTCAAATGCTTAAAGGCCTCTGGATTATCAAAAGTTTCGTAAAACTCAAGCTTAGCCGAACCTTGTAATAGCTTTCTTACGCGAGCTGGATTATCAACACCTGGTAATTCTACCAAGATTCTGCCGCTTCCTTCTAATTTTTGAATATTAGGTTGGGTCACACCAAACTTGTCAATACGTGCTCTCAAAATTTGGAAAGAACGATCGATGGCTTGGTTAGCCTCTTCGCGGATATAAGCAATTACCTCCTCGTTAGTAGAAGTAATTTTAACTTTATCTCTGTTACTTGGATTAGAGAAAATTGCAGACAAACGGCCTTCTGGAGCTATCTCCTTGTAGGTTTCTGCAAATAATGTCACATAATCCTTGGTGCTACCTTTCATTTTTTCACGGGCAGTGTTCACCGCCTCGTTAAATTTAGCATCCTGGTTCTTGTTAGACAGTTCACGCAACAAATCGGCTAACGAAACCTCTAAGGTTACGTTCATACCTCCTTGTAAATCCAGACCTAAGTTTAACTCACGCTCCTTACATTGAAGATAGGTGAATTTCTTAAGGCCTAGAAAATTGTAAACCGGCATCCTCGAAACCGAATCTAGGTAACTGCGCTCCATGGCTTCATTTCCATTGGCAAACGCTTTGGCATCCTGTTCAACCTGCCAGGTCTTCCAGGTAAAAGACAGCTGGAAAATACTTACCAGCACCAACGCCACTGCAAAAAACTTAACTGCTCCTTTACTTTTCATTGTATCTGTGAATATTCAAATATTAATATGGTTAATTATTTCAAAGGCTGGCAAATATAAGGGGAGAGACTCCTAATTACAAAAGAGAATAAAAATATTGATAATCAAGCCCTAAAACTTTTTTGCCCCAGTTTTTCGATTTTTTTGGT
Organism: uncultured Chitinophaga sp.; assembly: GCA_964443415.1. Taxonomy (GTDB): domain Bacteria; phylum Bacteroidota; class Bacteroidia; order UKL13-3; family UKL13-3; genus B1. The sequence continues at coordinate 6,138 of CAYUDC010000108.1, read as the reverse complement.
CACCATTTCGCCCGATGTGGGTAATTCCTAAAGTGTTATACGCACTTACTGCTTAGTTTCGTTAACTGTAAAAAAATACAAAAACATGGAAAGTCAAGGTCTGAGTTTATTCGATATGATTGTAAAAGGTGGGGTAATTATGGTTCCAATCGGAATTCTCTCCCTTTTTAGCATTTACTTCATTATCGAGCGTTTTGTCTATATCAATCAGGCATTTAAAATAGAAGACAATTTTATTCCAAACCTCCGCGATTTATTGAGTAAGGGCGATTTAAAAGCGGCCCGCGCTTATTGCCAAAGACTCAACACCCCCATTGCTCGCGTGGTAGAAAAAGGAGTTCAACGCATAGGAAAACCCATTAAAGACATCGAAAGTGCCATGGAAAGCGTGGCAGGCCTAGAAACAGATAAACTCGAGAAAAATTTAGGCTTTCTTGGACTTACCGCCGGTATTGCCCCCATGCTTGGATTTATTGGAACCATCTCGGGTATCATTAAAATTTTCTACAATATCTCGGTGAGTGATAATATCAGTATCGGTATCATCGCTGGTGGATTATACGAAAAAATGATTACCTCGGGCGCTGGCCTTATTGTAGGGGTAATTGCCTATACAGCTTACCATTTGCTTAACTCTAGAATTGATAGGTTTAGCCACAAAATGCAAAACACTGCCATCGAATTTATAGACATCCTCGAAAGTTAATTAAGAAAGGACAAAAACATGAACTTTAGACGTAAAAAAAGATTTGAAGCCGAGGTGGCTACCTCTTCGCTCAATGACATCATGTTCTTTCTGTTGCTATTCTTCTTAATTATCTCCACAGTGGCCAATCCAAGTGTGATAAAAGTTTTATTGCCAAAGGCCAAAAACAACCAAACGCTGAACAAAAAGCAAATCTCCCTCACCGTAGACGAAGCCAAACAATATTATCTAAACGACAAACTGATTGTGCCTGCAGAACTCGAATCTGCTATCCTAGAAGAGATTTCTAAGCAAAAATTAGAAGACCCAACCATTGTACTAAGAATGGATGCTAAACTTACCATTCAAGATTTAGTGGACATTCTTGCCACGGGCACCAAACTCAAAGTTAGAATTGTAATGGCCACACAAGCCATCTCTTAATCAAGCGCCATTTCCTGGTTTCGGTTTGACCCAAAGCCGATTGTACTGCTAAATTTTTTCCTTCAAAAAAGATTTTACCACCTCTAAACTGGTGTTAAAATGGGTATTGTTGTTAATAATCATATCCGCCTGGGCCATAAATGGCAGCAAATAGCGCTGGTAAGAAGGCATTACATGGTGCTTCCACTGATACAATACAAAGTTTTCAGAAATATTTCGTTCAGCCACGTCACGGGCTATTCTGCGCCTGAGGGCTAACTCTTCCTCAGCATTGATAAACACTTTTAAATCAAACTGACTAAAAATTCGCTCATGGTAAAAAATAAATAAGCCTTCACATATAATAATAGGTGCAGGCTTAAAAGTTAGTAAATCACCTTGTTGATTTTCGTGCTGAAAAAGATATTCGTGCCTTTGTATGGTTTCTCCGTTTGATAAACGCTCAATGTCGGCAGCAAAAGCATCCAAATCTACACAGTCTGGTAAATCAAAATTGGTATGCCCATTTTCATCTTTTTGATGCTCGTAGGCCAGTTTATAATAGTTGTCCTGCGAAATCATACAAAGCTCCTGCTCAGAGAATTGATCCCTCAAGGCCTTTAAAAAGCTGGTTTTACCACTCGCACTACCGCCCGAAATTCCCACCAAATAAGGTTTCTTATTCATGGGGGCCAAAAGTAATAAAAAATTCGATGCGAGTGCTTAATTTGAAACATGAAACTTTCTACCAATAAATTGGCCATCCTATTAATTGTTGTAAGCTTGCTTGCTATCCTAGGCACACTATTACTATTGCCCCCAATTCCCCAAAATCAGGATTATCACAACTTTGCAGATCATCATACCTATTTTAGCATACCCAACTTTTGGAATGTGGTATCCAATATCGGATTTATACTGGTTGGCTTTTGGGGTATTCAAGGCTCGGTTCGAACCGAAAACCTAAAAACCCTAAAGATTGTACTATTTGCCGGAATATTGCTTACAGGTTTTGGTTCTGCCTATTATCATCTAAACCCCAATAATCAAACTTTAGTGCCCGATAGACTGCCCATGACCATTGTATTTGCCAGCTTCTTTTGTTTGATTCTGGCAAAATACTTTGGCGATAAAAATGCCATGCAAATTTGGCTACTATTACTACCAATTGCTTTGGGTAGCGTGGCATATTGGCGATTTACAGAAAATATTGGCCAAGGAGATTTAAGACCCTATTTGCTGGTTCAGTTCCTCCCAATCATTTTGTTATTGTTGGTATTATTTTTCGGGTCGACCCAAACCTCCTTAAGAACTAAACCGCTGTGGTATATCATGTTATTCTACTTACTCGCAAAACTTGCAGAAAGTTTCGACCCTCAAATCATTGAATTTTTAGGCGCCTTTGGTGGACATCCTATCAAACATATTTTGGCATCGGTGTCGAGCTATTACATGCTAAGCATGGCATTTGAGGAAGGATAATTTGAAAAGATTAAATTAAAATAGGTCCATTTATGTGTCATTACATTTAATTTTATATCTCATAATCTGAATTTTACAAAAACTTAGGAAACTTTTAACATAAAAATAGTTTCCGATACAAAAAGAGTTTCTACATTTGCACATCAATTTTTGAGCAAATCTCATGTCAGAAGAAGTTAAGAACAAAATACTGAATGGCGCAGAAACACTTTTTCTACGGTATGGCTTTAAATCCATTACCATGGACGACATTGCTCGTGAGCTTGGATTGTCTAAGAAAACGCTTTACCAGTTTTTTGAAGACAAAACCAAACTAGTAGACGAAACAGTAACGCGACATATTCAGCAAGAAATGAATTACTGCAGCAACCTTTGCAGTGCAGTTAAAAACCCAATCGAATTTATGCTTACCCTCACCGATTCGTTTGGGGAGCTTAAAAAACAAATCAACCAAAGCATTCTCTTCGACCTCAAGAAATATTTTAAACCCAGCTGGGATAAATTAAATAAATTTAGGGTAGAGTTTATTTACAACGAGGTATTAAATAATCTGAAAGCTGGCAAAGAGCAAGGATTATATCACGACGAAATAAATGAAGAGCTTACTGCGGTATTCTACATTCACTTAATAGACTTTCTATTAAACCCAGACAATTACCACGACCTTAAACAAGATTTTAAGGTGATACATTCTGAAATGATGCGCTATCACCTGCGTGCCATTTGCACTGAAAAAGGTATAAAACTTCTTAAAAAACATCCATTATTTCAAACAAATCCATCTTAAATTATTTATATATGCTTAGATATATCAGCCTACTTTCCTGCCTGTTGCTGCTGCTAAACACGCCTAGCAGTGCGCAACAACCATCGGTTTATTCTTTTACCTTAGAGGAAGCCATTAATTTTGCCAGAAACACAAACTATGCAATACTTAATGCAGAGTTAGACGAAAAATCGGCACAGAAAAAAGTAAATGAAATTACAGCCATGGGCTTACCACAAATTAATGGCTCAGGTAATTTAATCAACAACACCCAAATTCCAACACAAGTTTTGCCCAACTTCTTAAAACCAGTTTTAGGGGGAGGACCAGATTTTATTGAAGCTAGGTTTGGTAATACCTATACCAGTAACTTAACCTTGTCTGTAAACCAATTGCTATTTGATGGAACTTTCTTTCTTGGATTAAAGGCCTCGAAAGAATTTGTAAACCTATCTAGGCTTAACAAAACCAGAACACGCATAGAAACAGAAGTAAATGTTGCCAAAGCATATTACATGGTTCTTTTATTAGAATCAAACCAACAAATGATGCAAAGCAATTTAAATACCTTAAGTAAATCTAAAGCAGAACTTGAGCAATTGTTAAAAAGTGGTTTTGTAGAAAAAGTAGATTACGAAAGATTGAGTTTACAAGTTTCTAACCTAGAGATTCAAAAAGAAAAAATAGACGATCAAACCCGTGTGGCGCGCATGGTTCTTAAAATGCAAATGGGCGTAAATGCTGCAGATAGTATTGTGCTTACCAGCAAACTAGAAGAACTAACAAACAAAACTTCAGCTACAGTAGTAGAAGAAAACCTAAACTTCGGAAATAGAATTGAATACCAACTATTACAACAACAACTAAAACTAAACCAACTAGATAGAAAAAGATACTTGGTAGGTTATGCCCCTTCTATCTTTGCCTTTGGTTCGCACCAACAAAATGCTTTTGCCTCAGAAGGTAACTTTGGCAAGTTATACGATGTTTGGTACCCAGGTACAACCATTGGCTTAAGCCTTAACGTACCCATCTTCGACGGATTTAGGAAACATGCTCAAACACAACAAGCCAGTATTAATATCCAAAAAACACAAAATGATATTAAGTTTTTTGAAAACGTCATTCAACAGCAAGCCTTTAGTGCTAAAACCGATTTTAACAGAGCTAAAAAACAACTTTTGGTTCAAAAAAATAACTACAAACTTGCCGAAGACATTTATAATACAGCTCAACTTAAATATAAAAACGGCGTTGGTTCGAGCCTAGAACTAACCGTTGCTCAAACTGATTTAGACAATGCCAGAGCCAATATGCTTGCCACTGCCTTCGAACTTTTTGTAGCAGAATTAGAACTTAAAAAAGCCTTAGGTAAAATCAATTAATCAAACATTCACAAACACCATTTATATGAAAAATAATAAATTCTTTGCCCTCGCTTCCCTTATCCTGCTATTGGCAGCCTGTGGTGGTTCTAACGAACTAGAAAAAAAGAAAACAGCCCTCGAAAAGTTAAAAGCAGAACAAGCAGAGCTAACCTCAAAAATTAAAACCTTAGAAGAAGAAATTGCTTCTATTGGTGATACTACAGCTAATGCCAACGAAAAGGTTAAATATGTAAAAACCACTCCAATTACTAAAGGTGAGTTCTTACATTTTATAGATGTTCAAGGACGTTTAGATGGAGATCAAAACACCATGATTAGTGCCCGTGCGATGGGCCCAGTTACAAAGGTGTATGTTAAGCCTGGCACAACTGTAAGAAAAGATCAAGTACTAGCCGAACTTGATGGAGAAATAGTGCAACGCCAGATAGACGACTTAAAAACCAACCTTAAATTGGTGACAGATATCTTTAATAAACAAAAAGCACTTTGGGAAAAACAAATTGGAACAGAAGTACAATACCTTACTGCTAAAACCAACAAAGAAAGCCTAGAACAAAAATTGGCTACACTTTACGAAAATTTAGATATGTATAAAATTAAATCACCTATCAATGGAACCATCGATGAGGTATTTATTAAAATAGGCGGCAATGTTGCCCCAGGTGTACCCTGCTTTAGAGTGGTTAACTTTAATGATTTAAAAGCAAAGGCAGATGTTGCCGAAACTTATGCTAGCTTAATAAAACCAGGAAACGACGTACAGTTAATTTTCCCTGACCTCAACAACAAAATTGTAAAATCTAATATCAATTTTGCTTCAAGAGTTATCAATCAAATGACCAGAACCTTTACCATTGAAGCTCCTGTTGCCTCGCAAAGTGATTTAATTCCAAACATGATTTGCGTATTTAAAGTAGTAGATTACAAATCACCTAAAGCCATTGTGGTACCTGTAAACACTGTTCAGAAAAATGAATTAGAAACTTTTGTAATGGTTTCAGTGAAAAAAGATGGTAAAAATGTGGCAGAAAAACGCAGTATTACCTTAGGAAAAATCTACAACGACAAAGCCGAAATATTAAGTGGCTTAGTAGAAGGCGACCTATTAATTACCGCTGGCTACAACGACTTAAATAATAACGAACTTATTCGCGAGTAATACTTGCCACCAAAACACCTAATACAAAAGGTATGAAAGAAAAATTTAAAGAGTTTTTTGCATCAAGCTGGTCTATAGATAATAAAACCAGTATATACATCATGACCATCATCATTACGTTGGCTGGTCTGATGAGCTATAATAACCTCCCCAAAGAACAATTTCCGGAGGTAGTGTTTCCTCAAATTTTGGTGAATACCATTTATGCTGGTACCTCGCCAAATGACATGGAAAA
>CAYUDC010000107.1:0-9358 GCA_964443415.1 uncultured Chitinophaga sp. | reverse complement strand
AGAAGGCCAATGTGTCTGAAACAACTGAAAATGATGGTATAGAATTAAATTTATTTATGCCATTCATCAAAAAGCCAAACTCTGTTTCTGGTTCTTTAAAATGGGTGCCAAAACCCACCAGCTTTATTTGAACAAAGTTGCTAGTTGAGTCTGAATTGATGGGTGGGTTGTTGTAAATACTTCGAATCTTACGGACATCTGGATTGAGTTTAACTACCTTGAAATCACAAAACCCAATTTGTTTTCTTTGCAACCTTTCATCTTCAATCATGATAAATGCGTAAAGAAAATTTTGAAGATGTTTTTCTATGGGTATTTTTAATAAGAGGACAGAGTCGTTAAGAATCTTGATATTATTATAGCTAAAGCTATTTTTTAAAGGGCCAAACTCAGTTGTTAAGAAGAAAAAAACTTTTGGGGTTTGAGAGAATTTGGCATTTCCAAAATGTAGGCTAATCAGATTGGTGTCACCTTCGTATACCCAATCCCTGCTCATCTTTTTAAGATATTGAGCAATTGAATTTTTCGGTGCAAAGCTGCAAAGCAAGCCTAATAATGTGAGGTATTTAACATGTTTCATCGTGCTAAATCAAAGTTAAAGTATTTGATTCATAATATTTAATCATTATTTTAATGTTTCGATATAATTTATCTCAGAAAAAATCAGGATATTGTACCAATATTGCCACTTATATGAACAAAAGAGCTATTCTCATCGTAGAAGATGATCAAATGAGTTTTGAATCCTTAAAGAAAATTTTGGATAACCTTGGCTACCAAAATATGGTGCATGTTACCAATGGTATGGATGCTTTAGCCGCTATCAAGCAACAATCTTTTGACATTGTTTTGATGGACATTGGGCTAGAAGGAAAGTTAGATGGCATTGATACCAGCACTTTGATGGAAGGTAAATCGAGGGTTGTTTTTACTTCTGCGCAGCATAAAGATGGCGAAACCTTTAAACGAATAGCAAAGTCTGGTAGTTATGGATTTATCTCTAAACCATATACCATTCAACAGGTGAAAGATGCCTTAGAGAATGCATTAGGTTAATGGCCAATGTATGAAATTAGCGTTTATTTGTCTAACTTTGCTTTTATATAAAGCGACGTATTGACGGATGAATAGCAAAAAAAAGTGTGTAAATAGGATTTTAAGTTTCTTCTTTCTTGTTTTTGTTGGTAGCTTTTTTGCTTCGGGTCAAACCAAGCAAATCAATGAAATTCATCGTAAATTAAACCAACAAAAGCTTTCTGATACCGCCAAAATAAATTTATTAAATGAACTAGCTTTTGTTCATCGAAATTCTTATCCCGATAGTACCTTACTCCTTGCAAACCAAACCTTGCAGCTATCGCAATCTCTAAATTATGGTAGAGGAATTGCAGATGCTTACAAGCAATTAGCTATTGGTAATTTCATCATTACAAACCTGTCAAAAGCCAAAGAATTTAATAGAAACGCCTTAGAAGCTTATAAAGTAATAAGTGATAAAAAGGGCGAAGGTGCGGTACTTAATAATATGGCCATGATTTACCACAACGAGGGTAAATTAGACCAAGCCATTCAATATTATCAATTGAGTTTAACTTTAAGAAAAGAAGTAAATGATCTAAAAGGGATCGGAGATTCTTATAACAATATCGGAAATACTTATGCTGATAAGGGAAATTATAAAGAGGCCATCGAACATTATTTTAGAAGTTTAACCATTAGAGAAAGCTTAAAAGATTCATTTGGAATAGCCAATAGTTATGCCAGCATAGCAGGTATCTATTTTTTACTTAAAAAACATGACGATGCCCTAAAGCATGCTCACAAAGCCCTGCAGATACAAAAAAGTATTGGGGCCAAAGGAGAAATGATTCAAAGTTTAGTGGCCATCGGCGGGGTTTGTTCAGAAAAGGCACAATTAGACTCCTCTATTCACTATTATAAAATTGCTTACCAATTAGCATTAGAAATCGACTCAAAGACGGATGCAATTGTATGTCTTACCAATTTTGGGGAAGTATTTAACTTATTGAAACAACCAGACAGTGCCATTTTCTATTTTAAAAAGGCGTATGCCTATTGCCTTGAGTTTGAAGACGAACCTGGAATGGGTTTTTGCGATATAGGCTTAGGGAAATCCTATCTATTAAGAGGGGATTTTAAAGAGGCTCAAAGACACTCCTTAAATGGCTATCAAATAGCGCTTAAATCTAATAATAAAATGCAGGTTTATGAAGCAGCTAAAGGATTAGCAAAAGCTTATGAGGGTTTAGGAAATGTAAATGATGCCATCCAATTTCTTAAAATCTCTATTGTCTACAGAGATAGTTTGTTTAGTGAAGAAAATACCAACCGAACCCACCAGATAGAATATGATTATCTTTTAGAGAAAAAGCAAAATGAAATTAAACTTTTAGAAAAAGACAATGCCATACAAACTGCCAAAAGTCAGTTTACCTATTCGGTTGCCATTGGATTATCTATCATCATTTTAATATTAGGCGTGTTGGTGTATTTTATTATGGTTTCAAGGGCCAAAGAAATAAAATCAAAAGAGATTGTTATTCAGCAAAAACAATCCATTGAAAAGCAAGCCAAAGACTTGGAGGAGCTTAATCTCTATAAAAATAAAATCTTTTCGATATTGACACACGATATTAGAAATCCAATAGCCTCGCTTAACCAGGTGGTAGAATTGATGGGTGACGACTTGTTGAATGCCGAAGACCTTAGCTTTATCAAGAATAGACTTACCAACCAATTAAAATCTATCAATATCTTGTTAGACAATGTGCTTAATTGGAGTAAAAGTCAGCTTGAAGGAGAGCTTAAACCACTGGCCTCTCAAGTAAATGTAGCCGATTTAGTAAACCAATCCATATCCTTATTCGAACAATTTGCCCAGCAAAAGCAGGTTAGTGTTCATAATTTGGTGCCTCAAGATTTTAAGGTTTGGGTCGACCCGAACCATTTAGACGTGGCCATTAGGAATATCTTATTTAATGCCATCAAGTTTTCTTTTCAATCTAGCAAGGTGGAAGTAATTGCCGTAATTATAGACGGGAAAGCCCATATTTCTATTAAAGACAAGGGTAAGGGGATGGACGAAACCGAGTTAAGTACTTTGTTCTCATTTAATAAACAGCCTGGTATTTATGGCACAAAAGGGGAGCGTGGCGCAGGAATTGGCTTAATTTTAACCCGTGAATTTGTGAAGAAAAACGGAGGAGAAATTTTGGTTCAAACCGAACCTAACAAAGGCTCTACCTTTACCTTGGTGTTTCCAGAAAGAGGCGAATAAGCAGTTTTACATTTAATTGCTTAAAATCACCTTTTTCCTTTGTTAAACTTTACTAATTTCGCTGCGCGATTTTTAGTTTAATCATTAATCATTTTATACCATGACAAAAGTTTCCGTAATTGGAGCAGGCGCAGTAGGAGCTACTACTGCAGATGTAATTGCCAGCAGAGAATTGGCAGATGAGGTAGTTTTATTAGATGTAAAAGAAGGTTTTGCTGAAGGTAAAGCCTTAGATATTTACCAAACTACTTCGTTAAGAGGCATTAGAACTAGAATTTCTGGAACTACCAACGACTACAGTAAAACTGCTGGTTCGAATGTAGTGGTAATTACTTCAGGTATTCCTCGTAAGCCAGGAATGACCCGCGAAGAACTTATTGGCACCAATGCTAATATTGTAAAAAGTGTAGCTGAAAATGTGTTAAAACATTCGCCAAATGCCATTATCGTGGTAGTTTCTAACCCTATGGATACCATGACATACCTAGCGCTTAAAGCCACTGGTTTGCCTAAAAACAGAATCATTGGTATGGGTGGGATTTTAGATAGCGCTCGTTTTAAAGGGTATTTAGGATTGGCTACTAACGCTTTAACTACTGATATTCACGGTACCGTTATTGGTGGTCATGGAGATACCACCATGATTCCTTTAACCCGCTTAGCTACCTTAAATGGTGTGCCTTTTAGCAACTTGCTAAGTGCAGATAAATTAAAAGAAATTAGTGATGCTACTATGGTAGGCGGTGCTACTTTAACTAAGTTATTAGGAACTTCTGCTTGGTATGCGCCAGGTGCAGCTTCTGCGATGTTGGTAGAAAGTATCGTGCGCGATCAAAAGCGTATTTTACCTAACTGCGTTTATTTAGATGGTGAGTATGGCCAAAAAGACATTTGTTTGGGCGTACCAGTAGTAGTTGGTAGAAACGGTTGGGAAGCTATTGTAGATTACAACCTAAATGAAGAAGAACAAGCAGCCTTTAATAAAAGCGCAGATGCGGTAAGAGCCATGAATGCTGTTTTGAGTGAAATTGGTGTATTATAGTGTTCTGATAGATAATAAGAGAAAGGGGGCCAAGGCCCCCTTTTTTGTTGTCATATTTTTCAACCATTTATGTATTTTCGCTGACTTACCTGCGTGGGGTAATCGTTAAATCAGGTAAAATCAACACATGTCAATAGAAGTTATTGGATTAAGTAAATTATATGGTCATCAAAAGGCCCTCGATGAGGTGAGCTTTTCGGTGAAGCCTGGCGAAATCCTTGGGTTTTTAGGTCCGAATGGTGCTGGAAAATCTACCACCATGAAAATCCTTACTGGTTTTGTTCCTCAAACTGCTGGAATAGCAAAAGTATGCGGCTACGAAGTAAGTACACAAAGCATGGAGGTAAGAAAGCGCATTGGCTACTTGCCCGAGTTAAATCCTCTATATGCCGATATGTACATTAAAGAGTATCTTTTGTTTACGGCAGGCATGATGGGAATGAGCGGTAAAGCAGCCACCGAAGCGGTAGAAGCCATGATTGACAAAACCGGCATTACGCCTGAAAGAAAAAAGAAGATTTCTCAACTTTCTAAAGGATACAAACAAAGGGTCGGCCTTGCAGCTGCCTTATTGCACAATCCCGAGGTGCTTATATTGGATGAACCCACCACAGGTTTAGATCCCAACCAAGTGGTTGAGATTCGTAACTTGATTAAAGAAATTGGTAAAAACAAAACTGTCATTTTCTCTACCCATATCATGCAAGAGGTTGAAGCCTTATGTAATCGCGTTGTGATTATTAATAAAGGCAAAATTGTAGCAGATGATGATATTGCTGGCTTGCAGCAAATGATTAGAAAGCAATTTGTGTTAAGGTTAGAAATAAAAGGAGATTGCAACTCTGCCGACCTCGCCAATATAAGTGGAGTGATACAGGTGAATGCCAATGGCACGCTATGGGAAATAAAGGCTAGCCAAGATGTAAGAGAGGCTGTAGCCATGTTGGCTCAACAAAAACAATGGATGATTCTTTCTATGCAATTAGAAGAACAATCTTTAGAAGATGTTTTTCAAACCTTAACAAAATAAACATGCTGTCAATCTATTTAAAAGAAATAAGAAGCTTCTTAAGTTCACTCATTGCCTATGTGGTAATGTTGGTGTTTTTGCTGGCAACAGGTTTGTTTACTTGGGTGTTGCCAGATTACAATGTCTTTGATTATGGCTATGCCAATCTGGATACTTTGTTTAGCATGGCTCCATGGCTGTTTATGTTTTTAATATCGGCTATTACCATGCGTAGCCTAAGTGAAGAAAAGAAAAACGGCACCATCGAAATTATTACTACTCGTCCTATCTCCGATTTGCAAATCATCATGGGAAAATACTTCGCAGGTATTACCTTGGTTTTGTTTACGTTATTGCCAACCATTATTTACTATTATACCATATACCAATTAGGTACACCAAAGGGTAATTTAGATTCTGGTGCTATCATAGGTTCATACCTTGGTTTGTTTTTTCTAGCCAGTTGTTTTGTGGCTATCGGGATGTTTAGTTCTGCCTTAAGTGATAACCAGATTGTGGCATTTATATTTTCGCTGTTTTTATGCTTCTTGTTTTATAACCTATTCGATTTAATAGCAGATTTTAAATTATTGGGAGCATGGGATGCTGTGGTAGCCAGTTTGGGTATTGATGCACATTATCAAAGCATCAGCAGAGGAGTGGTAGACTCTAGAGACCTTCTCTACTTTATTGGATTTGATGTGATATTTATATGGGCAAGTAAAACCATGTTTGAAAGCAGAAAATGGTAGGAGGACAGATGGAAAAAGTAAAAAACAGAAAATCGGAACGTGCTCAAAGCCTACTAAAGTTAATGATGGTAGTGGCTTTGGTGGTTATGTTAAATATCATCTTTAGTAATTTCTTTTTTAGGATAGACCTCACCAAAGAAAAGCGATTCTCCTTATCAGAAGCCAGCAAAAAAATGGCATCGAGTGTAAGTGAAGTAGTGTATGTAAAAGTGTATTTAGAGGGTGAATTCCCTGCAGGCTTCAAGCGATTGAGTAAAGCCACCCGCGAGATGCTAGATGAGTTTGCGTTGTATAGCAATGGTAACATTCAATATGAATTTATCGACCCATTTAAAGGGGCAGATTCAAAAAAGACATCAGAGATTATTCAAGAACTAGGCAGCAAAGGCCTTCAACCTACCAATGTGCAGGTGAAAAAAGAGGATGAGTTTGCACAGAAGATATTAGTACCTGGTGCTTTAATGTACTATAAGGGTAGGGAGTATCCAATTAATTTATTGAGAAGTCAGTTTGGACAAAACCCAGAGGAGGTAATCAATAGCTCTGTGGAATTATTGGAATATGAAATAGCCAATACTTTGCGCAGCGCTTTGCAAACCACCAAGAAAAAAATAGCCATTATCGAAGACCATGGAGAGCTTGCCAAATGGGATATGGCCGAAGCCGAAGCTATGTTGGGTCAGTATTATCAAGTTGAGCGTTTTCCATTGTCTATCAACGAACCCAAAAACCTATTTCAGTTTGAAGGCATTATCATTGCCAAGCCTACTCGTCCATTCTCCGACTTTGATAAGTTTAAAATAGATCAGTTTATTATGCATGGAGGCAAGGTGCTATGGTTGGTAGAAACCCAGCATGCCGATATGGATAGCTTAAGAAGAGAAAATTTGTTTGTAACGCCCACCTACGAGACAGGCCTAGAAGATTTGTTGTTTAGATTTGGTGTAAGAGTAAATGCCAATATGGTGCAAGACTTGCAATGCCATGCCATTCCGGTGTTATCTGGCATGAGAGATGGCACGCCTCAACAGAAATTGTTAAACTGGCCATATTATCCTGTGGCTACCGGAACAGGCAATCATCCTATTGTGAGAGGAGTTGAACCGGTATGGTTTCAGTTTGCAGCTTCTTTAGATACTTTGGTAAATGCAGATATTAAGAAAACGGTGTTATATCAAAGCAGTCCTTATTCTAGGTTGTTAACCTCGCCTGTAAGAATAGATTTAAATGTTTCGCGGCTCGACTTACAGCCTGAAATGTTTCAACGTAAGTCTAAAGGAGAATTTATCATGGGGGTTTTATTAGAAGGTAAATTTACCAGCAATTTTGCCTTTACGTTTGACCAAACTAAAATGCCCGAATTGCCTTTTAAAGACCATGTAGATAATAATAAAATGATTGTGATTTCGGATGGGGATGTCATCAGAAACCAATTTAAGAAAAGCACGGGTGAGGTATTCCCATTGGGCTATGATAGGTTTACCAACCAACAATTTGGAAACGAAAAGCTCATACTTAATTGCATCGACTATTTATGTGACGATAGCGGTATCATAGAAATTAGAAGTAAAGAAATTAAGTTACGGCTATTGGATAAAGGGAAAATTAAAAAAGAAAGAAACTTCTGGATAGCCATCAACATTGGCGGGCCAGTGCTACTAATTGTGTTGTTTGGTTTAGTGAATGCTTATATCCGTAAAAGAAAATATACTTCATGAAAAAAGGAAACCTCCTATTACTTCTTGTGATTGCCATCTTGTCGGTGGCAACCTATATGGTCATGAAAAAGCCTTGGGCTAATACACCCCATTCGGCAGATGCTTTTGCTGTAAAAGATACTGCTAAGGTGAGCAAGGTGTTTTTGGCCGATAAGAATGGGAAAACCATTTTACTCCAAAGAAATCCCGATAATACCTGGACGGTGAATAAGGAAGTTTTAGCAGATCATACCAAGATTAATTTACTCCTTACCACCTTGCACGATTTACAAGTTAAAATGCCAGTGGCACCCTCTATGCACAATACTGCCATGGGTATTTTAGGTAGCAAGGGGATAAAATGTGAGGTGTATTTGGGTGAACAAATGTTTAAGACCATTTATATTGGAACAGAAACACCAGAAAAAGAGGGAACCTTTATGATTTTAGAAGGCGAGGATCAGCCATATATCATTCAGCAACCTGGTTTTATAGGCTTCTTAACACCAAGGTTTAGTACAGAAGCCATCAAATGGCGGAGTAAGCTCATTTTTAATGTGGCCAAAAAAGACATTCAAGAAATTACCATCAATTATCCTTCAAAGCCAGAGGAGTCTTTTGTATTAAATGCAAAGCTTGCTCAAGAGAAAGGGTTCATCCAAGATATCAAAGGCAATTTGGTTCAAACCGACACCCTCAAAACCAATTTATTACTAAATGCCTTTGAGCAATTGTATGCCGAAGGATTTTACGAAGAAGCGGTATTTACCAAGGCCGAAAGAGATTCGGTATTTGCCAGACCACCTTATGTTAGCATTCGGCTTACACTTAACAACGGCCAAACAAAAAGCTTGAGTTTATTCGAAAAGTTAATTGGCGATAAAACCAAAGACCGTTTCGATGAAAGCCAACAAGCCAGAGAGATAGACCCTGAAAAATTCTTTGCTAAAATAGATGAGCAAGACCTAGCGGCTTCGGTACAGGAATATGCCTTCAGAAGAATTTTAAGGAAAAAGACTGATTTGCAGTAAGATTGGCATTTAGCCGATTGGGATTTACTTGGTAATTTAGTTAAATTGCAGCCCTAAATGGATAACCCTTCCGTCATTATTATAGGCAGCATCTTGTTTTCTGCCTTCTTTGCAGGCATCGAAATTGCATTTATTTCTGCCAATAAATTGGTTATTGAACTTAAAAATAAACAAGGCAGTTATTATGCTCGTTTGCTTTCGCCATTTATTGCCAATCCTTCTAAATTTATTAGTACCACCCTTATAGGTAATAATATTGGATTAGTAGTTTATGGTATCTATATGGCAAAGGTGTTGGATGGTGTTTTCTTAAGCATGTTGCCAATATTAAGTGAATACCATTTCTTGTTGTTGTTTTTGCAAACCTTGGTTTCTACCCTCATCGTACTTGTAACAGCCGAGTTTTTGCCCAAAGTATTGTTTCGTATCAACCCCGATAGCATCCTTAAAATATTGGTGGTGCCTTTTATGTTTTTTTATTATTTGTTTTGGCCAGTGGTTCATTTTATCACTTGGTTAAGCAAATTTA
>CAYUDC010000106.1:0-9541 GCA_964443415.1 uncultured Chitinophaga sp. | reverse complement strand
TTTCTATTCCATCTAAATAGAACACATTTTCGTTTGGTCCACCGCCTCTAATAATGATATCGTTCCTAAAAGCAGCTCCACCCGTATTGCCTCCCACACCTGGTAGGGCTTGAATTACCCTAGAAATATCAAAGTTACCACCCGGGTTACTTTTAATTTCTTCGGCTGTTAAACTTTGAATAGATAATGGGGTTTCTGTTTTCTTTCCAAAAGTTCTGGTTTGAACCACAACCTCTCCTAATGTCTTGGAAGCTGGATCTAGCTCAATATTAAAAGTTAAAATATTTCCTGTAGTAACTACGATGTTAAATAGGGTTTTGGGATTATAACCAACATACTGAATGATCAAATTATATGATTTTGGGGGGATGCTTTTGATGATAAACTTTCCTTCAGCATCTGTTTGAGCACCCAATGTAGTTCCTTCTAATATCACAGTGGCACCAATAAGTTCCTCTTGCGAATTCTTATCAATTACTTTCCCCGTAATGGTACCTAAACCCTGGGAAAAACCTTGAGTAGAAAAAATCAATTGAAAGATTAAAAAAGAGAAAATACCTACGGTCTTAATTCTGTATGATTTCATTTATAGTTGGAATTATTACCTATTCATAAGCAGCTTTGGTACAAATTTGTTTTAATTGTCTTAAAATAATTTTACAATTGAATGGATTGTAAGCTTTCAGTAAAAATATTAAGATCGTTTGTTGCTGATTTACTGATAATTAAGCTTTGAAATAAGCATCTGCTCAAAACAATTAGTACAATTTTGTACTTAATGATGCATAGAACAACAAAATGGATAAATTTCAATTAGTTAAAACACTCATGGAGGAGGTGGAGCTGTTTGAGGAGAGAATGGGAGCAAATTTAACCATTGAAGGCTTTAGCCATTTCTTAAATGAGAGGTTAAACAAATCGCAGCACAAGGCAAGCGCTATACTTAATGCGCCACCTACCAAAGATGGTGATATAGCAAGGCTGGTTACTACTTTAAATAGATACGCAAGGCTTTATTTTAAAGTGGTACTTGAGCACGAGGATACTCAAAACATCGATGAGCTTATTTTTCTTCTTATCTTATTAGAGTTTGGAGAGCTGAGCAAAACAGAATTAATCACCCATGCTGTTTCAGAAAAAACAACTGGAATGGAAATCCTCAAAAGAATGGAACAAAATGAGATGATTTTTGCTGTTGCCAATCCAAATGATGGCAGAAGCAAGCTCATCAAAATATCTGAAAAGGGGATGACTATGCTTAATAAACTTTTTCCGCTTATGTCTAAAGTAAGCAAATTGGTGGGAGGGAATCTTAGTTCTGAAGAAAAAGACACCTTGTTTATGCTACTTAAAAAGCTCGACGACTTTCATAAACCCATTTATTTAAAAGGCACACAAAAAGATTGGCTTAATGACTAAAAATGCAACTAATCATGCAATAATCATTGGCGCTGGAGTTGCTGGACTAGCAACAGCCATAAGACTTTTGGTAAAAGGATACCAAGTTACTGTTTTCGAATCAAATGCATACCCCGGCGGGAAACTAAGTTCTTTTGAAAAGAATGGATATCGTTTTGACGCTGGCCCTTCTTTATTTACTATGCCTCAATTTGTAGAGGAGTTATTAACCTTAGCCGGTAAAAACCCTGCAGAGGTTTTTCCTTACCTAAAACTAGAAAAGGGCTGCCATTATTTTTATGAAGACGGCACTCAATTAATTGCCTACCATAATATGGATAGGTTTAAAAAAGAAATAGAAGAAAAGTTGCGGGTTGATCCAAATCCA
Organism: uncultured Chitinophaga sp.; assembly: GCA_964443415.1. Classification (GTDB taxonomy): domain Bacteria; phylum Bacteroidota; class Bacteroidia; order UKL13-3; family UKL13-3; genus B1. The sequence goes on along the minus strand of CAYUDC010000106.1, from coordinate 7,755 downwards.
ATAACAGCGTATTTAGAAAAAGCAAAGTTTAGGTATCAAACTACTGCACCCCTTTTCTTAGAAAAGAGTTTACATAAAATAGATACTTACCTTAGAAAAGAAACTATCAAAGGCATATTAAATATGCCAAAGTTAAATCTGTTTGAACCAATGAACACAGAAAACGAACGGGTCCTTAATCATCCACATTTGGTTCAATACTTCAACAGATTTGCAACTTATAATGGTTCAAACCCATATGAAGCGCCTGCTTTACTAAACATGATTCCACATTTGGAGCACAATGTTGGTACTTTTTTTCCGGTGAATGGGATGCATCAAATTACCCAAACACTTTATCAAACAGCGCTCGACTTGGGTGCATCATTTAATTTTAACTCCAGAGTAGATTTGGTTCAAACCGAAAAAAACAGCGTAACAGGCATTCTTTGCAACAATCAATTTCACGCAGCAAATTTGGTAGTTAGCAACATGGATATTTACCCTACCTATCAATATTTGTTAAAGCAACACGAAGCCCCAAAGAAGATTCTAAATCAAGAAAAAAGTTCGTCTGCCATTATCTTTTATTGGGGCATCCAAAAAACTTTTGAACAACTAGATTTACATAATATTTTCTTTTCTGCAGATTATGCATCAGAGTTTAAAGCCATATTCAAAGAAAAAAAGCTATTTAACGACCCTACCATTTACCTAAACATTACAAGTAAGTATAAAAAAGACGATGCACCAGAAGGCTGCGAAAACTGGTTTGTAATGGTAAATACTCACCCACACACTAACCAAAACTGGGAACAAAATGCTACAGAAGCAAAGCAATATATCCTCCAAAAACTCAGTAAAATGCTAGGCGAAGATATTGCACCACTCATTGCTTGCGAAGAAATATTAGACCCCGAAAAGATAGAACTAAAAACCTCTAGCCATGGAGGCTCACTATACGGAAATGCCAGCAACAATAGATATGCAGCATTTTTAAGGCATGCGAACTTTCACTCAGACATCAAAGGCCTATTCTTTTGTGGGGGAAGTGTGCACCCTGGCGGGGGTATTCCACTGTGCTTGCAATCTGCAAAAATTGTGGCCGAGATGGTTCCGGTTGCTAATCGCGTTTGATCAGTTTATCGATAGAAAAAATCAAATAAACAGAGCCACTATAATCAATACGTTTAGAGTTTAAATCAATGAGCGGTTCGAACCTAAAAGAGGCTTGTAGATTATCACTAAACAAAGGGAAGTTATTCACCAGTCTTAAAAATACCAATTGTCGCTTCTGTTCGTAATTAGCAGAATCTACAGTAGAAACACTTTGATATATCGCTGTGCCATGCGGGGCAACGTAATTATTACTGCTCCAATAATTAATGGCAAAATAGTTTCCCTTGTAGGCAGCACCCGCTTGGGCTAGTATTCCCGTTCCAGTTTTGTAGGGATAAATACCACTAAAAGTGGCATCATTAAAAGCCAAAGCAATTATTTCGCCGTAATACAACCAACCTTGCTTTTCGCCTTTTTCTAGTCGTAATCCTAAGGCTTGATTAAACATAATTTGAAAAGGTGTAATGGTATCCGAATCAATTTGTCCAGCTTCATGAAAAACAAAAGTCTGATTATAGGCGGTAAGTCTAAGTTTTTCGCCACTAGTATAACGATAATGTATGCCACCACTTAGCCTTTCTTTAAACGGGTCTTTAGGTTCTATGAACTTTTCCCAATTTAACCATCCATCAAACCACGATTTTTTATTTACAAACTTTGCTTGAATTCCGTACTCGATAGGATTAATTATTGCCCTATTAATGTCGTAAATGGGCTCTAACAATTGATGAGACATCCCTCCTTCTAAACTGCCAAACAAAGCAGAAAAATTTCCTGTACCCAATTGCTTTTGCACCTTTAAAGTAAAGGTTGGCAATACTTGAGTAAATGGTTGTTTACCTCCAAAATCTTGCCTTAACCATAAACCACCCAATAATTTGATATGCGCACCTTGCTGAAAACTAAGCTGCGGATGTAAGTGGTTACCAAAAAGTGTTCTTCCCTCTTCGATATGGTTAAAATACTCGGTGTTTCTGAAGTAATTGGTGTTGTGAAATTCGAATTTCAGGTGATTAGAATCCTTGTCATGTAAAGTATATTCTCTGAACAAGGCTTCATTGGGTAATTGACTCCAGACCAAGACAGGAACTGAAATTAAGAAAAGGATAAATACAGTAGCTTTTTTCATATAACCTTTCGAAGGTAATTAGTGCCTAGAAGATAAAAAACTAAATATCACAAATACTATTATGGCAAAATGGCTAAAGTGAGTACAATAAAACTTTAAAAACTAGCTCGATTTACGCATATTTGCATCTTATGAGTGTAAGACAGGAAAAATTTGCAGGGTTAATTCAGCAACATTTAGCTGAAATTTTTCAACGCCATCCTGAGTGGGTAGGAAGACACTTTGTTACCATCAGTAAAGTAGAGGTTTCTCCTGATTTAGGATATGCTAAAATATTTATAAGTCATTTTGCCAAAGGTAAAGGGGCAGAGTTGATGAACATTTTGCAGCTTTCTAATAGAGAAATTAGGAAGGCTTTGGCTTTAAAAATTAAAAATCAAGCTAGAATAGTACCAGAAATCACATTTATTGAAGACGATAGTTTAGATTATGTCTTTAAAATGGAGGAGGTTTTAAAAAAGGTACAAGAAGAAGACGAAAGAAAAAGAAAGGAAAACCAAAAAGAAAACGAATCATGAATTACGATCCAATAAAAAAAGACTTGGGTATAGTATTTAACAGCAGCCCATTTTTAAGAAAAATTTTTTACCAACTTTTAGACTTGCTTCTTCTAAGAACTTGGCATGTTCACAGAGAATTAAAGGCATGGATGCAAAATAAATCAGAGGCTAAAATATTAGATGCGGGCTCTGGATTTGGCCAATACAGTTTTTATATGGCCAAAAAGTCTTCCAAATATTCTATCGATGCCTTAGATGTAAAAGAAGAGCAAATTGCAGATTGCAATCAATTCTTTAAGAAAGTAGGTCTTTCAAACGCTACATTTTCTTTTGGAGATTTAACAAAAACCATTGCTAAAGACAAATATGATTTGGTAATGTGTGTAGATGTAATGGAACATATCCTAGAGGATGTAACGGTATTTAGAAACTTTAATGAGGCTATGAAACCTGGGGCCATGTTATTAATTTCTACACCTAGCGACCAAGGAGGAAGTGATGTACACGAAGAAACAGGAGAAAGTTTTATTGGCGAACACGTGCGGGATGGATATCCAGTGGCAGAAATGGCCGACAAACTAAAACAAGCTGGGTTTACCAAAATGGAAATCCTATTTAGCTACGGAAATCCTGGTAAGATTGCTTGGAAACTGAGTATGAAGATTCCAATGTTGTTGTTAAATACCAGCAAAATTTTCTTTGTTATACTACCCATTTGGTACCTTGTTACCTACCCGGTATCGTTTTTCTTAAACTGGCTCGATACCAACACAAAACATGACTCTGGTACAGGCTTAATTGTAAAGGCCTGGAAAGATTAATCTTCTAAGCGCTTGCGATTATCCTTTTATATTGCTTTAAGGTACTTTTTTTCTAAAAGGAAAAAGGGAGGCTTTAATGCCATATCCATCATTTCTATTATTTCAATTATTGCTTATACAGTAGGCGCAGCTTCCCTCATCATTGTACTCTCTGTTTTCAATGGTTTTGAGTCGCTGTTTATTAAAATGTATAGCAATTTTGATGCGGACCTTCGCTTGACTCCTAAAACTGGGAAACATTTAAATATAGATACGTTTCCTATTCAAGATCTCAAAGACATTCCGTCCATCAAAGGAGTATCCTGGGTTTATGAAGAGAATGCCCTATTAAGATATAACAACAAACAAACCATTGCTACCATAAAAGCAGTAGACACAAACTATCCTACACTTAACCCATTAGACTCACATCTTCTAAAAGGAGTAATGGTTCTGCAAGAAACAGATACCTTTTACGCATGGGTAGGACAAGGCTTGGGTTATCAATTAGGAATAGATCCAGACGACCAATTTAATTACTTAGGAATCTACTTACCTAAAAAGGGGAAAGTAGACTTGTTAAATCCTGAAGATGCCTTTGCTCATGGGATTATTTTCCCTATAGCTGTTTTTGGAATTCAAGAAGAAGTAGATAACAAATATGTAATTGTTCCTCTAAAATATACTCAGTCCTTATTACAAGATAGTATTCATGCATCTGCCATAGAGATACGATTAAAGGAGGGCGCGGATATGGAACAAACAAAACAAATCCTTCAGCAAAGGTTTGGGTCAACCCTAAATATAAAAACAAGATTTGAACAAAGAGAGAGCTTCTTTAAGGTGATGCAAAGCGAAAAGTCTATAAGCTATGTTATTCTGGTGTTTATCTTGTTGGTTGCCGCTTTTAATACCATTGGTACCTTATATATGATGGTGATAGAAAAAGAAAAAGACTTTTTTGTTTTTGCCAGCATGGGATTAAGTCAGTTACAATCAGCTGTTATCTTTGCAGTTCAAAGCGTCATGATAGCCTTTACGGGTGGAAGTATCGGGATAATATTAGGGGCTTTTATTGCCTGGGGGCAAGAAAAATATCAATGGTTAAGTATAGAGAACTCCAATAACGTAGCACTAAATGGCTATCCTATTTTGTTAAAATGGGAAGATGTAGTAATTGTATTATTTACACTTATCTTAATGGGATTGTTTACGTCTATCATCCCTGCATTAAAAGCATACCGACTTATTTCTCCTCGAAAATAACTTCGGCAACTGTTTGCCCAACGGCTTCCAAAGTATTCTTGCTTATCACATTAATGTCGTCCGAAACAGTATGCCAATGTGCAGGGAATTTACTTTGTGTTCCATCGCTATAGTGAATAATATCAATCATAGGAATGCCTGCAATTTTATTGACAAAATAATGGTCATCTGTAATAAAACCGCCTTGCATATAATAGAAATAATTGGTGTAGCCTAAGCGTGTTCCTTTGTCCCAAACTTTCCTTAGGGTAGATTCGGCAAACTCAAAGCTATATCCTTCAAAAACAAATTTTGCATTATGAGCACCTACCATATCAAGCAAAATGCCATAGTTTGCCTTATAACCAGGCACGTGTTTAACCCTGCTCCAATATTGAGAACCTAGGCAATAAGACTCACTGCCATACTCTGATTTACCTAGATCTTCTGCATCAAAACAAATAAAATCTATTCCAACTGATGGTTTTTGTATTTTCATAATACGCGCAAGTTCTAGCATTACTGCAATGCCACTTGCGCCGTCATCTGCAGCTAAAATAGACTTTTGATGATTCTGTGGATTAGGGTCATTGTCTGCATAAGGTCTGCTATCCCAATGTGCGGCGATTATTATTCGCTTTTCTGCTTTAGGATTGATGCTTGCAATGATATTGCGCATTTGAATGGTCTTACCATCCCAATTTCGTGCACTGGCCTTTTGCTCAATTACTTGGTCTGTATGTTTCTTAAACTCAGCCACTAAAAAATCACCACACTTTTTATGGGCCTCGCTATTACAAACCCTCGGCCCAAAAGACAATTGCTTCTCTATATACAAAAAAGCAGTATCAGCATTAAAAGCAGGTCCAAGCAACTTAGGCTTAATGGCAGTTTCTGTGTTTTCGGTTTGATCCGAAGTAGCGGTTGATGGTGTATTTTTGGGCGTATCACTATCACAAGCAACCAAAAAAAATGCCGCAGCTAAACAAGTATATATGATTCTTTTCATTTGATAATTTTCTCCATAATGGTCACATCCAAATATCGTCCAAATTTATTTCCAACCTCATGCATCACACCAACGATTGAAAACCCGTTTTTAAGGTGAAGTGCAATACTTTTTTCATTGCCTTCTGTAATCCGAGATAATAAATAATGTAGGTTTAAGGTGCGCGCTTGTTCAATCAATTGTTTAAACAAAATGCCTCCTACACCTTGGTCTCTATATGCATGATGCATATAAATAGATACCTCGGCAGTTCCGTCATAGGCAGACCTATCGCTCCATTGATTCAAAGATGCCCATCCAATGACTTCATCATTTAGTTGAGCCACTAAAACAGGATGAATCGGGCGTCTACTATTAAACCAGGCTATTCTATCTTCCACCGTTTTCTCTTGGGTATCAAAAGTGGCCACCCCATTTAACACAGCCTCATTATATATTTCTGTAATAGAACCTATATCGCCAATGTTAGCCAACCTAATTAAAACATCACTCTTATTCATATGAGTAAAAACCTCTACCTGTTTTGCGGCCGTGCAAACCGGCGTCTACCTTTTGTTGTTGAATTCTACTGGGTCTAAACTTCCCATCTTGATGAAAAAGTTGATAAATACTGGAGGTTACAGAAAAGTTGGTATCCACTCCTATCAAATCCATGAGCTTAAACGGTCCCATTTTAAAACCAGAACTTTCCATTAAGGCATCTATATCTTCAAGACTTGCTACATTTTCTTCTAATGCCTTTAACCCTTCTACATAATAATGCCTTGCCACACGATTCACTATAAAGCCTGGTGCATCTTTAGCCATCACACAAGTTTTACCTAAGCTTTCTATTAGTTCCTTGCATTGATTGGCAATATCAGTATGTGTATGAGCGCCGCTTATAATTTCTACCAACTTCATGATGGTGGCCGGGTTAAAAAAATGAATTCCCAAAACACGCTCTGGATGAGGAATTTGAGCAGCAATTTGTGTGATAGGAATAGAACTTGTATTGCTTGCTAGAATAATATCTGAAGGATTGTTTTGAGCAACTTGTCTGAAAAAATCATGCTTCACCTCAAGCTTCTCTACAATTGCCTCAATAACCAGATCGGCCTTTAAGTCGGTAATATTATTTGTATAGCTAATTCTGCCAGAGATATCTATGACATCTGTATTAGATAACTTTCCCTTTGAGTGTAAAAAGTTTAGGGATTTAAGAATAGCATCTTTAGCCTTCTCAATCATTTGACTATTAATGTCAAACAAAATAACGGGGTAACCAGAGCTTGCAAAAACCTGTGCAATTCCAGAACCCATAGTACCTGCGCCTGCTACGGCAATAATTTGGATAGACCTCATAAATAGTGACAAAATTACTTAAAACAAAAAAGGCATTGCTATTGCTATACAAAATAAATATAATTTTGCAGTAATTCTTTAAGAATATGATAACAGTGAGTGAAAAGGCAAAGGCCAGAATTGTACAATTGATGGAAGAACAATCGTATGATAATAGTTACTTTTTGAGAGTAGGAGTAGAAAGTGGGGGTTGCTCTGGTCTTTCTTACAAATTAGATTTTGATAACGAGCCAAAAAATGGTGATGAAACTTTTGAATTTGATGGCATAAAAGTGGTAACAGACAAACGCAGTGTGCTTTACCTTTTTGGTACTGAACTAGACTTTTCTGACGGATTAAACGGAAAAGGCTTTGCTTTCAACAATCCAAACGCCTCAAGAACATGTAGTTGCGGTGAAAGTTTCGCAGTTTGAGGATAATTTTTAATTGGGTTTTTGAAATTTGTATAGTATAGCTATATTTGCCCTCCCTTTTAGAGGGTAAAATTTCAAAACAAGAAAATAACAAAGGCATGGCTAATCATAAATCAGCAAAAACAAGAATCAGAAATAGCGCCACTAAGCGTTTACGCAATCGCTATCAAGCTAAAACTACTCGTACTCTTGCCAAAAGATTACGTGCAAGCACAGT
>CAYUDC010000105.1:0-9568 GCA_964443415.1 uncultured Chitinophaga sp. | reverse complement strand
TTCTATAATAAGCTAGAATTAGGATATTTAAGGAATCAATTTACCATGGTTCAGTATGATGTTGACTCAGGTTGGTTAGGGTATAAGTTGCCCGACAATGCCCATGGTATAAACTTAAACTGGGAAACTGGATACCAAATAAAGGACTGGGCTTTACTAGGAATTAACGCAGGTTATCTGCAATTTGGGTCAATCCGTGGATACTTAGCTAATCTAAATGTCATGACATTTTACCTAAAAAAACCATGGCGGCTGCACAATGACTTAAAAATTGGAGTCTCTCATATTTTTAACCAATATGAGGGTGGAACCATCACGCCATACTTTGAATTAGCTGGGGGATTATCCTACACCAATAAAAAAAATACGATATTTTACGGGCAAGTAGGATTTTCTATCACACAAGAAGTGCTATTTTTCCCTATTAGGCTGGGTGTTAAATTATGATTTTGCTCGTATTCTAATCAAAGAAAAAAACTTATTTTGCAACCAATTAATAAGTTAGCACCTATGAAAATTCTCGTAACAGGCGGAACAGGCTATATTGGTTCCCATACGGTAGTAGAGCTTCAGCAAGCCGGATATGAGGTGGTTGCCTTAGACAACTTCGACAACTCCTCTCCCGAAGTATTAGACAATATCAAAAAAATTACGGGGAAAGACCTAACTTTTGGCAAGGTAGATATTAGAGACAAGGCTGCCTTAACCCAATTTTTAAAAGAGCAACAAGGCATTGATGCAGTCATACATTTTGCAGCCAACAAAGCCGTTGGAGAAAGTGTGGCCAACCCTTTAAAATATTACGAAAACAATGTAGGTGGCACCGTAAACTTGCTTTACGCCATGGAAGCTGCCGGCATCAAACAAATAGTGTTCTCTTCGTCTTGCACAGTGTATGGAGAGGCAAACCCTCCTGTAGGTGAAGATGCGCCCATCCCTGTGGCTAACTCTCCCTATGGCAATACCAAACAAATTTGCGAAGAAGTATTAAGAGACTACTCCAATATCTCTGAATTAAAAGTGGTAAGCCTTCGCTATTTTAATCCGGTTGGGGCGCATGAATCTGCCCTCATTGGCGAATTACCCTTAGGTGTTCCCACCAATTTAGTTCCATTTATCACCCAAACTGCCATTGGCAAAAGAGAAAAACTCACCGTTTTTGGAAACGATTACCCCACTCCAGATGGCACCAATATCAGAGATTATATTCATGTGGTAGACCTAGCCAAAGCCCATGTGGCAGCCATTGACTATTTAGCCAAAAAGAAATATCAATCTGGCTTCTCGGTATTTAACCTGGGCACTGGCAGAGGCAATTCTGTGCTAGAGGTAATCCAAACTTTTGAAAAAGTAAGTGGCGTAAAACTCAATTACCACATTGGCGAAAGAAGAGCAGGTGATGTGGTACAAGTGTATGCCTCTTGCGATAAAGCTGCCAACGAACTTGGCTGGCGCACGCAAAGAAGCCTCGAAGAATGCATGAGCAGCGCTTGGAAATGGGAACAAGCCATCGAACAAAAAAAATAATCACATAAACTAACAACATGAATAGAAAAGTTTTAATTACCGGAGGCGCCGGATTTATTGGATCTCACGTGGTGAGGTTATTTGTAAATAAATACCCAAACTACCAAATCCATAACCTAGATAAGTTAACATATGCTGGCAACCTAAAAAATATTACCGACATCGAAAATGCCCCAAATTATCATTTTCATAGAGTAGATTTAGTAGATGCTGCTGCTTTAACTCAGTTGTTTAATGAGCATCAGTTCGACTCGGTGATTCACCTAGCAGCAGAAAGCCATGTAGACCGCAGTATTACCAATCCATTAGAATTTGTAATGACCAATGTGGTGGGAACGGTAAACCTACTAAATGCCGCCAAAGAATGCTGGAAAGGCAATATGGAAGGTAAGCGCTTTTACCATGTGTCTACCGATGAGGTGTATGGCAGCTTACATGATGGTGGTTTCTTTTATGAAGACACCCCATACGATCCACAATCGCCATACTCGGCGAGCAAAGCGAGCTCAGACCACTTTGTAAGGGCCTATCACAATACCTACAAAATTCCAGTGGTTATTAGCAACTGTAGCAATAACTACGGACCTAACCAATTCCCAGAAAAACTGATTCCTTTGTTTATCAATAACATCAGAAATAACAAGCCATTACCGGTATACGGCAAAGGAGAAAATGTGAGGGATTGGTTATATGTAGTAGACCATGCCCGTGCCATAGACGATGTATTCCACAAAGGAAAAGATGGCGAAACCTACAATATTGGTGGGTTTAACGAGTGGACCAACCTCGACCTTATCAAGGTTATTTGCCGCACCGCCGATAAAAAACTAGGCAGAGCAGAAGGCGAATCAGAAAAACTGATTACCTATGTAACAGACCGTGCTGGCCACGACTTGCGCTATGCCATTGATGCCAACAAAATCATGAAAGAATTAGGTTGGGAGCCAAGCCTACAATTCGAAGAAGGCATTGCCAAAACCATCGACTGGTACTTAGATAACCAACAATGGATGGATGAAGTAACCAGTGGCGATTATGCCAAGTACTACGATAATATGTATGCTAAAAGGTAAGTAAGAAGCGCCTTAGCGCTTCTTAAACCATTGATAGAAATGTGTAGATGGCCTTAAGTAAGGAAGTAACTCTTCTTTGCTTAAGGCTATTTTTATTTCGTTGATATCGGTGTTTTGTACCTTTAAACTTCTGATGATTACCTCCACTCCTGTTTCGGTTAACTTAAACTCTGGCTTTAAGAAGCTAAACAACCTATCAGGCTTCACACAAACATTCCAATTGATAGACTCATTATTGCCCATTTTATCGGTAAGTAAACGCGCAAACTTGTACCTGTTATCTTCGTCGAACAAGGTAAATGGATTTACATAGTACAAGGAATCATTGATCATATAATAGCTAAACATCCTGCTGGTAGACACTCCATCTTCATAGCCATGGGTTTCGAAATTGAGGTAATTGGCATTCAAATCAACCAAGCTAGGCACCTTGTTAGACTCAGGGTTTAGCCATTGCACCATCACAAAAGCGGCAGCCAATTTTGGATCAACCCGTAGCTTAGATACATTAGGCAACCATATTTCTGTGGCGTTGCTGCGACTAGAATAGTTGTATTTAATCTCATTTGAAACGTCGAAATATTTAAATTCATAATGTAAAAAGCCCATTTCCCACTCTTTTCTAGTGGTGTCAGAAACATCCTCACTTGCAGTGCTATCTAACCAAGTGGGGAAACTGCTGATGATTGGGTAACCAAAATCACCCAATGGATGAGATAGCTTGAGATCGCCCTCTAGGCTCATAAAATAGTTCTGCTTTTTATGACTCACACGCATCAAACCCATGTGAGGCGTGGAGCGCATGCTTACTTTCTTATTTAGATTTTTTTCACCAGTAGGTGTGTAGAGCAACAAACGCTTTTTAGCCTTGCGCGAAACCAACAAATTGCCTTTAGGTGTAATATCAAAGCCTCCCCTTTTAGATTTTAATATTTGCTTGCCATGCTTATCTATGATTTTAAAACCACCAAAACGGCGGAAAACCCTTACATACTTATCTTGATAAATCATTGGCTGTTTCCTAGAACTTAGCTCTGTTTCGAAGTAAGATTGACCAAGGGTATCATACAACATCAATTTTTTATCTGCCCTTGCCATCAAAAAAGATTTACTGGCCACTATCGAGTTATAAGAAGTATCTAATAACCATTTAAAGTTGGCATTGGTTAAACCCCGTTTTTCGCTTTCTGTAACAAACAAATAATACTTGGGCGAAGTCTCATTAGACATATAACTATTAGAGGTATAATTCTCATCCTTTCTATGCAAAAACAATGGCAAAATCTGACTGAAACTGCCTTTTAACTCATTGTTATTTTGCAAATCAACCACCATTTTCTCTCCAAATCTGCTTACGATAAGTGGCTTCGACTCATCGATGCTTAGCTCCTCTTCTACGGTTCCCAACCATTTACCTTGTTTATTCACCACATGGTAATCGAGGCCAGCCCCTCTGCCAAGGTAACGGTAGTGCACGGTATCTCTATAAGGCAGCACATGGGCTGTTCTATTATACTGCCAAAGCAAATCGTCTTTGATATAACTCCAGTTACAAATCTCTAAGTTGTTAGAGCCGTCCATCCAAATATGCTTTGATGGCGCTTCGAAAATAACCTTAAACTGCCTATCACAAATCTGAGTATTGTTTTCGGTTTCCATCTTCAACAAACCCATTTGAGAAGAAAATACTTCGATATTGGTATAGCGATAAGGTGTTAACTGATTACCTGCAGTATCAAATACGGCATACTTATCTTTATATTTAACAAAGAGCAAAGAGTCTATGTTATCAATGGCATCATAAATCATCGGGAGCACAACCTTTCCATTGGGCTTCATAAGGCCAAAGCAATTGTCTTTTACAATATAATAAAGCGAAGCATTCGACCCCGAAGATTCGTAATCATTGTACTCGTAATCATATTCTGAATATACTTTTTCAATCGTTTGAAAAGTATCCATTTGCATTTTGCCGAGCGTGTCTTTTAATAGAATAAATTTTTCGTCGCTGGTTAACAAAACAAAATAATCGTCTCCCATAGACCTTAAGGCACCACTACTACTGTTAAATTCAAAGGGCTTGCTTTGAAAACTGCCATCGGTGCTTCTGATCACCGATTCTTCTAAATTAGAAGTAAAGTAATAATGCTTACCAGGCATATTTAAAATGGGATACTGTTTATTATACGCATACAACTTGCCGCTTACGTCGAGCATTTGATAATTATTTTTGACCCTAAATCTTCTGATAAGACTTGAATAGCTGCGCTTATAAACTACCAATGGAAAATCATGCACTTGGGAATGTGCTTGCGGTACAATGCTATACCAACCAGGAGCCAGCACCTCGCGGCCATTTCTGTCTATCACCCCATATTTTTCTCCAGGTACCTTAATAAGATTTTTGTTGACCCTTTCTGGCGTCCATTTTTTATAATCATAAAATACAGTGAGGGCATACTCTCTGCCTTGAAATGGCTGAATAGAGCTGTATTTAGGCTTTACAATCTCGTTGCCCTTGATATCCATCATGCCCATAAACGGACTGCCAGCAAACCTAAAGGCAAACAGGTCGAAGCCCAATGCATATAAATCTTCATACTGAAAATCTAATATCGACTTACCCGAAGCATCTATGAGACCGTATTTGCTGTATTTACGGGCAATATAAACGGCAGAATCATAATACTCTAGTGACTCGAAGCCACCTTGCAAAACCGTTTCGCCAAAAATATTGATGAGCTTATAATGCATGCCATCTAAAACTATGGCCAAACCATCTTGATTAAAATCAAAGGCACGCTCGTACTTGGGCGCTATTAGCCAACCTTCTGGTGCACTAAATTCTTCTATGGGAGCAGCAACTTCTTCTTCAAAAGCAACATCTACATTAGCAAAAGTAGTAGCATCAAACATGGATTTAGACAGTGCGGTATAGCCATAATTACAATTTGGGCCATCCGATTTAGGGTATAATTGATAAGACAGTTTTTGATATAAGAATCCATTGCTATCTTGCTGTATGCGGTAGGCTGGACTTAATTTCTCGGTATCGAAGTTTACCTTTACCAGCAATTTGCTTAAGCTATCAATGTTTTTTTGTTGATCCAAATGTTCTGGAAAAGGATATACTTTAAGCTTGGCAATATTTTGTATGGGCTGAATATACTGCGGAGACACGTACCTAAATACCTTATTCTTCTGTTGAAACCTAGCCAAAAAAGCATAGTTTAGGTAGATTTCGGCTGCTTTTAATTCGATGGTATTTAAGGCATATTCTTGCAATACCTTGGGCAAGGTATCTTCACTGTTAAGCAAGGTTTCGATGGCGGTTTGTTTGGCCTCGAGTAATTGTTGGTTAAAGGCGCTAGAGTCTAATAACCCATAGTTAAAAGAATTGTCGAATACCCCAAAGGCATCCAATGCGGCGCTAAGGGCATTGCCACGGGTGAGCACCTTAGCAGCAAACTCGCTTTCTGCCTCACTGGCGTCGCTGCGGGTATTGAGGCTTTCGCCAGGCAATAGCACATAGGTATCGTAAAAGCTGCTAGCACCATAATCATAACTCACTTTTACCAAAGAAATTTCGGCCAGCTTGGCTTTAAGGGCATAGGAGCTATCTAGGCCTAGGCGGCATGAGTCTAAAAATGTGCCTTTGGCATTGGTAACGGTAAGTTTAACCATGCCGCGGCCAGGAATGAGGCTAATGCCGGTAATGGTTCCTTTAATGGAGGTTTCTTGAGCCAAAGCAGAAATAGCAATAAAGCAAAGCAAGGCTAGCAATCGAAGTGTTTTCATGGAGTATAAATACGTAATAGTTTCAAATCTAACAAAAGTGCTTTGTTTTCAAATCACTTTTGGTTCAACCCGAAAAATCTTTTTGATAAAACATGGTTTTTGTTGAGGTAGGGTGCCAGCGCTTGCCAAGTGTAAAATTGCTCCCGCTTTAAATCATCTCCATTGATGTCTTTAAAACTATGGGTGGTAAAGGTTAATCCTTCTTGAGAGAAATCTACTTCTAAAGATAAAAATCTAAATAACCTATCAGGCTTCACGCAAGTTTCCCATTTAATGTTCTTATCTGCGGTAATGGTATTTACCAGCATAGTGGCAAACTCTACCTGAGTGCTGTCAGAAATAACATCCTCTGCATATATCCCATAAAGGCTGTCGGCATCAAAGTAAAAACACCTTTTTTTCTCATACTTAGGACTGCTAGAATAATCGTAAGTAAAATAACTCAACTTTATTTTAGATAGGCTAGGATTATACTCCTCTAAATTCTTAATGTCTAGTCTATGAAATAGGTACAAGGCTTGGTTGATTACATCCTTTTCGGCAGCGTTAGCTGTACCCCCTGTGACTATATTTAACACATCCTTGTCGCTATTTTTCGACTGAAACACTTGGGCGTTTAACCCAGCCATGGTATCTAAAGTTAAAGCATATTCTTGCGTATCGGGTGTGCTTAAATACTCACTGAAATTAGCTATTCGAACATAGGCAGATTGTTGAGGATGGTATTGCAAAATGTCTTTACCCTCTTTTGTTACTAGATGAACCAAATCCTTTTTGTCTTCCACCCATGCTATACCCATAGCGCCTCCATGATAAGCGTACTTTTCCCTAGATATCCTTTTACCTGAGGCCAGATATAGTTGATAAGATGGTTTAAAGTAGCTGTTATAACTTTTAGATATGGCCATTAACCCCCCTGCATCTAAGTTGATTTCTTTATATTTTTTGGGTCTTAAAATTAGTTTTCCATCACTCGAATAAATACCCCTTTTACCTTTGGAGTTTATCACCACTATTTTATCACCCGTTTTAACATCCACATAACGGCCTTTTTTTATCAAGTTGGTAGAGGAATTACCGAGCTCTTTCACAAACAATCCCTTTTTATTAGCATAGTAAATCCTATTGCCATAAATAGAAATGCTATTGTAAATGCTATCTAAGACCATCTTAAACTGAGCATCGTATAGGCCTAGTTTATATTTTTGCCCGCGCACCTTGTAAAACCTTGGCTGCATGGCATCTTCGCGCTTCTCCCGCTCTTGGTTTAACTCAGCATAAACTCCACCAACAGAAATCAATGGAATGATTGACCTATATACAGGTGGAATTTTAAGGTTTGCCTCCTCATCAATGATACATTCAAAACCATTGTTACTAATATGCCAATTTCCATTGCCTAGGTTGGGATTAAAGGAGGATTCGTCATCGTAGCTATGTAATTTATTTAAATAGCTTTGATCCCCATAACCCATGATAAGTCCAGACCTATTAACCAATGCAGTAGACGTCTGACTCACATCATATAAACTCAACAAACTTACCTTATCCAAACTAAGCGGAGTCTCTTTCCCATCTTGTATTTTGTAGAGTTGCTTTCCTCTTAATACTATAAAATTGCTGTCTCCAAAATACTCCGTATTTAAGTGGTAAACCTTATCTGCATCTGTCTTAAAAATACAAGTGCCATTGCTATCTAATATCAATTTTTGCTGTTGCAAGTGTGCTTCATAGTAACCCGGTGCACGTTGAAAAATGGTATCATAAAAAACAGTAGGTATTTGCACCGTTCGATTATTTGTAAAGCCCCATTGATTTCCTTTTTTAAAATAATATGCCTTCCAATGATTTTCGATGTCTTCCCATTCGGGCGCTATCACCCAATCTTGTTGCAACAGCGAGAACAAGCCCCATTTACCATTGGATTTGAGTATTACTTCGGCTCTCTTATATTTAAACTCATTGTTCATATACCTCATTTTTTCAAAAGGGCCATATTTTTCGTAATTCCCCAAACTGTCTATCACATAATACTTTTTCTTATTGTACACAATTGCCCTGCCTCTTAAATTCTCTTGCATAAACTTAAATTTAACAGGCTTTATAGCTTTGCCATTGGCATTTACCAAGTAAACATGATGACTATTTGAAGCCAATACATAGCCCTCTGTATTAGGCACTGCAGCAATTCTATCATATACAGGTTTAGCTAAAATACGACCATCGGCGCTGATATAGCCCTCATTATTTTGTATGGTTTTTCTTTTTAAAACCTGATACTTTCTGCTCAACCACTTAATACCATATCCCTTATTGGGCACAAAAAATCTTGGTTCAAAACTGTACCATCCTGGCTTCACAATTTCGTTCCCAACAGAGTCTATGAGGCCATGCAATCTAATGGGCTCCATGATCGTAGTACCCTCTACTCTTTTACGTTGTTTAAGAAAAGGATGCTGGTTATACACGATATATTTTCCATTGAAAGGAGAATTGCCATAAATCACATCATATTTAGGAGGCACAATTACTTTGCCGCTGGTATCTATCACGCCATACTGGGTGCCATTAGCAGGCCTAAAAGCCAATCTTGCCTTGTCTAGCTGAATAAGAAAATCGTAGTTCTCTTCTAATAAATGCCTCCCTTGTGGGTTTAATAAGCCATAATTAGAAGCTCCTCTAAAAATGTATAAAGGGGAAGCAGCGTCTTTACCTACATTAAATTCGCGCAGATAAGAGTAATTGGGTTGAACCGTAAAGTTTTGGCAAGCATCTATCACACCTACCCTACCATTATAAACCACAATGGCATATCGTTTGGTAAAAGAGGTAAGTTTCTCGAAGCGTGGGGCAATAAGCCAGCCAGGTAAATAATCGTCATCAAATAAATACAAGTCTACAGCACCTGTTAAGCCATAGTTACATTGCAGTCCATCGGGTTGTGGCTCGGCAGACGCCAATACCGCTTCGTCTATTTGTTCACAATTATTTTCAAACGGGTTGAACCGAGACGTTTGAAACTCGATAGCCTCTAAGGCTTGCACCCTTTCTTTTAATTCTTGCCACGCCTCCTCACTAATATACATTTGGCTGCTATCGGCCAATACCAGATGGGCTTGCTGGGTGTAATTTTTATCTACCCTATCAAAACTTTTCTCTTTCTGATGCAA
>CAYUDC010000104.1:0-9655 GCA_964443415.1 uncultured Chitinophaga sp. | reverse complement strand
GAATGAGGGGTTTCGATAAAAAATCATTCATCCCAGCCTCTAAACATTTTTCCTGGTCGCCTTTCATGGCATTGGCGGTCATTGCAATAATGGGAATAGTAGGTAAACACATCCCGTGTTGCCCACTTCTAATGCGCAAGGTGGTTTCATAGCCATCTAATTCGGGCATTTGATAATCCATAAAGATTAAATCAAATGCTTGTTCTTGCATCATTTGCAAAGCTACAATACCGTTTCCTGCTACTTGCGCCGCATAACCAAATTTCAATAACATAGCCACAGCCACTTTTTGGTTTATGAGGTTGTCTTCTACTACCAAAATCTTTAAGTTCTCAAAAGGTTTGTTTTCGGTTTGATCCAAAGCCGTTTTTTCAACTATTGTTGAGAGTGTTTTGATATTTAAAATGGCACAAAGTTCATGATAGAGATAAGATATTTTGAGGGGCTTAAATAGGATGGTATTAAAACCAACTGTTTTAGCTTGTGCTGTAATTTGGCTATTTTTCTCTTTGCTTAATAAAAGACTAAAACCAAACTTAGTAGTTATTTGCTTAAATGGAAACTCAATGAGCGCATTGGCTTCATTGGTTGGACCAACCAAAAGAATACTCGATTTATTCTCTGGCAATGCATTAAGCTCCGCCAATTTGGTTAAGACAGTTATATCAAAGCCCCAAGTTTGTAGATGGTGTCTAAGGGTTTCATTTAAACCAGCACATTCTTCCCATAAATATACATGATGTCCGCTAAACAAATTGTCTTGCTGCCAAGTTTCTTTTATTTGCTCAGATTGTTTTAAAAACCAAGCGCTAAACCAGAAGTTGCTCCCTTTGCCAGATTCGCTTAATACTCCCACTTGCCCATGCATCATTTCTACCAGTTTTTTACTGATAGTTAAACCTAATCCGGTGCCTCCAAACTTTCTATTGGTGCTGGCATCTGCCTGGGTAAATGGAGAAAAAAGCTTCATTAATTTGTCATTGGGAATGCCAATGCCTGTATCTATGATTTCAAATTTTAACTGACAAGAATTTTCTAGGTTTTCTAGTGTGCTGATATGAATCCTTACTTCGCCTTTTTCTGTAAACTTTACGGCATTACTGCATAGGTTAATGAATATCTGTTTTAATTTATTAGGGTCGCCGATGAGTTTAAATGGGATATCTTGTTCTTGGGTAAAGTAAAAGTTTAAATTTTTCTCATTCACCCTTGCCGATAAAATATCTTGTACCTCAAAAATGCATTGGAACAAATCAAATTCTATTTGCTCTAATTCTAATTTCCCAGCTTCTATTTTAGAAAAGTCTAAGATGTCATTTATGAGGCTCAACAATATTTCACTACTCACCAAAATGGTGTTTGCAAAGTCTTTTTGTATATTGTTAAGGTTGGTATCATTTAGCAAATGGATCATCCCAATGATGCCATTTAAGGGGGTTCTTAACTCATGGCTAATATTGGCAAAAAAGTCGCGCTTGGCTATATTGGCTTGTTGGGCAGATTCAAGTGCTTCTTGTAGTTCAGAGGTTCTCTTTTTTACTAGTTTTTCTAGGTTTTCTTTGATGATTTTTAAATGCTCATTTTGTTCGTAAAGCGCTAAGCTCTTTTCTTCGAGAAGTTTCTCTGCTTGTTTACGTGCATTGCGTTCACGTAAAAATCTTTTCTCCCATTTATTTTCAGCTAGTTCTTTATCCATTTGTTTGAATGGTAAACTTAACGCTTTTATCTGCCAAAGTTTCTTTATTTAGCAATTTGCCATCTTGATAATAAGCCATTGCACCTAGGATAAGCCCATGGGCCAAATCTCCATAATGTCTTTCGCTTTGATATACCAACTCCAGGGTATTTGAATCCACTAAATTTGACTGAAATTTTGGGAGTTCTGCGTCTGGATATAGTTTAAGCACCTCGATGTGGATATAGTTTTCGATACTCATGAGAAAGTCGATAATACCATTTGCACGTTTTAAAAAATGGGGATATGCATTGGCCAAGGTGGTAAACAAGTATTCACCAAATACTTGGAGTAACTGAGGCAATGGAATACCTGTTTTTTCGGAAAGTTTGCCCACAAGAATATTCATTTCTTTGTGGTCGTAGGTGCCCACTGCTGTGTAAGCGCCGCCACTGCTTAGTTTTTCGGATTCTAAGATTTCGTCTACCATGTCTAAATCAAATTTCTTTTCTACCATGGTTAAGAATTCTGTAAATATGATACCTTTCATGACTATTTTTTAATTTCTAAAAATAAGATTATTTTATAAAATAGAAATACAATTTAGTATGTTTATGCAACATTTATCAATTATTTTGCGCCATGCAGTTTTTGTACCCTGGATTTTTATTTGCGCTATCACTTGCGGCCATTCCTGTGCTTATTCATCTTTTTAACTTTAGGCGATATAAAAAAATTGTATTTAGTGACATTCGATTCTTAAAAGATTTTACAGAACAAAATAAGAAGCAACAAACCTTAAAACATCTATTGATTTTGTTGGCAAGAACTTTGGCTTTGGCAGCTTTGGTCTTGGCATTTGCTCAACCCTTTATTCCAGCCCAAAATCAATTAAAGGTAGGGTCAACCCAACGTGTGAGTATTTACATAGACAACAGTCAAAGTATGGAAGCCAATGCTTCCAATGGCAGTTTGTTAAATATTGCAAAAGAGCAGGCCATTCAGTTGGTTCAAACCTACCCAGAAAAAACAGAGTTTAATTTGCTTACCAACGACTTTGAGGGCAAGCACCAACGATGGCTTCAAAAGAAAGACATACTCAAGGAAATAGAATATTTAAAGCCTTCGGCTACCTTTAAAAATGCGCAAGAAATTTGGCAAAGGCAGGCATCTGTATTTGCGGGTGTTCCAAAAGGTAATTGTTTTTGGTTTAGCGATTTTCAAACCAATCTAAAACTAGAGGGTAGTTTTGCGGCCGACTCTAATTTTGCGCCCATTCCGGTTTTTTTAGAAGCCAGCAGGCCACAAAATGTTTGGATAGATTCTGCTTGGTTTGCGCAGCCTTTGTTAAGGTTGGGTGCATCAAATAAATTAAAAGTAAGGATTAGAAATGGCTCTGATATTGCCTGGGAAAACCAACCAGTAATATTAAAAATAGATGGCATACAAAAGGCATTGGTGAATATGAGTTGTGCACCTGGAGGCTCCGAAACGGCAGAGATTAATTTTAGTTTATCCGATTTTAACTGGCATGGCTTTGAGCTGTCATTAACCGATTTTCCTATTATTTATGATGACACCTATTACCTAGCAGGTGCGGCCAATCCATCTTTAAAGGTTCTTTTATTGCATAATGGTGAGGGAAACAAGTATGTAGAAACAGTATTCAAATTAGATTCTATTTATGAGTTTAATAGTCTTCGGGTGACCGAGATTAAAAACGAACTGTTTCCCTTACAACAACTTATCATTTTACAGGAGTTACAAGAAATCAGTGAAACTGTTTACCAAGAATTAGAGAAGTTTGTAAAACAGGGAGGAATAATTCTGGCAATACCTGGGCCTAAAATGAGTCATTCTTTTGTAAAGTTCTTGCAGAAAAACGGATTGGAATTTAACCAATTACAATCGAGTAAGCAGAGCATGTCTAAACCCCAACAAAAGCATCCTTTGATGCAAGGTGTGTTTAACAAACTGCCCGAACTTGCGTCTTTACCTAGCGTTTCTCAATGGTATAACTATACGCTTGAAAAGCCACATAAGGATATCATCCAATTAGAAAATGGCCAAAAATGGTGTAGCGAGATTTCTATGGCAAAAGGCAGCATCTATGTGTTTGGGTCGAGCCTACACCCGCAAAGCAGTAATTTTGTTCAAAATGCTTTGTTTGTTCCCATGATGTTAAACCTGCCCATGCAGGCGCGTCAGGCATTGCCAGCTTCTTTTTTAATTGGAAAGCAAATAAATTGGCAATTGCCATCAGAGGCAGCTGGAAAAGTGGTTCAATTAAAAAATGCGCAATCTGAGTATAGGGCAGAAACCAGAATGTTTAATAACCAGGTATTAGCCTCCCTAAGTGGGGTGTTACCAGAAGCTGGCGTTTACCGTGCTTTAGCAGATGATAAGGAGCTTGCAAAAGTGGCATTAAACTATCCAAGACAAGAGTCGGTATTGAAATTTTACGAGTCTTCCTTTTTAGAAGATAGATTTAAAACCCTGATGACCACAGATAATATGGATGCTTTTAAGAGCGAACTCAAGAGCCAAAGTAACGGAAAAACCTTATGGGTTTATTTTTTGATAGCTGCCATCCTTTTTTTAATTGCCGAGGTATTGTTGCTTAGACTATGGAAATAGGGAATAATTTCTATATTTGTCCATTCACTCATTCTGGGCAATGAAATTACGATTAAGTCAGGTTCTCATTTGTGATCCCACATCTGGATATAATGGAAAAGTTTGCGACCTTTTAATTTCCGAAGGTGTCATTCAGGCTATTGAAACCAGTGCTTCTGGTAAAATAACCACTCCCAAAGGATTTAAAGAATTATCGTTAAAAGGAAAAATACTTTCACCTGCCTTAGCAGATTTAAGGGCAGATTTTTGCGACCCAGGTTTAGAATACAACGAAACTATCGAAACTGGCAGTGCCGCTGCCCTCAATGGGGGATTTACCCAAGTGGCCATTTTACCTTCTACTAAACCTGCCAGAGACAATAAATCAGCCATATCATATGTGGTATCCAAGAATGCTTCTTTACCTATAGAAGTTTACCCTTATGGAACAGCCACCCAAGGAAGAGAAGGCAAAGAAATGGCAGAGATTTTTGATATGAAATCTGCCGGAGCTATTGCATTTACAGACGGAAATAAGCCCATCGAAAATGCAGGATTGTTATTGAGAATCTTGCAATACAATCAAATTTTTAATGGCTTACTTTTGGTGATGGCAAACGACCAAAATTTGAGTGCGGGTGCGCAAATGCATGAAGGTAAGGTAAGCACTTTACTTGGATTAAAAGGCAATCCATCACTCTCAGAAGAAACAGTCATCCATAGAGACATCGAAGTATTAAAGTATACTGGCGGCAGGATTCACTTTTCTTGTATCAGTGCCAAGGGGTCGGTTGACTTAATTAGAAAAGCCAAACGCCAAGGATTGCAAGTTAGCTGCGATGTTGCCATGGCAAATTTGTGTTTTACAGATGAGGCCTTGGCTACTTATGATGCAAACTTTAAAGTAATTCCGCCATTAAGAGGAAAGCAAGACCAAAAGGCACTATGGGAAGGGATTGCTGATGGCACCATTGATGCGATTTGTAGTAATCATCAACCACAACGCAAAGAAAATAAAGAGGTAGAATTTGAGTATGCTTTGCCTGGCATGTGCACCATAGAGTATACCTTTCAAATGCTGGTAGAATCAAAACCTGACAGCATTTCTTTGTCGCAATTAATCAATGCCTTGAGCAGTCAACCTCGTAAAATTTTAGGCTTGCCAGAAGTTAAAATTGAAGTTGGATATCCTGCTGATTTGATGCTATATCAAACAAAAGGCAAAACTACCCTTCAAGCTTCGGCATCAAAATCTGTCAATCATCCGTTTTTAGGTAAGGAAGTACAGACTATTATTCATCACGTCATTCACCAAAATCAACTTTATACACCTGCCACCCATGCAAATTGATCAAACAAATCACCTAGCAGTTTTAGCCAGTTTAAGCGAACTATTAGCAAAGTTTAACCCAGGCAAAGCTGCAGCAGCCGAAAAAGAAATAAGCTCTATCATCAATGATACCAATGAAAATTTTTTGGTAAGAGCCAAGCAACTAGAGCAGTGGGCTGAAGCTAATTCAGATTTTGAGCCATTGGCAGATGTGTTGTTTGATTTATTATTGGTGCATTTTCTTTCGGCCGAGGTGCATAAAGAAGACTTTTTCGATACGCCAGAATGGGAACATATCGAGCAAAAAACCTTAGACATGGGCTCTGAAATGCTTAATTTGTTTTTATATGTAGGCGAGGCCAAAGACAATGAGGTAGAGATTGGATTGGATGATTTCTTAACAGAATACTTGTTGGTAGAAGAAGATGAGTTTCAGAATGAATATAGAATTTATGAAAGCCTCATTGTGAACCAAGATTTATTGGATGCCGATTTAGGAAGTATCAGAAAAATAAAAGAAAGTGTAAAAGAAGATACTGGACTAAAAGAGTATTTTGTACCGGTAGCTTTATTTTTTCAATATTTAGATGATGCCGCTCAAAAAGACAATTTGGCCGTTGGTTTAAATGCCTTTGAAACAGCTATCTATTATTCTTTAATTGCCTATTATAAAAATTAATATGGAACCTCAATTAAAAACAAACAAGTGGCAAATTATTACCAAGTTTGCTATCGTTTACGCGCTTATTGTGATAGGGTTTGGTTTGATCCTATACATTTTTAACCTTAGCATGAAGGCAGGAATGCTCAATACTTTGGTAAATTTGGTATCCTTATTTGGAGCGATTTACTTTGGGATTTTAGCCCATCGCAATCAAAACCTTAATGGCTACATCAGCTATGGACAAAGCCTTGGAGTAGGTTTTTTAATTTCTTTGGTAGCAGGTATAATAGTGGCGGTATATCAATTACTCTTCACCACCTACATAGCTCCAGAAATGGCTCAGAACATGCTAAATGAGGCAAAGCGCCAAATGATTGAAAGCAACGCTTCTGAAGAAGATATTCAAATGACAGTTGATATCATGAAAAAGCTTAGTGATCCCAAATGGATTTTGATTGGGGGCATTGGGGGAACAGCCTTTTTGGGCTTAATTGCTGCGCTGGTCATTTCTGCTTTCACCAAGAAAGAAGATCCAGACGGAGCCTATAATAACTTATAAAAATTCGCATGAACCAGTATCCATATCAAATTTCTGTTGTAATTCCTTTTTTAAATGAAGACGAGTCTATTCCAGAGCTTCTTCAATGGATAGAGCGTGTGATGGCAGAACATCATTTTACCTACGAAATTGTTTTGGTAGATGATGGCAGTACCGACCAATCATGGAAAATTGTAGAGGCCGAAAGTCTGAGAAATCCTGCTATTAAAGCCATTAAGTTTAGAAGAAACTATGGTAAAAGTGCCGCGCTAAATGTAGGCTTTCATGCCATAAAAGGAGAAGTAGTGATTACTATGGATGCAGATATGCAGGATAGTCCGGATGAAATTCCAGAATTATACCGACTGATTACCCAGGAAAACTACGACATTGTGAGTGGTTGGAAAAAGAAGCGGTTTGACCCTATTTCTAAAACAATTCCAACTAAATTTTTCAACTATGTTACCCGTAAAATTAGTGGCATACACTTGCATGATTTTAACTGTGGCTTAAAAGCATACAAGCACGATGTGGTTAAATCAATAGAAGTTTACAACGAGATGCATCGCTACATTCCTGTGATTGCAAAATGGGCCGGCTTTAAGAAAATTGGGGAGAAGGTGGTGCAGCATAGAGCACGTAAATATGGGAGTACAAAATTTGGCGGCATATCGAGGTTTATCAATGGATTTTTAGACCTGCTAACCATATTTTTTGTATCTAAGTTTGGTAAAAAACCAATGCACTTCTTTGGTGTTTGGGGTACTATTATGTTTTTCCTAGGTTTTATTGGTGCTTTAACCATTGGCATAGACAAATTGGTTCATGTTTATAATGGTTCTACCTTGCCAAGAAATATTACCGATCAGCCGGTTTTCTTTTTGTGTTTAGTTTCATTAATCATAGGCGTTCAATTGTTTCTAGCAGGGTTTATTGGCGAGATGATTTCTAGAAATGCTACTGAAAGAAACATTTACGGAATCACCAAGAAAATAGGTATAAATGACTAAAAAGAAGGTGTTAATTGTAGGTCCGGCATGGCCCCTGCGTGGAGGCTTAGCTACCTATAATGAGCGCTTGTGTAGAGGCTTTATAGAAAAGGGTTACGATTGTGAGATATTGAGTTTTTCACTACAATATCCATCTATTTTGTTTCCGGGGAAGACCCAATTTTCGGAAGATGCAAAACCCTCTGATATCACTATTTATGCAGCAATTAATTCGGTTAATCCAATTAATTGGTGGCAAGTGGGTAGGGAGTTTGCCAAAAAGAAATACGACTTAGTGGTATTTAGGTATTGGATGAGTTTTATGGCACCCTCCTTTGGATACATTGCCCGCAAGTTAAGGCAGTCGGGCGCTAGGGTAGTGGCCATCACCGATAATATTGTGCCCCACGAGAAACGTTTTTTTGACAAGCCATTTACCCATTATTTTCTAAATGGTTGTGATGGGTTTCTAGCCATGTCAAAAGAAGTACAGGCACAAGCCAAGGCACTCCAACCCATGAAGAAAGTGGCGTATGTGCCACATCCCATGTACGATATGTTTGGTCCATCCATGGATAAATCGGCTGCAAAAACCGCGATAGGTTTAGATCCAAACATGCATTATCTCTTGTTTTTTGGGTTCATCAGAAAGTACAAAGGATTACAATTATTGTTAAAGAGTTTTCATCGGTTCAACCCGAAAGAAAATAATACCAAGCTGGTGATAGCTGGAGAGTTTTATGAGGATGCGCAGCCATATCTTGATTTAATTGAGGAGTTAGATTTAAGTAACTGGGTTGAACTTAGAACAGATTTTATTCCCAATGCAGAAGTAGGCAAATATTTTTCTGCAGCAGATATGGTGGTACAAACTTATACCAGCGCCACGCAAAGTGGGGTTACCCAAATAGCTTATTATTATGATAAGCCCATGCTTGTAACCAATGTGGGCGGCTTAGCAGAATTAGTACCTGCGGGAAAAGTGGGATATGTATGTGTGCAGGATGAAGCGGAAATAGCAAATGCTATTCAGGATTTTTATGCGCAAAATAGAGAGGCTGCATTTAGGGCAGGAGTGGCAGAAGAGAAGCAGAAGTTTACTTGGGATTATCTTATTCAACATCTTTTAGAAATATAATAGCCATGGAAAAAGAATTTCTATCCTATCATTTAAATCCACAAAGACTGGTGCCTTACTGGTTTTTGTTTTTATTGCTCTTGTTGTTGCCTTACTTTAGCTTTTTTCTGAGTTACCTAAATGTGGAAGATCCTACTTCTATGTTGGGAATGGTGCAAGAAAATTTAGTTTGGGTAGGTTTATTAACCTTTGTAGGGTATTGTTTCTTTTATTTTCAAATCATTAAATTAAGTATACGAGGACTTTCTTTTAGAGGAGAGTTTCTTAAGACAGACATGAGCTTTGGTTCTTTTTTAGGAATCATTGTGTTGGGGATTCTTTTTTCTGTTTTGAGCATTGGTATTTATGTGCCTTGGTTTATTAAAATGTTGATGACATACTTTACCAATGGTACCAGTTATAAAGACCAACATTTTGATTTTAAGGGGAGCGGTGGACAGTTGTTTATTATCTTTATTAAATGGGTGATATTGCCTTCGTTGGTTTTAGGAATTGGAATGGCAGTGTCTGGAGACTTTTTGTTGGAAGCCTTTAAACAAGGCGGAAACATGATGATTGCCTTTCAGATTTTAGTTCAGATATTAAGCTACTTTTTGTTTATTCCCTTCTTTTATTTTAGCTACAAATGGAGGGCAGATGTGGTGTATGGATATTATGATTTTGAAGTGAAATCGGAATTCTGGCCCTCGGTTAAATTTATTGCCA
>CAYUDC010000103.1:0-9856 GCA_964443415.1 uncultured Chitinophaga sp. | reverse complement strand
TGGTATGCAGACGACAGCGAAAAAGGTTTAATACTTCTTGATAATGGCTATATAATCACTGAAACAACTATTGCTCCTCACGGGACAGGACTTGCAGGATTGAATTTTTACGAAAACATAAACGACTTGATACATTCAAAAGGTAATGACTATTCTAAGCTTACAGACAAGAAAGGCAACCATTAACAGCTGGCGTTTCGTGGTGGTAGCAAGCCAGGCCATCAATTAAAAATCTACAAACAACTTTGAAATAATTTGCGCACTTAAATTTAACCTCGCTCCCACTTGCTTTATGACATGCTTTCTAATACTTTTACAGAACAGTGTGTCTTCATCATCATCCTCATAGAACTACGAAAAAAGTCAATCAATCATTCAATGAATAGGGATCAAACAAACTATGATTTTATTACTTGGGACTGGCGTTATGGCGGTGATAAATCTACTAAAACCATTTGCTGGCACAAACTCAACCTCGCAACTACGACAGCTTTAAGTGAATTAACCTATTTATAAAGAATAGAAAATGGGAATGGAATATAAAATTAAGGCAGAACTTGATGATAAAGCAATTAACAGTTTAAAAACTATAATGAAAGACAATAAATTGTTTCATAAAAGCATATTCTATAAGGGTGAAGAACAATTTGAATTTAGGAAGGTAGAAAATACAGGTTCAATGCCAAACTTTATTATACGCATTGAGGCAGACGGAATTTACATTAACAAGCTTGACAGTTCGTCTTTGTGGCAAGACATGGAAGACCTAAAATTATTCATGGACAACGAAATTAAATCATATTCCATTCTGGACTATCAGGCATAAAACTACCGCTAACAGCTAGCGTTTCGTGGTGGCCGCAAGCCAGGCCATGAATTAAAAATACATCTTCCTGAAACAGGTTAACTCAGAGGCTAGCTCCCAGCAGCCAAAGTAGACTTCATGAGTTGGATGACCACAGCGGTGCCACCAGTGCTATTTTCATTTATTTCGAGACTACCATCAAAGTTTAAAAGGCGCGTTCTAATATTGCTAAGCCCATTACCATTTGCCTTTAGCATTTGTGAATTATATTTTCCATTGTCTAACACAGAAAGACCTATGCTATTCTCTACTTCATGGATGTTAAAATTAATTGCATTTGCTGTGCTATGTTTGATAGCGTTATTCACCATTTCAAATACAATCGACTTAATATCAAATTGTGCTTCTGGACTGATCAATTCATTAAACTCTAAATTATCATTGATATTAAAATCAATTTGTGGATAGGAGTTAAACAACCGCATCAATTCTGTTTTTAACATATCTAAAAACTCAAGAAAAGGAAGCGATTGTTGGTTTAAATCAACCACAATACTTTTAAGATTACTAAGAATTTGTTGGGCTGTAAATTTAAGTTCTACTAACTCTTGCTCCTTAACATTTGTATTTAAATCATTCTCAATTAAGTATATTTTATTGAGAATACTAGAAGCATAGGCACCCAAATTATCATGCAAATTTCTACTAATGCGGGTGCGCTCGTTTTCTTTGGTAATTTGCTCAATCATTTTCTTTTCATGAGCCAAATTGATTTGGTCTATTATCTTTTTATTTTTAATACGTTGAATGAAGACGTAAACCACAACAGCTGCAATTAATATGAAAAAAAACAGCAATGCCGTTAATCCCATTAATTTATATTGAGACAACAGTTGCTCATTTTTATACAACTGTATCTCTTTAGCGGTTTTTTCTTTTTCGTATTTTTCTGATAAGGCTTTGGATTGGGCTGTATTTTTATTTTCAACCTCCACAAAAAACGTGGTTACATACTTCTCAAAATAGTTGCTAGCCGACTCATATTTTTTTGTTTTTTTATACAGCACTGCAAGGTTTTTATGTATAGAAGTTAAGAGGTTATAATCTTTCATCCTTTCAGCAATTTTTTCGGCTTTTAGCAAAACATCTTCTGCCAAATCATACTTTTGCATATTGATATAGGTAAGCCCAAGATTGTTATTGCAGTTGGCTATTCCTTGCTCGTCATTAATTCTTTCATTCACAGACAATGCCTTTTGATAGCTTGCAATTGATAATTCATCCAAGTGCATTAGTGTATATAAACTTCCTTTATTTAGGTATAAATTAGAAAGATCCCAACTGGCTTCTGTGGTATCTAATAAGGATAAACTTTTGTCGTAATAAAAAATAGCTGAATCAAATTTTTGATACTGATGGAGGGTATCATACTGCAATTGACCAGCAAAAATGGTGGCAAGCCTTTGGTAATAATCAGGGAGAATGTCTACCAAATTTTCTTTTTGAGCCAAGGCAATAGATTCTAAAATATACTTCTTAGACATCTCCCAATTCATGATATTAAAATAAGCCCAAGAAATAGATGCCTTTAAACTACAAACTCTTTTAAAATTTTGATTTTGCTCGTAATAAGGTAAAACCTCATAGGCATGTGTAATGCTTTCATTGAAACTCCCAAGTTGTAATTCACTTACCGATTGAAGACGTTTTAAATTAATATAAATCGCCTCATATTTCAAGGTATCTATTTGGCTCAAAACATCCATTATTTCAGCTTTTGCAGAGTCAAAGTAATTTTCGTTAAGCAAAATCTGCACAAGCATTTGTTGGTGCATCCAGTAAATAGAATCTCTTTTATCTTTAGCCAGGTTCGAATCTAACTGTTGCCAAAGCCTGGTGGCATTACCTATCTCATACTGCTTTAAATAAGTATTGATTGAATCGTATTGACTTAACCTTACATCATCCTTCACCTGAGACGTTTGCTGGCAGGAAAACAGAAATAATATCCCCACTAATAAATAACATAAATTTTTCATCCTAACCAATGGTGTTTATTAACGATGTTGATTACTTCTGACCTTGTTTTGACATGCAATTTTTCGTAAATATTGCTCACATGCCTGCGAACCGTAAATGGCGATATAAATAATATTTCGCCTATTTTTTTGTAGTTGGTGCCATTGATTAAAAACTTGAGTACCTCAATTTCGCGTTGCGAAAGTGGACATTCTACTACCGATGTTGTTACATTAACAGCATCAGTTTTCATGTAATTGAGTACTTTTCTAGCAACAATTGGGCTCATAGGAACAGCTCCATGCAAGGCAACCGATTTTATGGCTTCGATTAAATTAGTACTGCCATCTTCTTTTAACAAGTACCCATGCGCACCAGCCTTTATAGCGTCAAATATCTTGGCACTATCTTCAAACACTGTGAGCACAATAAACTTAATGTGTGGCATGGCATTTTTAGCCCTAAAAATAGTTTCAATACCATCTAATGCAGGCATTTCTAAATCCATTAAAACTACATCAATCTCCTCACCTATGGTTTTAATTGAATCTAAAAAAGTAATGCCATCAGAAAACTCTCCTAAAACTTCTATCTCATCATTATATGATAGAATAGATTGAATGCTATTTCTATTAACAGCCTTATCATCCACCAATACCACTCTAATTTTCATGATTCAAATGTATCAATACCTATTAATAATAGATAGCTTATTTGATTGATAAACGATAATTGGTCACTTTCGACCATTGTTTATACTTTTAAAAGCAAACAGTTTTGTTGGGTCATCTTTTGGATCAAACCGAATACAATTTATTTATAAGATAACAAAACCTTTAAAAACAAAACTGATGAAACTACCAAGCACAAAAACAATGAACAAAAGTATGGCATTGCTATTCTTAATTTTAATCTTAACAAATGTTAGCTCAGCTCAAAAGGTCGAACATAAAATTATAGGAAACGATGTGGAAGATAAAAGCATGCTAAAAATCAGACCTAGTATTTCTTTTTCAATCCCTCCAACAGAAATTGTAGAAGGACTTCCAATGACCTTAAATTTAGAAGCCCAATATTGGACCAAGCCAATGGATTATAGATTTACAGGAAGCTTCGGAACCTTTAAAGGCGCTTCGGCAGGAATTACTTACCATATGGTAAATCAGATAAAAACCAGAAATGAAAAATTTGTAATAAGCAGATCTAAATCTGGGAACACTACAACCACAACCTATTTTAAATCGCCAGTTAACATTTATAGAATATCCGGACCTTGCGCCGATTTAACAAGTGGAGTTTTTGGTAACGCTGGCTTTTATTCAAAACTAGATTTTGGCTGGGATTTTCAAACCTATGGAAGATCTTATGCAACATACGAAAACAGAACCTTAAAAGGTGCCAAAAATGGCTGGATGAGTATTAAACTTCAAGGAGTATTGGCAAATGTTGCGGTTGACATGACAGATTATTTTAAACTTGGAGCGGGTACCGGAAAATATACAGAGGAGCGTAAAATGGCTGTAGGTGGTCAGGTAAATTTTTCGGGAGCAATTAGTCCATGGCAAAAAATAACTTTTTACCTAAACATGCCACTTGGATATATGAAGTACATGGGAGTGGATGCTGCGCCAGAAACTACAAGCAAGGGCTCGCCTATTCTAAGCATTAACTTAGGGCTACAAGTACGACTTTAATTTAGATTGAAATAGGATGGCATTACAAATGTTCAATCGCTAAACGAAATCATAAAACAAAAGGTTATGGTGCTTTTTTAATATCTTTCGAGCTATTTCAAATGCATCATGACCTTACAAACAAAGAAGCAGCGCCAAGAAGTAAAATCAAATTTACATCCACGCAACCAGCACCGCGGCCGCTATCCTTTAAAAGAACTTTGCGAAAGCTACCCAGCCTTAAAAAAACATGTATATACCAACGAGTTTGAGGATGAATCTATAGATTTTTCGAACCCTCAAGCGGTTACTTTACTAAACGCTTCGCTCCTCAAACACTACTACCAAATAGATTTTTGGCAGATACCAGCCGGTTATTTATGCCCACCTATTCCGGGAAGAGCAGATTATTTGCACCACATGGCAGATTTGTTGGGCAATGCACGTAATGGTAAAATACCCAAAGGCTCGCAGATAAAGTGTTTGGATATTGGCGTGGGCGCAAATAGCATCTATCCCATTATTGGTCATCAAGAATATGGGTGGAGCTTTGTTGGTTCAGACATTGACCCTATTGCTTTAAAGTCGGCAGAGAAGATTGTTACAAACAACTTGGCATTAAACAACCATGTGCGACTCAAGTTACAAAACAATGAAGCAAATATCTTTCATGGTTTGTTTGAACCAAATGAACGATTTGACCTAAGTATCTGCAACCCTCCTTTTCATGCCTCTATGGAAGAAGCCAACGCTGGCACCTTGAGAAAATTGAGTAACTTAAAGCAGCAAAAAGTAAAAAAGGTTGAGCTTAACTTTGGCGGTCAAAACCAAGAATTGTGTTGCAAAGGAGGCGAAAAGCAGTTTATCAAAAACATGATTCTACAAAGTAAACAGTATGCCCAACAATGTTATTGGTTTTCTAGCTTGGTATCAAAATCAGAGCATTTAGAAAGCATTTATAAAAACCTCGAAAAAGCGGGTGTTAAAAAAGTAAAAACCATACCTATGAGCACAGGCAATAAAATAACCCGCATTGTAGCATGGACTTTCTTAGACAAGGCGGAAGAAAAACTATGGGTGAGTAAGTGGAAGTAAATGGGGATTCCAGCAAGTTAAGCCATCTATATTCGGTTTGACCCAAATGAATGATAAACAATCGTGTTAAAATTTTATTCAGTATAACAACCATGATAAGACCATTTTTATCCATTTTCATTTTAATGATATCCATTGCATGCGGCATTAAAAACAAGCCCAACGAAAGCAATACTAACACCATAGATTCATCCTCTGTTGTATCATCTTCAATAAAATCAGTTCCCTCCGTAACTCAACAAGAGCAACTTTGCGGCTATGATAACCAGGTATCCAGTTTAGGCGTAGGCTTGGTGATAGCACCTACTACTTTTGAAATATATCATGACAGTTTACTGAAGGATAAAATGGCCAGTTGGGATATGTATCAAGACGCAAGCAACCTAAATGTTTGCTCAAAATTTTTCAAGCCAGACTATGGCATTATGCACTTTGTTTGTATTGGCATCACTCATAAAGCCTACAAAGTTTTGGTCAACTTTTCAGATATCAAGTACTTACCTAAAACAAAAAATTACAACTTCGAAACCTGGGAAGAATATATCTTACAATCTTATGGAATAAGCAGGATGGAGCGTCTTACGGGAAATGTTTCAAAAAAACATCCCTTAAGAATTAATCCCGATGATAAGGCAGACACCTAGCTTATTCCAAATGGACATGAGCTATTTTGTCCGATTGAAATGAAAGGAGATTGGATCAAAGTGAAATATGATTGCTTTTACCAAGAGGAAGACAATGCTCACGAAGACGAACCATGCCGCAACTACATAGACCAATGCAAAGATCCATTCATGGGTTGGATGCGTTGGTGGCAAGAAAATCATTTACTCATTGATATTTATTTGATGCCATGAGCAACAAATGGATGAATGAAGTAAATTAGATAAAAAAAGCTAAACGATTTGCTACTTAAATAAGGAAATGAATTGGCAACACTTACATAAAAGAACACTTGCCACTATGAGTTAGATTTACAGCTCGCCCACTGATTTTATTCGCTTGTAGTGGAATGCAACAAAATCCCTATTTTTGTGTAATTTGTACGCATATAACTAATGGAAATAAAACAGAACATTAAAATTGCAGTGGATGCCATCGTTTTTGGATATGCCGATAACAAACTCAATGTACTACTCATAAAACAAAAATTTGGGAAGCTAAAAAATCAATGGGCGCTGGTGGGCGGATTTGTAAAGGACAACGAAACCTTAAATGAAGCTGTAAACAGAGAACTGAATGAAGAGGCTGGCATAAAAGTTAATTACTTAGAGCAACTGTATACCTTTGGTGATAACATCCATAGAGACCCAAGATTTAGGGTGATTTCTGTGTCATATGTTGCTTTAGTTAATTCTACTAAATTAGTTTTAAAGGCTGATAGCGACGCAGAGGATGCCCAATGGTTTCCAATTTCTGAATTACCAAACTTAGCCTTCGACCATGCTGATATATTAAAATATGCACTTAAAAGACTTCAAGGTAAACTCACTTATCAACCCATTGGCTTCGATTTATTGCCAAGAGAATTTTTATTCTCCGAACTTGAGAACTTATACTGCACCATTTTAGAAAAAGAAATTGACAGGAGAAATTTCAGAAAAAAGATATTAAGCTTTGGAATAGTAGAGGAAACTGAAAAATACGGAAAACAAATTAAAGGAAGACCCGCCAAACTTTACAAGTTTAACAACCAGAAATATAGCAAGTTAAGGAAAGAAGGCTTTTTGTTTGAGATTAACTTTGCGTAATATTTACACTAAATATTTGGCGATACGAATAATTTGTTCCATATTTGCGTATCATTTACGCAAATTAATTAACAATGGTACTTAATTTAGATAAAAACTTTCATCCGATAGAGGAGGATGAAATACATTTTGAAAGCTTTACTTTTTCTGGCGGAGAACCACATATCAAAATAATTTCAAATTTTGCTGAGTCAACAAGCGTAAGCGTCACTCACCGTATCAATTCATTTAATGATCTTGGATTACTGTGTGTTGCGGTGGATGCTTTACAAAAAATGGGTGCCACTTTAGAAAACCTGCTTATACCTTATTTTCCTGCAGCAAGACAAGATAGAATAATGGTTACAGGCGAACCACTCACTGTAAAAGTTTATGCTGACATCATTAACCAGTTACATTTTAAAAAAGTAATGGTGTTTGACCCTCATTCAGAAGTTACACCGGCAGTTTTAAATCGTTGTAAAGTAATTACAAACCATGTATTCATTCGAAAAGTAATCGAATTAATTGACGACAAAGTGGTGTTGATTTCACCAGATGGAGGTGCTTTGAAAAAAATATATAAAGTCTCTGAATATCTAGGAGGGATAGAGGTGATAGAATGTAGCAAAAGCAGGGATGTAAAAACAGGAAAACTGACAGGATTTAAGGTTTACCAAGAGAATCTTGAAGGCAAAGACTGTTTGATTGTAGATGACATTTGCGATGCTGGTGGAACGTTTATTGGATTAGCCAAAGAACTTAAAAGTAAAAATGCAGGTAAGTTATATTTGGCAGTAAGTCATGGAATTTTCAGCAAAGGATTTGATGACTTAAAGTGTTTTGAAAAAATTTTCACCACAGATTCGTTCCAGCATTTAGAGCATGATGGGTTGGTTCAAATAAAACTTAATAAAGAGCTTTTAGCTTAATTCAGCCCACTTTACAATAAACTCAATCAACACTAAAAAAAAAATTCACTTACATGAATCCTTTATTATTAACAGACGGTTACAAAGTTGACCACAGAAGACAATATCCAGAAGGAACAACCTTGGTGTATTCTAATTGGACTCCACGAAAAAGTAGAATAGAAGGGGTGGAAGAAGTGGTATTTTTCGGACTTCAGTACTTTATCAAAAAATATATATTAGAAGATTTTGAAACCTACTTTTTTGCACAACCCAAAGAAAAAGTGGTAGCAGAATATCGAAGAAGAATCAATAACTACTTAGGCGAAAATCAAATAGGCACAAAGCATATCGAAGATTTACACGACCTGGGCTATATCCCAATGGTGATAAAAGCTTTGCCCGAAGGTTCGAGTGTACCTATTAGGGTACCTATGTTTACCATGTACAATACTTTACCTGAGTACTTTTGGCTTACCAATTATTTTGAAACATTGGTTTCTGCGGTAATTTGGATGCCTTGTACTTCTGCCACCATAGCAAAACAATACAGAAAGGTGTTAGCTAAATTTGCTCAAGAAACTTCTTCCATTCCCGAATTTGTGGATTGGCAAGGGCACGACTTTTCGATGCGCGGAATGGCAGGAGTAGAAGCAAGTTTAATTTCAGCAAGTGGACATCTATTAAGTTTTAGTGGAACAGACACCATTCCGGCTATCTCACTATTAGAAAACTACTATAATGCTAATTCTGACAATGAATTAATTGGAGGGTCTGTTTCTGCCACCGAACACAGTGTCATGTGTATGGGTACCATGGAGGATGAAATTGAAACCTTCCGAAGATTAATTGTGGAGGTTTATCCCAAAGGCATC
This sequence comes from uncultured Chitinophaga sp., assembly GCA_964443415.1. GTDB lineage: Bacteria > Bacteroidota > Bacteroidia > UKL13-3 > UKL13-3 > B1. Next base: position 748 of record CAYUDC010000103.1, on the reverse strand, counting down.
CTATCTATTGTTTCGGACACCTGGGATTTATGGAAGGTGTTAACAGATTATTTGCCTCAATTGAAAAATGAAGTGTTAAGTAGAGAAGGTAAGGTTGTTATTCGACCCGACAGCGGCGACCCAGTAGATATTATTTGTGGCAATCCTTTGAGCGAAAATGAAAATGAAAGAAAAGGAGTAATCGAATTGCTTTGGGAAACCTTTGGAGGAAATACCAACTCAAAAGGTTTTAAAGAACTTGACCCACATATTGGTTCAATTTATGGCGACAGTATTACGGTGACAAGAGCAACCCAAATTTGTGAAAGACTAAAAGCAAAAGGATTTGCATCTACAAATGTAGTGTTGGGGATTGGTTCATACACCTATCAATACAATACAAGAGACACATTTGGTTTTGCAATGAAGGCTACCTATGGTGAGGTAAACGGGCAAGGTAGAGCTATTTTTAAAGACCCCATTACGGATGATGGAACTAAAAAATCGGCCAAAGGATTGATAAAAATCGAAAATGTAAACGGCACTTATAAATTGATAGACCAAACAACATGGGAACAAGAAAAAACAGGCGAATTGAAAGAGGTTTTCAGAGATGGAAACTTGTTAATTGACCTGAATTTGGCTGACATAAGACAAAGAATGAGAACATAAAACAACCCGCCTTTATGGTTGGGCAATCAAGGTTTGATTATGGATCCTCTTTGGAATAAATAATTGGAACCATAACACCCCAACTCGGCTAAACCAA
>CAYUDC010000102.1:4431-9883 GCA_964443415.1 uncultured Chitinophaga sp. | reverse complement strand
ACTTTTTTCGGGTTGACCCAACACTGCAGCGGCGGCGGCTATGCTAAAGAGGGCGGCAGTTTCGGTGCGCAAGATATTCTTGCCCAAAGAGCAAGCATTAAAACCTTTGGCTTGGGCAAGACTTACTTCACTTGGATGAAAATCGCCTTCTGGCCCCACCAGCAAATGGATACTTTGGGGCTGTTCTTTTAAATAAGAATATAGACTTTGTTCTTGTCCTGTCGGGCAATAAGCGATGAGTTTAAGGGGTGCTTGCGAGGCTTCTATTGCTTCTTTAAAGCTAAGCATTTCTTTGAGGATGGGTAAGTGATATTGCTTGCTTTGTTTAATGGCACTGATGGCAATTTTGTGTAAACGTTCGAGGTTTACTTTTGGCCTTTCGCTATTTAAACAATGTATAAAGCTCACTTGATGCACACCCATCTCAATGGCCTTTTCTACCAACCAATCCAAGCGCTCATGTTGTTTGGTAGGCGCGATGCTTAAATGAAAATGATAGGGTAGACTTGGTTCAAAATATTGCACCTGTTGTATGCTACCACTGCAACGTTTGGGATGATCATTTTCTATCAACGCATTGGCTACATGTCCTTTGCCATCCATGAGTTGAATGGTATCACCTTTTTGGTGGCGCAATACTTTGATGCAATGTTTAGATTCTTCTTCGCTAAACTCAAAAGTGGTGGATGCTGTTAGGTGAGGATAATAAAATAATTGCATACCATTAATCACTCCATGTTTTTACCAATTTAACCATCACTGCAATCAATGCGGGCAAACACAATACAAAGGCAAACCAGGTAAGGTATAAATCGCCTCGCGAAGCCATGGCAAATACCTTAGCCTCTGTTTGAGCCAAGTTTCCAAGCCAGTTGTTTGGGAAATTGGCAGCACCATAAAGGTAATAAATGATTAACTTATTGGTAGCTACAATTAAGGCCAGCAACAACAAACCACCCACCAACATCAGCTTGATGGATTGCAGGAAACCTGTTTCGGTATGCGGGGGCTTCGACTCCATTTGTGGGGGCAAAATAGGGATTTTTTTTGCCAGAAATAAGTTTTGCTTTTGAATGATTCTTATTCACCTTTATATTTTTGGAAGTTTATATGAAAGCTGTTAAATTGTAACTCTTCTTAACATGCTGCCATGAACGAGTATAAAATTGCCAAATTTTGGGCCATCTTTACCTATGTGTTTTCTCCTTTATTGTTTGTATTATTTGCTTGGATGCTTAGCCTCCCTTTTGAAAATGGAGATTATACCCCTAATGCCTCTTGGATTTTAATTCCTATTGGCCTAGCCATGATGACTTTGGTAGTCATAGGTGTGTTAGATGTCTATAAAACCAGGCTTCGTATAGATGATGAAAAAATTGAATTTGTAAGTACCTTCTCTCATCGGGTGTTATACCACAAAGACATCAAAGGCTATACGGTAAATGAGTATTATATTTTTGTTGAGCCGATAGATAAAAACAAAAAACGCATCAAGATAAGTAAATACATGGGTAAGTATGATGATATCTTATTGTACTTATCTTATACCTATCAAGATTTAGATGTGCTGGCAGCGCAAGAAGAAGAGAAGGCCATTTTAAAAGATTTAAACTTGGGTTGGTCTGAAGCAACAAGACAACAGAAACTTCTAACCGCTCGTAGAGTGGCTACTGTTATCAATTGGATGGGAGGCCTCTCTGCAGCTTGGGCATTCTTTTATCCAACGCCCTATCAATGGGCATTATTGGCTAATTTAATCATCCCTTGTTTGGCTTTGTTGGCAATTATTTTATCAAACGGTTTGATCCAATTTGATGAGCCTAAAGGTAGCGCCTATCCATCGGTGATTTATGCCATAATCTTTCCCAGTTTGGTGTTATTTGTGCGTGCGGTGCTAGATTATTCTATCTTAAGTTTTGAACATGTTTGGCCCAATGCTTTGCTCATTAGTTTGGCTTTAACTGGTTTACTTTTTTTAAAGAAAAACAAACGTAAAAAAGAATACTATGCTTTAGCAGGCTTGGCTTTTGTAATGTTTGGCTATGGCTTTGGTACCACTATTCATATCAATTGTTTTTATGATGCGTCGAAAGCAGAAGTGTATTCTACTAAGGTACTAGATAAACACATCAGCAATGGTAAAACTACCATTTATTACCTTAACCTGGGGCCTTGGGGTCCTCAAAAAGAAGCCGATGAAGTGAGTGTAGACGAGGCCTTATACCACCGAACTGAGTTGGGTGAAACCGTAAACGTTTATTTGTTTGAGGGTCTATTGGATATTCCTTGGTATGCGGTAGAAGATAGATAAGGCAAAATAATCCATAAAACTATCTTATCTTACAGTTCATTTATCAAACTATCTCAGTTCATGACACCCGAACAAAACTATATCGCCATCAATCGCAAATCTTGGAACGACAGGGTAGCAGCGCATTTGGCGTCCGACTTTTATGATATGCCCCATTTTCTGGCGGGTAAAAGCTCCCTCAATGCCATCGAATTAAACTTGTTGGGCAATGTAGCAGGCAAAAGCATCCTGCACCTGCAATGCCACTTTGGGCAAGATAGTATCTCGCTGGCCCGCATGGGGGCAAAGGTAACAGGTGTAGATTTATCAGATAAAGCCATTGAAAGTGCGCAAGCCTTGGCCATTCAAACCCAAACCGATGCTACCTTTATCTGTTGCGATCTATATGATTTACCCCAACACCTCCACCAAACTTTTGATATGGTATTCACCAGTTATGGCACCATTGGTTGGCTGCCCGATCTAAACAAATGGGCCAATATTGTAAGCAGGTTTTTAAAACCACAAGGGCAGTTTGTTTTGGTAGAGTTTCACCCAGTGGTTTGGATGTTTGATAATGACTTTGAGAAAGTGGCTTACCGCTACTTTAACTCAGGCCCTATTGTAGAAACCCTCGAAGGCACTTATGCGGATAAGTCGGCAGCCCTCTCTAATACCGAAGTATCTTGGAACCACAGCCTAGGAGAAGTATTCAACAGCCTGCTATCTCATGGATTACAGATTAGCTCCTTTGAGGAGTTTGATTATTCGCCCTACAATTGCTTTAACAAAACCATCGAAGTAGCCCCACAGCAATATAGGATTGCACACTTAGCCGATAAGATTCCGATGGTATATGCTTTGGGGGCAAATAAGACCATGGTCGATAGTCGATAGTCCATAGAATTTGCCAGAAGTGATCGATAAAGAGAGGTTTTTTTAGATAATCTACATGCCTAACATTTAAAAAATAAATGAAGTATGTGATGAGCGAAGAGGCTGCATTTTGTTTATTCTCGTTATATTCGTATTGAACCAAAGCAGAATTATTTATTTCAAATAGCTTTAAAAATTAATCCAATCCCTTCCCATGAAAACCATCCTCCTTACCTTTTTAACTGCCCTCATCGCCTTGTCGGCTTCGGGTCAAACCGATAAAAATTTTAATCTCGACTTTGAGCTTAACGACAGCATTAGGCCTTTTGGTTGGAATGTTTTTGGCGCTGCCAATTATGCCGTTGCCCTCGATACGGTAAATACTCAAAATGGGAAATACGCAGCGAGCATCGAGTACAAAGAGGGTGCCTCCGATTTTAAAGCCTGGGCCTTTACCATTCCCAACAATTATCCCGGTAAAAAAATTACCCTCACTGGGTATATCAAAACAGAAAATGTTAAAGAAGGCTATGCTGGTTTGTGGATGCGCATAGACCCATCCGTTGCTTTTGATAACATGCATAACAGAGGGGCAAAGGGTACGAGTGATTGGACAAAGTACGAAGTTACCCTCGACTTAAACCCCGCTAAAACCAAGCAAATTGTGGTAGGCGGACTCCTAGTTGGCAAAGGCAAAATGTGGTTAGATAACCTTAGCATTAGCATCGATGGAAAGGATATCAAAGAACTTAAAACGCTAGAAAAGAAAATTTATCTTGCCGAACAAGATTCTGCCTTTAACAAAGGTTCTGGTATCAGCCTAAGCTCGGTGAATGCAATGCAGATGCAGCACCTTAAATACCTCGGCCTTATTTGGGGCTTTTTAAAATACTATCACCCCGCTATTGCCACTGGCAACTATCAATGGGATTACGAACTTTTTAGGGTGCTACCAAAAGTATTAGCCGCCCAAAACAACCAAGAACGCGATGAGGTGCTCACCCAATGGATTCTGGCTTTGGGTGCATTTGAACCTGGCAAAGACATCAAGGTGAAGGCTTCGGAGGTAAAACTATTACCCGACTTACAATGGATAACAGATGCACAATTTTCTGCAGAACTCACCAGCCTACTCTTAAAGGTAAAACAGGCTAAGCGGCCAAAGGAGCATTATTATATCGACTTTTTTCCAGGGGTGGGGAATCCCGAATTTAAAAACGAAAGATCTTATCCCGCTATGAAATACCCCGACGCGGGCTTTAGGCTATTAACGCTGTTTAGGTATTGGAACATGATACAATACTTCTTTCCGTATAAAAACCTGATTGAAGAAGATTGGAAAATGGTATTGGAAGAATTTATTCCAACATTTCTTGCCGCAAAAGATGAAACAGCTTATACCCTAACCACGCTAAGATTAATTGGGCGCATCCACGATACCCATGCCAATATTTGGGGCGAAAACGAGGCTTTAAACCAATATTTTGGATTGCGTTATGCGGCGGTAGAGCTCACTTTTATTGAAAACAAAGCCGTGGTAACTGGTTTTTATGATGATGCATTGGGCAAAGAAACTGGCCTGCAAGTGGGGGATGTGATTACCCGTATTTCTAATCAATCGGTAGAGGAGCATATCAAAGAAAAGCTCGACTTGTTTCCAGCTTCTAATTACCCTACCAAGTTAAGAGATATTGCCATCAGTTTACTTAGAACCAACGACAGTCTGTTGCCTATTGAATACTTTAGAAACAACCAAAAAGTACAAACAGTATTAACCACTTACCAGGGCAAGGAGTTTAAGTTGTATCGCAAATACATGCCCACTGATACCAGCTTTAAAATGATAGATCAGCATATCGCTTATCTAAATAACAGTTCTTTAAAGAGCGCGCATTTGCCCTTGTTGTGGCCAAGCATCCAAGCTACCAAGGGCCTTATCATCGATGCAAGAAATTATCCCTCCGATTTTCCAATCTACGATTTAAGCAATTACCTGATGCCCAAGCGCATTCCGTTTGTTAAATTTAGCAATGGCAGTTTAGAAAGTCCGGGTTTATTTACCTATACCCCAAGCCTTACTGCAGGCAAGCGCAATAAGCAGTATTACAAGGGCAAGGTAGTGATATTGGTCAATGAAATTTCTCAGAGCTCGGCAGAGTTTCACAGCATGGCCTATCGGGTGCATCCTCGTGCGGTGGTGTTGGGTTCTACCACGGCTGGGGCAGATGGCAATGTTTCTAGGTTTGTATTACCAGGCGGCATTGTATCCATGATCAGTGGCATTGG
>CAYUDC010000102.1:0-4331 GCA_964443415.1 uncultured Chitinophaga sp. | reverse complement strand
TGAAGCAAATTTTCTTGTTTCTAAGCATTCTTTCTTCTTGCATCCAAACCGAAAGAAATACAGCGCAACCACAAAATATAATAGCTGATTCCTTGCAACATATTGCCATAAAGGATGAAATAAATTACACTGATAAAAATGGTTTAAAACAAGGGTTTTGGATCATAAAAGATACCTTTCAACAGCAAATAAGTGAGGGTTATTACAAAGGCAATAAGCTAGACGGTATTTTTAAAAGATATCAATTATTGCCAAAGCCGTTATCAAACTGGATTGCCATTTGGCGTGTTAAAAAGCTACCATAGTAACGGAAAACTGCATACCATCGAAAATTGGACCATCCCATTAAACCCAGGTGAGACTTATAAAACCGCCGGAGCTTCAATCTTAAATGGGAGATTTCAATCCTTTGATTCCATTGGAAATAAATTGCTAGACACCAACTTTCATGGTGCGCCACTGATTCTAGATGAGTAAAAATAGCTTTTGAAAACCCCATTTACCCATTTTCTATTTATAGTTTAATCAAATATAATTTAGAATATCATCAAGAATTTGTGAAATTTCATCAAAAGACAATAAGGATTGTTCTCCAAATCTTTTCCCGTGGGCAAGTCTATTCCTTAAATCAATTATTTCACTAAACTTCTTTAATAGTTCCTCAGGTAATTTGGGAGCTACTATTGCTTTCACGATAGATAGTTTATCAATTTCTCTAGTAGTTTTTACAAAATTGGTTGAAAAATCTTGGAATGGTTTTAGGGTGTATTTTTCTTTTACAATTTTTGTAATTTCACCACTGGCGTTCTCTATTCTATCAAAAACAATTTTCTCAAAATCTGAAACTATGCCAAGAATGATCAACTCGTCTATTGATTGAACTAAGTTGTCAAATTTCTTTTCAACAAAACGTTTTCTATCTTTTGAGATTTCACCTAAATAAGGAAAGCCTATTGATTTTAAAAAACCATCATCCTTTCTTCTGTAGGTTTCTTTTTGAACATAAGCCATCGAGTTTCTTATGGCCATTAAATTCAAATAGGATTGATTCAGTTTTTCAGAATTTAACTTAGCCATTTTTCAAATATCTCTTCCAAGCTTTCTTTGGTAAATGGTTTACTATCTCTTTTAGTTTGCGCATCCACTATTTGCCATGAAAATTGTCCTTCTTCATTTTTGTATAAAAGAATAAAGTATTTACCAGAATTATATCCCCGTGGGTAAACATCAAAACGCCCCCATGCACCAACAATCAAGGTTCCCATTGGCTCAACAATTATTTCAGTTCCGTTTGCAAAACAAAGGTGAAGGCTATTCACAATATAACTTCCAATAAACTCTTCTGAATTATTTTTTTTAGACAGCTTAAAATCCAGCAAGCCTTCCACTTTATAATCATTAAACCAATTCATCAACATAGTGTTTAAATCATTGACAGAGGCAATCCATTCTGCTTTTCTTTTTACCCAATTCACTTGTGCTTTATCTTTTAGCTGGATATCTTGTTTTAATTTTTCTTTTAAACTCATGCTGTATTTGATATAAACAAAAATACAAATTCAATGGTATTTATCGCACCCAGATTCACTTTTCATTATAAAGGTGTTTGTACTGCCTCATTCTCAAAACACCACCTCTTTGGGCAACTTATAACACCTTAAGGTACGGATATCATTTACATAAAGGGTGCGGGTGTTGGGATTAACCGCTACCCCTTTGTAAAAGCTGCTGCCTTCAAAACCAATGGGCTGGTAATACACTTCTTGGCCTGTTTGAAGGTTTAGCACCAACAAGTGCTTTCCGTAGGCTGCAAACAAATAGGGCGCATGGTAGCTGCTGCTTTCATTCCAAAATAAAAAGTTAGCATGTTTAGTCGCCTCTAAGCTAAAGGTCCATTGCTCGGCACCCGTTTGCAAATCAAAGGCTTTTACTGGCTCTGCACCCCAAGGCACCGCCACCAAATGGTTTTGGTGTACCCATAACTTTTGGTATGCTTGCTCGCCCAGCGATTGTTGCCACAGTAGTTTGCCATGGTCTGTGTCATAGCATTGCACATAAAACAAACCTGCTGCATAATACCCAACATAAAACTTATGGGCGGCATAGGCACTTATTTGCTCGAGGATGCCACTATAGGCATATTCCCAAACTATTTTTTGTTGCACCAAATTATAGCAAAGCTGGCGTTGGTAGGTTTCGTTGGGGCGCAAGGGATGGCTGTATTGCAGGTTTAAGAACAGGCAGGCTTGGTCTTGGCTGTTTTTGCCCCATTGCAAGAGATTCAATCGAATGTGTTTGTATTGCTGGGTGCTGTCATACACATGGAGCAGGAGTGTTTTTTGACCACTGCTTAGCGCTATCTCAAACACCTCGAGCAGGTAATCTTGTTTGCTTTGCCCTTGGTAGCATTGCCCCGAGGCATTGCTGCCAAGGATAGAGCCATAGGTATAAGCGCCTGCAGGCAACTTCCAAGCGGTTTGGCCTGTAAGGGTATGGATGGCACCTAGGTGCGCTTGGTCTGCCAGCAGCAAATAGTCGTTTTGAAAGAGGTAATAGCCAGGGTATAGCTGGCTATTGGCTTGCAGGTAGTCTTGCCAGGTAAATTTAAGTTTACCCGTAGCGCCGTCAACGCCCAATACAGGTTCTGGAAAGCCCGTTGCCAGCCTGTTAGAAAGCAACACATCACCTTGGGAGTTTAATTGTAAGGGAATGCCGCTGCCCAGGGTGCGGCTCCATAAGGTATCCAGCAGCAAGGGAGTGGGTGTGGGCTTCGGAGAAGGGTCGGGCGTGGGTTTGGGCTTGCAGGCAAGGACGAGAAGGGTGATTATAAAGGCAAGGTATGCGAAGTTTTTCATGGGTTAAAAGGGTTTATAGGTTAAAAGGGTGCTGGGTTAATAACTAATTTCTTCGGGCAAAGGATAACACAAAATCCGAAAGCGGTCATTGACATAGAAGAGCCGGCGGGATTCGTTGATGGCGACGCCACCCCTCAAACATGCGCTGCCATAAGCAATTTCTTTATAATATACCACATGTCCGGTATTTAAATTTAAGGCTAATAGGTTACCACACTGACTTGATATCAAATAATTCTTAAATACAATAGCATCATCAAAGGCGAAATTAAGTTCTTTAAATTTTTCGTCCTTAAAAGATTGCATCCAATGAATGCTGCCACTTTGTTGGTTATAACTAGTAATGGGTTGTCTGCCATTACATAATGCAATCACTTTGTCTTGGTACAAATGAACACTGGTGCAAAAATCTGGCAGCTTTTGCTGCCAGATAATTTGTCCATTATCATTGTTGATGCAAACCAAGAATCTACCATCATGATATGTTGAACCAGCTAGGTAGGTCTTGTTTCCTTTGGTTTTGAAAATATTACTTTGAAATTCATAAATTTTACCTGCATAATCAACTTCCCATTCTTGGATATTTTTATCTAGGTTAAAACTAATGATTTTTTGGATAGGTTCTTTGCCATCAAAGTCGGATAAATAACTAATGACAATCAACAGGACATTTTCATTTAAACTGTTTTTTGCAATCACCATTGGGTCAATTTGCAAGTAATGATAGGTTCTGCTCGAGTCATAAATGGAGAGGAGCAAATCTTTACGTCCTGACTCGATATTAGATTTATAAATATCTACACTAAAATCTTTTTTTGACATGGATTGATAGTAAGAATCATTGCCATCAAAATATAGAGCACCACTTGCGCCATAATTAAGTAATTGAGTTCTCCAAATGGTTTTGCCAGTTATGGTATTTACGCAATAGTTTCTAGGACCATTCGAAAAAATCATTTTATCATTGGTGAAGAAAATACTGCGGTCTGTAACAGGTACAGGGGAATGCAAATAATCATTCCATTCAAAAATACGTTTGCCTGTTAGACCATCTATTTTAATGAAACTATCCCCTTTAGGATTATGGGAAAATAGCTCATTATAAATGACATTCCCATCAGATGTAATTTTTGGTGTTATGGATACACCACATAAAACTGACCAAATTGAATCTATACTTTTGGTTTTTGTATCGGGAATATCTATTACCTGCTTTGATTTACAGGCTAGAGTAAAAGTTATAATGACTAAAATTCTTACTAGCATGTTTTAATTATTATCTAATGTAAACTCTAAAAAAACGACCATATCTTCCTTCATATAAATATGTTAATGCCGTTCGAGTAGCTTCAGAATTTTTCATTTGCTCATGATTAGTTCTAGGCATAATTACCGAGTGATGGTCTTTGGTATTAAAAACCTTTATAGGCTTTGATGCAGACTCTGCCAATACAACGCCGTCAGTTGGATATTCAA
>CAYUDC010000101.1:0-10011 GCA_964443415.1 uncultured Chitinophaga sp. | reverse complement strand
TTAAGTACTTATTAAAAACAAATAAGTGGTTAAAACCCTTTAGTATTCTTAAAAGTTTCAATAATTTTGCCGCATGAACGAGATGACATCCTTATCTAAACTCACCAAATTCGATTATAAAAACTATTTTGAGCTAGCCACAGATTTCGACAGCTACTTGAAAATAATGGAGGAAGAAGCCGCCCAAAAAGCCACAGAGGGACTACTTGCCTATGTACCTATGAACCTTCAGCGTGTGACCAGGATATTAAAAACCTACGAACCTAGTGAAGCCTTGCTTGAGCAGGTAACACAAATTCAACACAAGATAAACTGGTTAGTTATAACTGAAAATTGGTGTGGAGATGCCGCGCAAATTGTGCCAGTGATGCAAAAAATTGCCTTGGCCTCAGATGGAAAAATCACTTTAAAACTTATTTACCGCGACCAACACCTCCCTTTAATAGATGCCCATTTAACAGGCAATAGTCGTTCTATTCCAAAACTCATTCAGTTAGACACCCATTTTAATATTACCGCTATTTGGGGACCAAGACCCAACGAAGCACAACAATTGGTAATAGATGTAAAGAAAAACCCTGCAACAGCAGATAAGTATAAAGAAGAGCTTCATAAATGGTATGCCCAAAACAAGCAAGCCTATATTGAAAGAGATTTAATCAAGGCCATTCAAAAAGGGGCTGCACTTTGTGCAGATTGCTTTATCTAGAGTATTGCCCTAGCATGAGCCTTAAACCACTCATATTGTGCCTAAATTTCTTGAGCCTTGTTGTTGGTTTATTTGCCCAAAACAACCATGACCCTCATTTAGATAGTAACCAACATTATTCTCTTAGTTTTACCAACTACCTCAAAAAGGGCAATCACCAAATAGAGGTATCAATGGACGAAAAACAGTTATGGAACTTTGGCTTAAGAACAGGCTTTAACACCTTTCAACACTTACTGATATTAGGCGTACAATCGGGTCAACCCAACCTTATATATACTTATGGATATGGCTTGGGTACACAAATGCCTTTGCAAAAAAACAGACTCCTAGCCCTTGATTTAAGCGCCCAACAGCTTAATGCAGGAAATGCCCCAAACAACAAAATCAACTTATTGGTGAGGTGGTACATGGGTATTTTATACCCTGTAAACAACAAACTTGATATAAGTATTGGACCAACTGCCGACTTTGGCATATTTAACACCAAGAGCAGTACTTTTAAAAAGTACTTTGCCGCCTACTCCTCTAACTATAGCTTCTCGGAGAAAGTAGGAGATACTGATCTTAGATTTTGGATAGGAATTAGAGCCTCGGTGAGGGTGCGTTAATCAAGGAGCTTAAGGCTTCCTAACAGCCATTTTTTATCCTTTGTCTTTTGATAATTTTCTTTCTTGGCTTCGAGTTTTGTTTGCACAGCCTCGGTAGACTGGTAGTTTTCTGGATGCCATAAATGGTATTGTACAAGCTTATTTTTATAGCGTAAAAATTTAATTCCTGTTTGAACCAAACGCCACTCAATGTCGGTGTCTTCTCCTATTCCTGCCGAAGTATAAGTATCATCGTAACCAGCTACAGATAAGATATCACTTTTGTGGATGCTCCAATTGTGGCCCCAAATGCCTATCTTTTGTTTGGGGGGCAAGAAGGGCAGATACCAAGCAGCATCTAATCTTTGGCAACGGTGTTTGATAAACTGAAAAATACTTAACAACCCAAGGTCTTTGCTTTGATATAACTTTTTGGTGAGCGATTCACTTATCATCACACGTCGGCCATACAGGGCAAAACCTTTTTGTCTGAAACTGCGGTGCTGAAAAATAAACTTAGGATGTAAAATACAATCGCCATCAATAAACACTAAATACTCCCCACGCGCTTGTTCTATGGCCTTATTAAGCATAGCACATTTCCTAAAACCATCATCTACTTGTTGTAGATGCGTGATAGAAAATGGCAATTGCTTTGCATGTTCTATGACAAATTTTTTAGTGTCACTACTATCGTTGTCTTCTGCTATTATTACTTCTAAATATCCAGGACGATATTGTGCTTTAAGACTTATAAAGATAAGTTCTAAAGCCTTAAGATTATTATAAATGGAGATAATTAAAGTGGTTTCGATTACTTGCATTGTATCTATCCACAACAATACAAAATAAAAATAAAAAGCGGCTGACATTTAATGTCGGCCGCTTTTTTATCAAAAAAAATCAGGTAATACTTATGGTAAAATCACTTTATTGATCACGTGCACCACGCCATTTACTGCTTGAATATCGGCCGATACCACTGAAGCATCTGTGGTTTTTCCGCCGCTAATTTTTACACCAGAGGTGGTGTTAAATGTTAATTCTACAGCTGTATTTAAAGTAGCTTCTTTTTGGCCATTTGCAATCTGTCCAGAACGTACTTGTTTTCCTAATACATGTGCAGTTAAAATAGGTGTTAATTGCTCTTTGGTAGTAGCATTTAAATCGAAGTTGATATCTGCAAATGCTTGGTTAACTGGCGCAAATACAGTGATGTTTTCTGTTTCATCTAAAGTACCAGCCAATTCTGCCTTTAACACTGCACCAACCAAAGAGCTAAAATTAGCATCATTCACAGCAATATCTACTACAGTTGGTGGTAATAATACCGCATCAATTACATGTACCACCCCATTGCTAGCATCCACATCGGCAGCGGTAACATTTACTTTATTGTTTAACTTCACTGGAGCAATAGCTACTTTTAATGAAACTCCATTGCCATTAACCGTAAATAAGGTTGGCACGTAGGCATTGCTCAATTGAGTTGACTTTACTTCTGAACCCAATACGTGGTATAACAATACCGATTTCAACTCTTCTACTTCCATGGCATCTAAATCAGCAATTGCTGCTTCATCAATCTCAAGTGCTCTAAAGGCGGCATTTCTTGGAGCAAAAACGGTAAAATTACCTGTTCCGTTTAAAGTAGCTGTAAGTCCGGTTTTGTTTAGCGCCGCAACCAAAATAGAGAAGGTGGTGTCTGAAGAAGCAATACCTGCAATGGTTTTTTGTGTAGGTGTTGGTGTAGGTGTTTCGGTTTTGTTCTCTTCTTTTTTACAAGCTGTAAAAAGCAAGGCAGTGGCTACCAAAGCACTTGCTAGGAAACTTAGTTTTTTCATGTCTAAAAATTTATTTTTTGATTTGCTAGGTATAGACATACAAGCCTTTGCTTAGTTGTCTGGTGATGGCTAAAAAAAACTATTTCAACTGATAATGAAGCTACAAAAAATCATAGAAAACAATTCAAAAGAAAATTTGTACAAATGCTCCTAAAATTTGTTTGTAATAAATTGGTCTTAATTATAGAAATTTGAGTAACCAAAATTGCCATGATACAAAAGACTCGATTAAATATGTTGTATGGATTGCTAATCGTAATAATAAGCAGTTGCTCGCAACAATATTTTTATTTAAATAAGGTAAGGGCTAATCCTAAAAAAGGCGCCTTTGATATCAGCATAGAAAACCTGTCTCCCAGCCATATTTCTTCTAGTTTTGAAGCCGAAATTAAGGATGCTGCCATCAAGAAACTTATTAGGGCAGGGCATAAATATTACCCAAAGAATCCTCAATACCAATTTACACTTAGCATAAAACTAGACTCTGTAGAAAGCTCTGGCGTGGCTTATGTAGGAGGAATGTTTGTAGGCAGGTCTTTTAACACAGGGAATTACATCAATTATACTCGAAACAGCAGAGGGATTTACTTGCAAACAAAAGCCGAATACCTAAAAACTAAATCAAAAATATGGGAGATGAACTATGATTTATATTATTTTGCGGAACCCCATCGCGACCTTAGAAGGACAAGAGGTGTAGTAAAATACATGATGGGCAACTTTAAGCATAATTAAGATGGTTCAATACAATCCAAAGGAATGGTTTGGTTTAATTTTCACCTTTCATCAAAGTGATACTTTTAGAAAGTTATTTTGGGTAATGGTTTCGGTGGCCATCTATTCATTTGCCCTTGCCTATTTAGAAATCGAGGTGCTTTCGCTTAACTTTAAATCTACTCCTGCATTACATAGTATTTTAGGTTTTGTGTTATCTATTCTTTTGGTATTTAGAACCAATACTGCCTACGATAGATGGTGGGAAGGAAGAAGACACTGGGGCGCACTCACCAATTACTCGCGATCTCTAGCCATTAAACTACATAGCATCATCCCAAACACCCATGCAGAACGTGCAGCATTATTTGAGTTAATTGGGCTATACCCAAAAGTATTGGCAGCACATTTAAGAAATAAAAAATTAGAAAATCATGGTATACCAATCGAGGTGCATCAACCCAACTATGTTTACCACCTTCTTTTTCAAAAGCTACATCAGTTAAGGCATACAGGGGTTATCAGCGAAGTGCAGCTCTTACAACTTAATACAGAGCTCCTTGCCTATTCAGAAGTTTGTGGAGCTTGCGAACGCATTAAAAACACCCCTATCCCTTATAGTTACAGCATGTTTTTAAAGAAGTTTATCTTCATATATATTATCACTATGCCTTATGGTTTTATCAAAGAATTTGAATACGGAATTGTACTCGTAGTAACATTTGTGCTTTATGTTCTAGGTAGCCTTGAGCTGATTGCAGAAGAAATTGAAAATCCCTTTGGTACGGATGCTAACGACTTAAACTTAGATGAGCTGGCACAAAACATTCAACTAAACATCAAAGAAATTGCAAACACTTTTTAATTTACCTAATACCAATTTATTACCGTGTGATGGCGAGTTATACTATGATGCGCATTTTCTAGAACACTCGGTGGCACAAACACTTTTTGATACACTTAGTAATCAAATCAACTGGCAGCAATACCATATTAAGATGTTTGGCAAAATGTTGCCCCAACCAAGACTAACCGCGTGGTATGGCGATAATGAAATTTCCTACAGCTATTCTAACCTTCATTTAAAGGCCTTGCCGTTTACACCAGCATTAGAACAACTAAGAACAAAGCTTCAAACATCATTGAACATGCCGCTTAACAGCGCCTTGCTAAACTTATATCGAGATAAAAATGATAGTATGGGTTGGCATGCAGACGATGAAAAAGAGCTAGGCCTAAATCCTTCTATTGCTTCTTTAAGCGTTGGGTCGACCCGAAAGTTTATGATTAAACACAAAACCAAGCCTCACCTTAAACTCACTTTACCCTTGGCACACGGCAGCTTACTGATTATGAAAGGCAGCATGCAACACCATTGGCTGCATGCTATTCCTAAGAGTAGCCAAGATTGTGGACCGAGGATAAATTTAACATACCGTCAGATTATTTCTTAAAAATAAATAGTGACTGTAACAATAAAAGCCTTTAAGTAGTCTTTGTATTAGCAATTAAATTTTGACCGAAACAGATCTAATTAAGGCATGTATAAAGAAAGACCCCAAGGCAGAAAAGCTGCTCTGGGAGCGGTTTGCGCCAAAACTATTTGGGGTATGCCTCAGGCATTGTCGTACCCAAACAGAAGCAGAGGAGGTATTGCAAGAAAGTTTTATAAAAATTTTTGACAAGCTCCATCAATTTCAATTTGAAGGTTCGTTTGAAGGTTGGTTAAAACGCATCACCGTTCATACCGCCCTTACGCATTTAAGACTGACACAAAAATTCACCCTCGAAAGTGATGCAAGCCTATTAGAAAATGACATCCTTGAAAGGTTTGAACCCATCGAACAACTAGCCTTCAAAGATTTACTGCAAACCATTCAACAATTACCAGAAAACTATAAAGTAGTGCTCAACTTATTTTGTATAGATGGATACTCCCATCAAGAGATTGCCCAGCAATTAGGTATCAGCGAAGCAAACTCTAGGGTTTACTTATACAGAGCAAAACAATTACTCATACAAAAACTACAAATTAACAAGAGGGAGGGCGTGGCATATGACATCAGAAAATAAAGACGGCTTAGATAAGCAGTTGCAGGAGCAATTGCAGCATTGGGAGCCCATGCCAAAAGAAGCATTATTTGAACAAATGCAAACTAAAAGAAAGTCGCAAAATAAACAGCGCGGCTTAATTTGGTTTTGGCTTTTGCCCGCGGCAGCAGCCATGGTAATTGCTATTACTTATTTCTTTCGGTTTGAACCCAAACCCAATCCAACTGAGTTTATAGCCTTGCCATCAGACACTAACATTCTCGTTATAAAACCTGCTTTGGATCAACCCGAAACCAAAACAAACAAGCGCCAAAGTACCATAAAAACCACAGAACCTAAGCCACTTGTTACTTCAAAGCAAACTACCCTCCAAAAGAAAACAAATCTTAAAACAGTAAACCAACCTACCATAATATCCTCTACCTCCCCTACCCAAGTAATGGCAGGTTCAAGTAATAATAAACCCAATATATTAGAGGCAGAAACACCCCCTAGTTTTAAGGCCAACACCTTTGAAGTAAGTTTAATAGACACCTTAAAAAAAGATTCGAATATGACACCCATTTGCGAGAATGTGGTGATTCCAGAACATCTGCTAGTAGTCGAGAAAAATAAAACCAAAACAAGTGAAAGACCCCAATGGTGGATAGCGGCCAATTACATTCAGTTATTTGGCGAAGGCATATTAAGTAATAATGATAAAAGCATGTTTCAACCTACCCAGAGCCAAGCCAATAAACAAGCAGAAATTACGTATACCACAGAACTCATTGCAGGTAGAAGAGTTTATAAAGATTTGTATGCATGGAGTGGCTTACAATATCGAAATTTAATCTACACCCAAGTAAAAACATTCGAACAAAACTATAAAGAGAATATATTAAGTTCACAAGACATGCTATCTATCTTTAACCAATACTTCGATTTAAGCTATCAGATTATCAGTTTACCCATTGGCGTAACATGGATTGAACAAAATGAAAAATGGCAGTTTAATGCGTTGTTGGGATTGCAAGCACATTATTTGTTATCTACCTCCTCTATACAATTTCTACCTCCTACACAAACCATTTATAGAGACATCAACAGCGCTGGCGACGAACGATTTAAAAGAGCTGTTTTTGGAGCCCATGCACAAATAGGCGCAGGAAGAAATATATATAAAAACTTTTGGTTGAACCTACAGGTAGGCAATAGTTGGTATCAAAGAAGTTTTTTAAATCCACAATACTATCAAGCAGTGAGGGCAAGAAATCTAGAGTTAAAACTTGGACTTCAATATTATTTTTAAATTTGTGTAACAATGAACTTGCTGGGATAGTCTTAGTGATATAAACCCATAAAGCTATGAATAAATTAAATAATTTGGCGGCAGTATTAGCCGTAATGATGGTGATGACTTTTGCAGCCTGCAAGAAAAATGACGAGGGTGGTAAAGGTGGAAGAGGTGGCTACTCTAAAGACTGCAACCTAAGTGGTACTTTAATTAAAACCGATTACAGCAACAGTGCTTTAGACAACTTTTGGATTCAAACTGCCAACGGAGAGGTGTATATGCCTTGTGTCAATGATGTGGTAAATTTTCAGGCAGAGCATTACGCAGAAGGACAAAAGGTAATATTTGGCACCCGAGCTTTACTTGACAACGAAAAATGCGAGGAATTTTTTATTGACTGCCCTACAGGTATGATAATGCCTACTCAAAGGGTTGGTCTTACTTGTATCAACAAATCATCAGGAAAATGTAACAAGAGCTTAGTGTTAAGGGCGCCTTCGGATACGGTTCAAACCGTGCAAGTAATAGATGCTTGGCAAGAAGGTGAATTTGTAAAAGTATTTATTGGATATAGCGGCTGCGATTTCGACGCATCACCCATTAGCTTGCATTGGAATGGAGTAATTAGAAATAGCCAGCCAGCAGGCATTACTTTTGAGTTGGGTAATATGCCTGCACCACAGATGTGTTTGGCTTACTTTGTTGATACCTTATGCGTAGACATCAACAAACTAAAACCATTTGGCAAAGAATTTAACTTACACATTAAAGGATTAGACAAGCCCGGAATACCTATTAAGTTTTAATATTAGGGTGTAGCCGTGATATGCAGTTGTGAGCCCAGGTTTCTAACATAATACTGCCTAAGGCCCCGCTTCGCGGGGCCTTCTATTTGCGAGCCATTGCTAGCCACAAACCTAGAACCGCAACAACTGGTAAAAGTGCTGCCATTAAACTGCCCACATTTATAAAATATTCCTGAAGTCTCTACACTCACATAACTACACACACTGTCTACATTTACCGGGCAAGAACGGTCGAAGGCTACATACTTTTCTTGCCCTTCGAATCCCGTATTATAAATGATAATGCCGCGTTGCTTATATCCTTGCCCCTGCTCATATACATATCCGTTTGCAAACTGCAAATCGGCATAACCAGGTAAGTTGAGGTTTACATAAAAATCTACATTCACCGGATTAAAAAAATCACCTTGCTGATTTTGGTTCTGATTCTTTTTACAAGTAGTAAATACCAGTGCTATGGCTAATAGTGCAAATGTATATTGAATGCCTCTCATGCCTCAAAGATACCTTTTTTATAAATCGGAGTTGGTAATTTCTTCGAGCTCTAATACCTCTTTATACAAATTTTTACCGTCTGATAACACTCCTACCAATACTAATTTCTTACCTCTTTTATCAACGGTATAAGTAACTCTTCTTACAAAATCAACTCCTTTGGGGATGGTAAAAAAGCTAAACGATTTTGCTTCTTTAAAATCGGCATACCACAAAATAGCCGAGCCCGAAGTGGTTAATTTCTCAAAGCCAGTACCCCATGATACAGGATAAGCTTTTAGTTTAAAATCTATATTGTTATAGGTATCACTCCCATTATCCCATAACACCATGGTGCCTAAGGTATCAATATCATAAATGGTTTTGTTAAACTCTCCAGTGATAGAGTCTTGTTTCATCCACTGATACCTGCTCACCTTTCGTGGCCCGCTAAAGTCTTGACGAAGGGACACCTCTGTTTTACAGGCACCCAATAATATACTCCACAATAATAGGGATTGAACCAAATAGTTACTTTTCATACACATTAAGATTGAATTGTAAGCCAGCAAAAAGCATAAAGTAATTCATCGTCCAATAGGCATCATCTGGATAATCATAGAAGTTTCCGCCTGGTAAAACCTTTTCATACTCGGCAAAATTCACTGGCACCCACGAGTCGCTTGCACCATCTTCTCCACGGACTCCAGATAAATCATTGTAGTAAAAACCGGCATTGGTAGCACCAGCAATGCCTGCATATAAACTTAAAGGCCCTTTGATTTTTATACTGGCATCTATCTTATAAAAGAATCCAAAGGTACTATAGGTGCCGTTTAAAGGTTGAAGCTGACTAAATGAAACCGTTCCATCAGGATACTCGAAGTTAGAAATTAATGCACTGGTGGCAAAGCCAATGCGTGTTTGCATCACCCATTTTTCTCGCTTACCAAACACCAACCCAAAATCTAATGGAGTGCGGTTAAGCAAAGTAAACTGGCGGATATTGCCATTATTGAACTCGGCTTTTAATACATTTCTGGCAGCGCTTACATTCATGCACATGCCAAAGTTATCTGTTAACCAATACCTCAATCCAACATCCGCTAAATAAGGTAATCCGGCGCTGCCTAACTCTCGCTTGAGCTGGTTGCCATATACCTCATTATAAGATTGGGTTGCGGCTTTGATGCTTTTGCCGCTGATAGCATTTAAGGCCAAACTGGTATTAAACTCTAAGCTTTGGGCCAGTAAACTACCACTATAACTGAGGTACAAGCTTAGCAACAAAACTATTGTAATTGCTTTTTTCATCAGGGTATTACTTTTTGTTGCCAATGATAATGGCAGCTTGTACATTAAATGAACTGAGTTGATAGGTTCTAAATGGATCGATCCCTAAATCATTTCTAAAGTAATCAAAATAATAAGAGGCTCTTAGTCTAAAAAAACTTGTTGGATAAACATCTGCATATAATGTCATTCCCAAAGTAGTATTCTGAGAAAATAAGCCAGTATTGCCTGGATATAATTGCACAAACTTATC
>CAYUDC010000100.1:4806-10035 GCA_964443415.1 uncultured Chitinophaga sp. | reverse complement strand
GAACAGCTGTTTTTTCACCCTTCAAATTTGCGAAAAAACCACGAACAACAAACTAATTATTGCCGAAAAGTGGTGACAGATTTCGGCAGCTATGCCAAAAAGTGGTGGCACTTTTTGGCACACATGCCGATTTCGGTCGGGAGTTCATCATTAAAGCACCAAGGCAAGTTCTTCTAATCGGGTTTGCAAAGCTTCTAAGTCACGCTTTTCTGCAT
The DNA here is from genome assembly GCA_964443415.1 of uncultured Chitinophaga sp. GTDB lineage: Bacteria > Bacteroidota > Bacteroidia > UKL13-3 > UKL13-3 > B1. The sequence goes on along the minus strand of CAYUDC010000100.1, from coordinate 9,820 downwards.
CAAACTCCTTTGGTTCAAACCGAACCTGATAATAGGAAATCCCCTTACGCAAATTTTCTATAAAGGTAGAAAAATATTGCTGTTGCTGCTTGCTGTACGGCAGGCTTGCCTCTGCAATAGACTCTTCTAAATAATTGAGATACAACCCCAATTCTTTTACAAACATATGCGGCCTATCTGTTCTTTGGATGACCGACTCGCCGCCGTAAATATGATTCACCATTTGCGACAGGCTTACCACCTTACTAAAATAGGCCATATTGGGGCCAGGGCAAATTGATACCGCTTCTTTATAATGCTTTTGAGGAAGATCATAATGTATTAAGGCAGCGTTTGAAAGTCCTACACATAAACACTCTTTATACAAAGTTTTGGCGGTAGCATCTACCAATTGCGAGCCTTCTAGCGTATCTGTTTTTAACTGTTCTAACTTATAATGCTGAAACTGCCTAGAGGCCGTACAAATAGGTTCTTCGGTAAAAGATTTATCCATTACCGAATATCTTTTGGGGCATGGACTTCCCGCTCTGTTGAGCATGATTCTTTGTTCCTTTGCCACATCCATGCTGAGGTTTCTAAGGTTATTAAACCTTACGCCTAGTGGCGAATTATAACTCAAATACAAATCGGTTTCTTTTGCCTCGCAAAGTTTCTGCATGGTAGCTACATCCACTGTGGTAGCTTCGGGCACTAATAAAAATGGCGTGCCCCAACCTACCGAATCTAATTGATACTGCTCAAGCAAATATTGATGTTCTTGGGCCGTGCCTACCCCACCTTGGGCTGTAAACTTTTGCATGGGCGCCTCTAAAGGAACTGTATAGGATAACGTTTTTAAAGCCTCTTGATAAAGGCCAAATAACTCCTCCTTTAAGGCTTGTCTATTATTCTTAAACTCCTCTAAAATAGGTCCCATTAGTAAACCATCAGTGGCAAAGGCATGACCACCGCAGTTTAAGCCAGACTCCATTCTAAACTCACTTACCCAAATACCTTTCTTGGCCAAGAATTTACCTTGGATGAGGGCTGAGCGATAATCGCTAATCTTTAAGATCACACGCTTCTTTAGCTTACCAAAGGCGTCTGGAAAAAAATCTTTAAACTCAGAAAAATAGCTGTAGAGCCTTGGATTTAAACCTGCCGATAGCACCACCGATGAGGATAAATTACTATTGGCAAAACCTCTTAAAGCTGCATGGGCATCATTGTAAATGTTTGCCAACTTATCTCCTTCAAAAGAATTCTCTTTATCGAGTTTGGTCATGATGTTTACATCCACATCACCAGGCGGCAACCACTGTTTAATCTGGGCTTTAAGTTCTTCTGAAATAATACCCTCTTTCAATGCCCCTTGATACCATCGCTTGGCAGGCGCAAAAGAGGGCAGCAAATCCATGTATTTCCTAAAATGTTCATTTTGCAAGCAATTGCCCTCAAACATTTGCTCAAATTTATCATCTACTATTTGCTTTACCATGTTTAGGTAAGCTGTAATTCTGTTTGCCCGGCTATCAAACTCTTTGGCAATAATTGGTTCGAACCGAAATGAAAATAGCTTACTATAATATTCCCTCATTTGTTCGATGAGTTCGTCATCTACCAAAGAAATAACGGAGGAAATGCCATAAGGAGCAAGCTTTATGGGCGAATCGATGGTAAAAGCAATGCCCATAACAGGCACGTGAAATGAGTGAAGGTTGCTGTGGTTGAGTGTTGCGTTGGTCATCTTCAATAATTAACGCAACGAACATAAGAGATAAAGATTTGGTAATATATGACCTAGGTCATGTTTAGAATGTGTTAAATATCACCTTGACTCTAAATTAATCTTTAATGATTTTAACCGAAACAATAAACGCCACTAAAACACCTATGGCGTAGGCAAAGATATCTACCCAAAGAAATCCGTTGCCTAACATTAAGGCCCCTAACTTATGCGCTCTGATGGCATTTAGCCAAGGTGTTTGAACCAATTGACTGAGTTCTATGAGTACACAAATCGCAAATGCAGCAATCAATAAATTAACGTTTTTAGTGGGTTGAATGATGGTTTTGAGCAGAAAAAAAATCATCACTGCATACAAGGCATCGCCTGTTTCTGCTGGCAAAAAGCCAAACTTTCTAGAGCCAATCCCTAATACTATCGTTAGGGCAACCGCCCCTAAATACTTTATTGAAAATCTTAGTTTCATTGTTTTTTAGCAGAAGTTAATGCAGGATTTTTAAGCAAGAAATAAATGCCTACTTGTAAAAAATCCCTACCCGTTTCGTCGTTTATTTTATAATCAAACTGGTGGAGATAACCTAACATAAAGTGGACGTTTTCTTTGGGTTTATACATAAAGTTACAAGCTGCACGGTTTCTCTCGAAATAAGGTTCTTTATCTGTAAAAAATAGTTCGTTGCTTACACTCAAGCTATATGGCTTTCCCCAAGCTAGCGATTTTCCAAAGGGATAAGACAATGACATTCGATACCTAAACCTATTACGGTATCCATTGCTTGTAAAGCGCAACTCTGCCCTGTAACGTTGCTCTATTTTAAACTTCCCTACACTTTGATACAATAAAAACTGTGGCCAAATCCTAAACTCATCATTGTTTTTAGGGGTTACAAAATTGCCACCCTCCTTGTAAGTTTGATAAGTTCCAGCGCCAAGCGTAATGGCAAAACCAGGCTGTACTTTATATTGTATGGCCGCCTTGGCTTCGTAATAATGAAACTGATTGTAAAAACCCAATGACCTTAATTGAGATTCTGCAAAAAAACTCCACTTAGCCGTATGCTGATAGTTTAGGTTTACAATGTTCCAACTTCCTAAACCGCTATATTGAGCCTTGGCTCCCGAAATAATGAATAACAGGCCTACGACTACTTTGCATGCATCGGCCAAACATAATGTTAATCTGTCTAATGGTTTCATTTAGGTTTTGGTTCGACCCAAATGTACAAGAATGCCTGTAAACAAAAAAACCTGCCAATGGCCTTGCAGCCATTGACAGGTAAGCTATAAACACTATAAACCCTGAAACTTTATTTCACATCAAACCTATCTAGGTTCATTACTTTGTTCCAAGCCTGCACAAAGTCTTTTACAAACTTCTCCTTGGCATCGGCACTGGCATAAACCTCTGCAATGGCTCTAAGCTCTGAGTTTGAACCAAAGATTAAATCGGCCCTGGTGGCAGTCCATTTTAATTGATTGGTTTTAGCATCTCTGCCTTCAAACACTTCTTTGGTCTCGTCTTTAGCCGTCCACACTGTTCCCATTTCTAATAGCTTCACAAAAAACTCATTGTTTAATTGGTCTTTGGTTGAAGATAATATGCCTTTGTTAGAATTATCATAATTTACTTGCATGGCACGCATTCCTCCTACCAACACTGTCATTTCTGGTGCAGTAAGGGTTAGCAATTGTGCTTTATCTATCAATAAGGCTTCGGTTGGTGTAGTGTAAGATGTTTTAAGATAATTTCTAAATCCATCGGCTTGTGGCTCTAATACCGCAAATGATTTTACGTCTGTTTGCTCTTGCGTGGCATCCATTCTACCTGGCGTAAATGGCACTTCTACCGTATAACCAGCATTCTTGGCTGCCCACTCCACTCCTACATTTCCTGCCAACACAATTAAATCTGCCATCGATATCTTTATCTCTTTAGATTTATCATTAAACTCTTTCTGAATTTTCTCTAATACACTTAAAACCCTATTTAATTGCACTGGATTATTTACCTCCCAATTTCTTTGCGGAGCTAACCTAATTCTGGCTCCATTGGCTCCTCCTCTTCTATCAGAATGTCTGTAAGTAGAAGCAGATGCCCAAGCAGTACCCACCATTTCGTTGATGGTTAATCCTGAATTGCGTAAGGTTGTTTTAAGCATATCCACTTCTTTTTTGCCAACCAACTTATGGTTCACTGCCGGAATTGGATCTTGCCAAATCAAATCTAACTTTGGTGCTTCTGGTCCAATATAAGTGGTTTTTGGCCCCATGTCTCTATGGGTTAGTTTGAACCAAGCCAAGGCAAATGCATCACTAAACTCTTGTGGATTATCCATGAACCTTCTTGATATCTTTTCATAAATTGGGTCAAACCTTAAAGATAAATCGGTGGTAAGCATGGTTGGCTTGTATTTCTTGTTAGGGTCAAAAGCATCTGGTATAATAAGTTCATCTGTTTTAGCTACCCATTGGTGGGCGCCGGCCGGACTTTTACTCAACTCCCATTCGTATTTGAATAAGATTTTAAAGTAATCATTGTTCCATTTTACTGGAGTGGTTGTCCATGTTACTTCTAAACCAGAGGAAATGGCATCTGTACCTTTACCCGATTTATAATCACTTTTCCAACCAAAGCCTTGTGCTTCGATAGGTGAAGCTTCTGGATCGGCACCTACATGTGTAGCTGGCCCAGCACCATGGGTTTTGCCAATGGTATGTCCACCTGCAATTAAAGCCACCGTTTCTTCGTCGTTCATTCCCATGCGGCCAAATGTTTCGCGAATGTCTTTGGCAGCTAATACCGGATCTGGATTACCGTTAGGACCTTCTGGGTTTACGTAAATTAAACCCATTTGCACAGCAGCTAAAGGATTTTCGAGCTTTCTGCCTTCACTGTATCTTTTATCATCCAACATTTTGGTTTCTGGCCCCCAATACACATGCGATTCTGGCTCCCACACGTCTACACGGCCACCTGCAAATCCAAAGGTTTTAAAGCCTGTGCTTTCTAAGGCAACATTACCAGCAAGAATCATTAAATCTGCCCAAGAAATTTTGTTGCCATACTTTTGTTTAATTGGCCATAATAATCTTCTAGCTTTATCTAGGTTAACATTATCTGGCCAGCTATTGAGTGGCGCAAAGCGTTGCTGTCCGGCACGTGAGCCACCGCGACCATCTCCAGTGCGGTAGGTTCCAGCACGGGTGGCGGAGTGGTCATGTCGACGAATCGGTTGGGCGAGCTGCGCGAGATTAACCCGGTGCGCCGCTGCTACCGGCCACCCACAC
>CAYUDC010000100.1:3328-4796 GCA_964443415.1 uncultured Chitinophaga sp. | reverse complement strand
CTCCAGTGCGGTAGGTTCCAGCACTGTGCCAAGCCATGCGAATAAACGATCCTGAATAATTTCCAAAATCGGCAGGCCACCTCTCTTGTGATTGCGTGAGCACCGCTTGAATGTCTTTTTTAAGCGCGGCATAATCCAACGTTTGGAAAGCCTTGGCATAATCAAAGTTTGGCGACATGGGATTAGACAACTCTGAGTTTTTGCGCAATAAGCTTAAATCGAGTTGATTTGGCCACCAGTCGGAGTTGGTGTTGGGTTTTTGGGGCGCCGAAGGCGCCTTCATTGCTGCAGGCGGTTCTGTTGCTGCGGTAGGCTTGCTGTCGAAGCCAAAAGGACATTTGCCCTTAGACTCGGCATTGGTTTGACCAAAGGCCAAACTAGAAGCCATTAATAAACCTGATAGAAAAATAATTCTTTTCATAATCGTTTATGATGATTTGATGACAAAACTATGACCTATATTTGTTTAATAAAAACGATATTTTAGATAACATCATTGATAAAATAGATGAACATTCAACAATTAAAATACATCTTAGCGGTAGCCGAACACAAGCATTTTGAGTTAGCTGCCGAACATTGCCATATCACACAATCTACCTTAAGTACCATGATTTCGAAATTCGAAGATGAAATTGGCTTTAAGATTTTTGATAGAAAAAAGAAGCCCGTACAACTAAGTGTAGAAGGCACTTTGATGGTAGAGCAAATGAAACTGGCCATGAATCAAATTGCCTTGTTGGAAGAATTAAGCAAAGAAATAAAAGGTGAGATTTCGGGTAGTTTAAGCCTCTCGGTAATCCCTACTGTTGCCCCATTTTTGTTGCCCTTATTTCTACAAGATTTTGCCCAAAAGTTTCCTAACCTTCAAATGAAGGTAAGAGAAGAAACCACAGCAGAAATTGTTAGAAAACTAAAGTCGAGAGAGCTAGACATCGGTATTCTTTCTACGCCAATTACAGAAAAAGACATTTTAGAATATCATTTATACAATGAACCCTTTGTTTACTTTGATGCTCAACAAACTTGTGCCAAGAAAATGAATGCCCACAAAATCAAGACAGAAAAACTATGTCTCATGGAAGAAGGTCATTGTTTGCGAACCCAAATCTTACAGCTGTGTGACGAGCATGAACGCTCTATTCAAAGAACCTTAAACTTTGAGTACAAGGCAGGTTCTATTGATAGCCTTTTAAGATTTGTGAAAACTCAAAAGGCTACCACCCTCCTACCTTTTCTTGCTACCACCGATTTTAATGACCAGGAGAAAAGCCATGTAAGCGAATTCTTATCTCCTGTTCCATATAGAAGTATTGGACTGGTTGTACACAGGCATTTTGTAAAGAAAAAGCTATTGATTGCTTTGCAACAAGAAGTCATTGAAAAAGTAAACCCATTATTACCAAAAACAAGAATGCAAGGGGACGCTTTAAAACCAGTATAATCCTTTTGGTTCAACCCGAAAAAA
>CAYUDC010000100.1:0-3228 GCA_964443415.1 uncultured Chitinophaga sp. | reverse complement strand
CCAATCATAGCATTGTAGGCATAAGACCTTCCAAAGAATGACCATGCATGGGTAAAGCGTGGTAAATCTTTAATGGGAATAAAATAATCGATGTTTCGAATGACAAACTGCTGGTTTAGCAATTTAGAAACAGCAAAAGTGATTAGCTCAAGGGAAATAAAATACAAAGCAATGTATTTTATGATACTGAGTAACTTTTTCATACGGTTTGAACCAAAAGGCTTTTTAATTAAATCAAATTTGAATAAAAAATTATTAAAAACAGCCTTGGTTCAAACTATTTTGCCGAGATAGGCGCTTTCTTGTATCTACCCCAAGAAATAAACAAAGCCAAAGATAACAACACTAAATTGGGAATGATGGGCTCATTCTGCGATAGGTGTTCTTTGATAGCTAATACCATAATAGTGGCTAAACCAACTGCTGCTAAAGGGCTAAGTATTGGCTTAATGCGCATTAAAGATGGAAGTATTAATCCGATGGCTCCCAATAGTTCGCATACGCCAATGAAACGCACCAAATTTTCTGGGGTATGATTCACGAACCCCATTCCGTTTGCAGCCAAGGCTGCCATAGGCTGAGAAATTTTCATAAAGCCAGCCATACCAAAAGCCAAAGCCAATAGTATTTGTGCGCCCCATAATACCTTGTGAAGCACTGTTGATGTGTGTTGATTTGTCATAATTAATTAAATGCTAAGTTATTAAAATTTAATTCAATATATGATTATTTTTTAATATCACTACCAAGGAAGCTTCAAGTGCTTAATTTCTGTTTGATACAAAGTTTCGAGTTCCTTTATCATACTCGGTGAAATAGAAATCTCTGTGCTTTCAACATTGCTAATCAATTGCTCGATGTTGACATTACCCGGAATGACAGTAGAAACAGCATCATACGATAAACAAAAAGCGATGGCTTTCTGAGACAGGTTTTCATCTGTTCCAAAAATGGCCTTTACTTTTTCTACCAGTCCTGCCCGGGTTCGTATTTCTTCTTTAGACCATCTACTTCTTACATCATCAAAGGTGCTCTCGGCATGGTACTTTCCTGTTAACCAACCAGAGTCGAGTGGAATCTTTACGATAATACCTACATCTTCCTTTTTTGATCTTTCAAACCCTCGCAAGGTATCCTGATGAAAGATGTTAAAAAATACTTCAATCACTTTTGCGTTGGTGGTATCCAATAACATCATCATATCGTCATAGGTGTCTAAAGAAGCGCCGTAAGCCTTTATTTTCCCCTCTTCCACCAATTGGTCAAGAATTTTGTAATGGTCATTCTTTCTCCCATCAATATATTCAGAAGGTGGGCTATGAATAATGATGGAATCGAGGTAATCTACTTGCAATCTCTTTAAGCTTCCTTCTAATGACTCCCTAATATAATCCGAACCAAAGTTAATATCACCCGAATGCGTGCGCCCAAATTTAGAGTTGATTACAATTTTTTCGCGGTCAACCCCTTTCAATGCTTTGCCTAATCTTTCTTCTCCGGTTCCATGACCGTAGTTGGGAGCAGTATCAAAGAAGTTAATTCCCAAATCCAAGGATTTATGAACCAGCTCAATGGCTTCGGCTTCTGACATGCTTTTCCAACCAGAGTTTTGTCCTAATTGCCAAGCACCAAGGCCTATTTCAGAAATTTTAATGGTATCTTTTAAGTATGAATTGTATTTCATTGCGTTTACATTGTTTAGTATCAGTCGGCACCAAGGTAATTTGATAGCGCCTGATTAATCTACTAATACTCCTTCTTCGCTCAAATTTATTTTTCCATTCTTTTCCACTTCAATGACAATATCAGGTGTATTGTCTTCTCCTATGATGTTTCTATATACTTTGAAGGTTTCATTTTTCCCTTTAAAAATAAAAATGTGATTGCCTCCACTTCCTTCGTATACTACTTCCCCTTTTTCAATCATGATATCAGGTTTTGTAGACTCTGCTTCACCTAATTTCCAAGAGGTAAATCTGTAGGTATGATTAGCAAATTCATCAATTCGTATCAATGAAGTATTGGTCATTATTTTATGGATGGGATTTTCAAAGTTCTTTAGTGACGTGTGTAGGTTTTCTTTGTCTTTAACAATCAAATCTCTTTTAAGCTTTTTTTCGAAATCGCTTTGATAATTTACATTGGTAATGAAGTCACCAGAACTTGTCAGCCAAACCATACCATCATCTAACATAATTCCTCTCCAGCCCATATCCGACCATTGTTCTATTCTTGAATTCACTATTTGTTGAATTAGAACCGAATCAAAAACTTCGTTGAATCTTTTCATCAATTCTGGTTTATTTTTAATACTTGGAATAGGATATTGTCTATGTAAGGGAAAGCTAATTTGGTCTGCTATTTTTTTCACATTGTTTAACTTAAACAATTCTAGAAGGGAATTGATGTTCGCTATTTTTTCTTCAGAAAGTGCTCCAACCTCTTCAACGTCCTCTTCACGTTCTGGATGAACTTCTTCTTCTGTTACTGCTGTGGCTTCTGCTACTGTATCAACTACTTCATTGGTGGCTTCAGGAGTTTTTGTTTCCGTTTGATTGCATCCTAAAAATAAAATTGAAATGCATAAAGTAATGAGTGAAATAAATTTCATAAGTATGGATAGATTAATATTTGTGTAATGTTATAGCATTATAGCCCTATTTTTGGAAATTTCTATGTAGCCCCTACATTTGGTCTATTTCACTAAACGTTTGTAATGCATTTGTACGAGCCCTTTGTCAAACTGTTTTGCCGAAACAAGTGCTAAGGGTTGTTCAGGCCTACCGTCATTGAAAAGTTTGATGCCATCACCAAGTAAAATTGGAATCACAGAAATGATGAACTCATCTATTAAATTATTTTTTAACAGCTCATTTGCAATTTCTGCTCCTCCATCACAGTATATATTTTTACCCACTTGGCTTTTTAATTGATGAACAAGTAAAGAAAGGTCACCTGTGTAAAACTTAAAATTCCCAATGGCAGGTTGAGCAGTTCTGGTAATGATGTAAACATCTTTGTCGGTATGTGGATAATCATATCCCATTGAAATAACCTTTTCATAAGTCTTTCTGCCAATGATCACAGCATCTACAGTTTTTACGAAGTCATTGTACCCATAGTCTTCACCTTCGTGTTCAACCATTGATAAAAAATCAATAGAATGATCCTTAGTGGCAATGTAGCCGTCTAAAGACATTGATATATATAGAATTACTTTTCTTTCTG
>CAYUDC010000099.1:0-10304 GCA_964443415.1 uncultured Chitinophaga sp. | reverse complement strand
TATGGGCAAGTGTTTACTTTGAGGCACAAAATCGCTTTTCTCTCGGTTGGGTTTATATTGGTTATACTTAGTTAGGTCGTATGTATAGGTATAAACTGTTTTAAAGTCATTCTCTAACCTGGTTTGCTTCACCAAATCTCCATTTTCCCATTCATTATAATAATAATCAATGAAACTCCGGCCATATACATTTCCGCCCGACTCCAATCTTATCAATTGATGTTGGCTATCATAATAATACCTATATTCAACAAAGCCCAGGGTATCTAAGTCGATATAGCTACTGATAGCAAAGCCTAATTCGTTGAGCACATAAAGTCTTTTTAACTCGGGTGTATCTCTTATAACCAACACCCGATTTACGCCATATTGATACTGATAGGTTTGAAAACCTCCTTTCAATTGCTGCATTCTATTTAAAGAATCATACTCATAATGGTACTCCCCAAAAGGGCTTACCAATGCCATTAAATTACAATGCGCAGTTGGGTTGCTTGGTTCCATCCGCTCCACCACAGGGTTTACCTTATCCTTATTACAAGCTATGCCTATTATAGCAACAACAATCAGACAAACAAAAACCTTGCGCTGGAGTGAAGAGTTTTTCATAGGGAGAAGCGGGAATTTACTTTAAAGTCCACAAAAAATTTAGATAAGTTGCGTGGATGAAGAAGTATATATGTGATATCCATCAAGTAATTCTACCAAAAATTTGTAGGCCTTGCGATAAAATGTTTCCTATCTTCTCTGGCATTTGGTCGTAGGTATGGCCGTCTAATAATCTACCAGCCTTTTTTTTGTTGGTGCCGCCCCATTGTTTAAAGAAAAACTTGGTGCCCGCAGCTTCGCATTGGTCTTTGATGTCTATTACCCAATCTGCTTCCATTTTACGAGGCTTTCTGCCACTCTCCCCACCTACAATTACCCAATCTATGTGTTGGAGGTTCATTTGAGGTAAGGGACCTATTAATGGTTCACAGGAAAGAAATTTAGTGCGTGCTTGGGTTTGCCTTAAATCGTCGATGCGGTGTATTACTTTTTCATTTTCTACAGATACTCCCATCCAAATATTGTGGGTCCATTTAAGTTGTGTATGCAAGGCTAATAAACGCTCAGACCTTTTGGTGAGCACCTGAAACACATGCTGTGGATTGTCATTCATCACCGCAAATACTTGTTGAATAAAATCCAAAGGAACCTGCTCATGAAACAAATCACTCATGGAGTTAACAAATACAATTTTGGCTTTCTTCCAAGTGTAGGGGATGCGCAAGGCTTCTTCATGGGTACGAACAGCAAAGGCATCTTGGTATTTCTCTACCCCCATGGCTTGCAATCGATGGCTCATCACCTCTGCATAACAAAACTTACAGCCCGCAGAAATTTTATCACACCCTGTGGTAGGGTTCCAGGTCATTTCTGTCCATTCGATAGAAGATTGTGCCATGGGTTATTTATAATATGGTTTAATTACATCATTTGCAATCTTTAAAGCAGTAGAATTATTTGTGGCCATCATAAAATGATACATGATTGAATTAGATGAATTTCGCATAACAAACGGTTCAGAAACAAATTTAAAAACTTCATTCAATCTAGACTTATATAACAAAGCTGCTTTATCCACAGCATCCGATTCCTTTTCAATTTTTACAGAATCTCCAAATAAGGTAAGTTCATTTCTTGTTTTATAAAAATATCCCTTTATTGTATTAGCATTTAAACCAAGAAATTTCTCCAATTTAGATAGCCACGCGTCAGAAATATCACCAGTTCTTGTTAGAAGTCTATTTACCCCAATGCCTGTTGGAACCAAAATCCATAAATCAATATTTAATCCTCGCAAGTTTTCAATTGAACTCCAATTCACAGACATCCCGTAAGGATCAACATAAGCTAATGCTTTTGTTTTTTTATTTTGTTTTAAATATTCAGCCATTGATTTCAATTTAACATTACAATCATCGCAAACCACATAAGCCTTTTCCTTGCCAAATTTGTAAACGGTTTGTTCTAATTGTTCTTTTAAATGCATATCCTTTTCAACAAAATAATAAATATCAAATTCTTTAGGTTCGGTAATCTCTAAAATTCTGGTAGCAGTTCCTTTCATAATATCGACATCAACAGCGTCAGTATGTATATCACCAGAGCCTGCAAACCCATCAAAATAAAGCAATTCCCAATAAGGTCTATTCTTCATCACCTGTAAATAGGCGGTAGCATATTTTACTACAATTTCAATTTTACGCTCTGTCCATTTCCCTCCAAAATCATTCATAAATTTTATGTTTAACATTTTTTAACAATCAAATTTCAATAGTATTATCACAAATTAATGAAGCTCTAGAAATACCTATATTGTTAGAAAAATCAAATCAAAAAATAAGAAACAAGTCCATCAGACTTGTTTCTCTAATCCTTTCCTTAGGTGGTATTATTTCTCAAAAATCTTAATGTTTTGGGCGATACCAAAATTAAACACGGTACCTTTAAATGGATTACTATCATCAAATCCTTTGGTGCTTATATGATAACGAATGTCCGTAAAAAATAAAAAACCATTTACTCCTGCTACTACTTTACCTCCAATACCTTGAACATTGGAAGCTTTATCACTAACAAACATAGGTGCATCAACAGGAAATAATTTATTAAAGGTCTTGGCATCTTCATTAGGAATATTAAAAAAATTATAATAAAATCCCATGTTTAAGGTAAAGATAAAGTCTTTATCGGGAGCATATACATAAGAATACTTAAAAGGCATCACATTAAAGTTTAGGACAGTAAAATTAATGTCTTCAGCATTTGTACTACTGCCATTATTTGCTATCACATTATTAACCCTATTTTGCCTTAAGCTAAATGAAAAATCAGAACTCCATCGGTGAAAACGATGGTTGGCTTCTTTTAAATACCAATGCAGGCTTGGACTTATCATAAATCCTACATTACCTGTTTCTGGAAACATTAAGCTGGTTAGGTCAAAAGAATCCTTATTAATGCTATTAGGCTTCAAGTTGAGTAAATTAAAAGATACAGAAAGGTCTATCCCACATTTACCTTCTACTTTGGGAATTAAAACCGATGTAAAATCTAACTTTTGCGTGCCTTGTAAACCACTGAGTAAGGCTTCGGTAGAATTGATGCTGGTGGTGCCACTAAAAAATATATTTGGAATTTTAGGGTTTGTTTCATTATAAAAATTATTAGCCACACTGGCAGTGCTGGCTAAAGTGGGTGAAGACAATTGTTGGGCATGAAGATTCACGCTTACCAAAGAAAGCATTAGGATGTAAATGGTTGTTTTCATAAGTTTTAAATTGTTTAATGTCTGATTAATAAAAGGTGTTATAATTCCATTTTTTTTCTACCAATCAAATGTTAAGAAACCAAAATCCATTTTCATTAAATAAACCTATAGTCTACTTATAGAATTTGTTTGATAAAAAAGGCATGGAAAAACTCATTAACCACCTTAAGTGGTATAAAGGTAAATGGCATTCCTGTCCCTTAATTTCCTTTTCCAACAACAATTTTAATTTGCTTAAAACATCTAAAAAAACCAATATATAGTTATCATAATTTAGGACATAAAACATGTTTTATGGTTTCATACCAATCTGGTTTAGGTATCACATACAACTAAGTTTAAATAAAAACCAAACATCGTTTTGGTCCAAACCATCACTAGGTTTAGGTAGAAAGGTGAAACTACTAAGCTCAGTATAGCAGCCCCCTTCGTGGTGCAATACCAACTCAAATGCAGGTTTAAAATTTGCCATAGTTAGGTACATTTAGCGGTTCTTCTCGTCCATTGGCTTACTTCTATACCTCTCATATTCCTTTGAATGCTCCACAGGATCGATGGTATTAAAAATCAATACTAAAATCAAAATAAGCATCAACAAGGAGATGGCTATTAAACGATGGTAATACTGGTCGTTTAAGACCCACTTAGCAAAAAAACTGTTGTTTCTGTCTTGCATAAATTTGTATAATTAGTTTAATCATATTTTGTGCTCCTAGGGTATTGTTTCTCGGCCATTTTTTTCTATTTCCTCACTTTATTTTGTAAGTTAGAAACAAAAGATTTATGCGAGGCATGCAGCCGTATGTTTTGGTCTATGCTAGAAAACATCTTACCAGGCACGTCTAAGTATTTAAACTTAAATGTGGTGCCATTTAGTAAGTGTACTACAACAAACTCATTTTTCACTTGAGAAATAAATGACAAAGTATCTGGCTTCATAAATAAATAGTGATCGCCAATCACCCAATCCAATTCTAACATCACTATAAAATTTATAAGCTCGTAGTAACTATCAAAGTGATAGGTTCTCATGCCTTTCTCAAAAAACAAAATCATCAAGCGATCATTTAAACAAAATAAACTTTGCAGCTCTGTCATTCTAAATACATCTCCTCCATCATTTAGGTTGAACCAAAGCTTAAACTTTTCAATCATAAAAAGTCCTGATTTAGGATACTTTACTTTAAGTAGTTCATTTAACTCAGGCTCAGTAATAACCTTTTGGTAGGCAGACATGGCAGCTTTCATATTCTCTTTAAAGAACGCGCCTTCTATATCAAACCTTGGCAATAAAGGAAACTCGGTCATCACATTATTTTTTCCGAAATAAAGAGTGATTTCGAGACAGTATTTGTAATAAAACAGGAGTGCTCTTTATAGAATTTACTCTATCTTTTAATATAAAAATCCACATGAAAGCGCTTTCTACATTTCTTGACTCTAAAGGGAATCCAAATTAATAACAAGGTATTTTTATAAGGAAGTTCATAGGGTTCTATATCCCTATTTCTGCAATAAGAACAAGTATAGATTGAATTTGAAATTAAAAAAAACAATCTTGATTTTAAAGACAAACAGTTAAAGGAAGTCTCTTCTTTCTAGCTTCTAACTCAATAAATAATAGCGTGGTATCAAAAAATTTACCAGGCACTTGCACCTTATTAAACTTTAGTGGTAACAAGCTTTTAAAAACTACAAGTAAATGCGTGCATGGTTCATGTTCAATATGAGCTATGTTAGCCGGATTCATAAAAATAAGTTGATCGCCAATCAACCATTCAATTTCAGTAGTTATCAAAAACTTTCTCAAGTCAAAAGAAGACTCAAAGGGGTAAATTTTAATCCTATGTTCACAAAACAACAACAATACTCTTTCACTGAGGATGACTGCTGCATAAAGTTCTGAAGCTTTCACAAATTCCCCATCATTGTTAAGATTGAAGAAAGTCTTGTACTTTTTGATAAAGTATAACTCTACACAATGATACTTTATCCATTTTGCATCTTCTAACATTTCATGGCTGATAAATGGAGAATGCACTTGCATTAAAAGACGAAGGTTGGTTTCAAAATAACAAGTAGTTTCCTTATTACTCAGTTGATCGAGGGTAGTCATAAAGGCTGTAATAAAAAAAATCTAATACTAGCTTTTACCTTATTTTACCTCATCTAACAAAGGATTTAATTTAGCGCAGAAAGATTCCCAAGAGCTGGCTACCTTAATGCCACTTTGTATAGAAGGATTCCAATACTTCACAGAAGGCTCGCTTTTTGAATCATTATAATCTAACAACAACCATGCACTGCCCACTTCTGCAATCACCACTAATCCTTTGGGGAGATTTTTGGTTTCCCAGAAAAATAAACTGCTCAAAATATCCAAACACTCTGATTGGTTATGTTCACAATTTATACCCAAAAGACTATTGATGAATATCTTACTATCACCAACCACAAGATAGGCATTGCCTTTTACCTTATAACTCAACCTTTTTGTAGCACCCCCATTTTTTTCGAGCAATTGTTCTACCAACAAGTCGGGTAATCGATATCCTAACTTCGTTTCGGCCTGGGTTAGTTTGTCATGATTCAAATTTTTAAACATTGGCTCAGTTTCTTGCACCGACCATAAATCTATCGTTTTTGGAATTGGTTTATGCTTCCTGACAGGCAATAACCCTTCAAAATGAATCAAAGTAAAAATAACCAAAAATGCCATTGAAAAAAACCAAACAGGATGCAGAGAAGCCCAATCTACAAACATGGCAAAGATGCCCTTGCTTTGAAGTAATGTCATGAATACTATTTTTAAATTAACTAACTATGTTTTATTAAATTCAAAAATGTAGTTTAAGCACTTTACTATCACTAAATAATCATTGCTGCATCTTATAGAATTTATTCTAGAAACATGCTTCCCTTTTAATCTTTACATCTTAGCTAATTTTATCTAATTCATCAGATTTTATAATTATATAATCCCCCAAAACCAACACATCAATATTGGTTGAACCAAAACATTGAATCGCCTGATCGGGCGTATTGATGATGGGTTGTCCTTTTACATTAAAGGAAGTGTTTAACAATACAGGCACACCTGTTTTTTGTTCGAAAGCTTCAATGAGTTTTCTAAACCTTGGATTATTATCATGGCCAACAGTTTGAACCCTGCAAGTTCTATCGATATGCACGACAGCTGGAATTTTATGTGCATTGACTTCATTTACCTTGGCTGCAATGAGCATATGGGGGCTTTCTTGCTTTATGTGAAAGTATTCATTTACCTTTTCCTTAAGCACTGCTGGCGCAAAGGGTCTAAAGTTTTCTCTAAACTTTACCCGTAAATTAAGGTAATCTTTCATAGTGGCAGGAAAGGGCCGTGTTAATATACTTCTGTTTCCTAATGCTCTTGGACCAAACTCTGCTCCATCTTGAAACCAAGCGATAATTTTTCCTTCTGCCAATAATTCTGCTATCGACTCATAAAGGTTGATTGGCTCGGTGTAAGTTAATCCAGCATTTTTAATGGCCTCTAATACTTCCTCCTTCGAAAAAGATGAACCTAAATATGAATAATGGTTCTTTTGAGGCAATACTTTTACACCAGCATTTATAGCCGATAAATAGCAAGCACCTAAAGAGGCGCCATCATCCCCACTAGCCGGTTGAATATAGATTTCATCAAAAATATTGGATTGCTCAATCTTACCATTTAAAGAACAGTTTAAACCTACCCCTCCTGCCATACAAAGTTTGTTGATGCCTGTATCCTGTCTTAAATGCTTTAAATGATTTAAGACAACCGTTTCTAGCCTTAATTGAAGTGCTGCTGCTATGTTCTGATGGTGTTTGGTTATAGGGTCGCTGTAGATCTTCTTTGGCCCAAATAGGGCATAAAACTTATCACTTAACCATTTATTCCTTTCTTTATCATACACTATCCAATCTGGATGTATTAGATAATCATACTTACCTGTTTCCACAATCATTTCGCAAAAGGCGCTATAATAAGTGATATCCGTACCAGGAATGATGGCATGTGGATCGCCATAGGATGCCAATCCCATGATAATGCCTTCATCACAATGGTGCTGCCATCCTAAATAAAATGTCAAAGCCGAGTAAATTAATCCCAAAGAATTAGGATACTTATTCTTACTGTGAATTTCTGAAATTACCCCATTGTCCCCTACTGCATACATCCCTGTTTCCATTTCGCCCATTCCGTCTAAGCTTACCAACACCGCTTTGTTAAAGCCAGAAGGATAGTAAGCACTTGCTATATGACACAGATGGTGACGATAGAAACGAATGACACCCTTGAAACCAGTATGCGCTCTGATGATAGATTCCATTTCATAGCCAGTCTTAATTCTTTCAATATCATTAATTAAAAACGGAATTCTACTCTGATCTTGTAAAGCACTATTAAGATAAAACTCATTAATATGATAGATTGGGTCGCTTGAAAAGGCTATTTCATCTAAGTCGTTGATTTGAATATTGGCTTTCTGTAAACAAGCCTCAATGGCATCTATTGGAAAATCTCTAGAATGTTTTTTCAAATCAAATCTTTCCTGAGAGGCAGCAAATACTACTTCCTCGTTTATCATTAAGGCAGCAGACGAATCATGCCCACCATATCTTATACCAAGTATTTTCATTTATAAATGTAGGGGTATTTAAAGGGTTAATTTTTAGAGTGATGATGAAGCATTTCTTCTTCCACTTCATTCGAACATATGATTTCAGAAGCAAGCAATGCCTCTAGTGCCTCATATACATCATTTGGCGGTAAATTACTTTTCTGAATGATTGAGATTAAATCGTTGGTTCCATCCGAATAATTAAGAAGCCACATCATCGATTGAATGAAACTGTTATTTCCTTTTGGTTTACTAACACTTGGATAAAGCCCACGTTTGCCTAGTTGAGGTTCGCAATGAGGGAACTTATTAATAAAGCGCTTATTCCTTTCAAGCAGTTGGATGATTTCTAAGTAAACAGAAATAGTTTTCTCCATGCTCTCAAAGCACATGATAGATTTATTATCCCCTGAGGTATGGTATTCTGGATATTGTCCATACATTTTTCTCATTAAAGACCCAACGGGTAAGTTAAAACCAGGCGAACAATACTGGCGCTCATCGCTTCCGCCTGGAAAAAAATCAAGTAAGGAATAGGGTTCTTGGCCATGTTTTAAAACAACCTCAACCGCTTGGTCTATGATGCTATTACCCAATCTGCTTTTTTTGTAGGTAAAAGGAGCCGCGTGTCCTACACAAGTTACTACAAATCCGCCTTTAAGCTGCCTTTTCCAAAACTCGCCATATTTTGATAAGCAAAAAATACTGCCAATGGTTTCGGGTATAAAAAGAAACCTGTATGAATATCGCAAAGAAGGTAAAGACTTTAATTTCTGATAAATAAAGGCAGTTACTAGAGGTCCAGACAGTTCATTCACCGCCATCGAAGGGTGGCAAATATAGGTAGAGAACAAAATTTCTTCTTCTGATTCACCCTTGAGGAAGGCCTCCCCTATGGTCATATGCCCATTCTTTTGAAAGGTGGCATCAATTTTTACCTCATACGTTTGATGAGGATCAAGTGCCATGAATTGATGATGAGAAAGACAAAAACCCCACCTTCTTTCATAATATGAAGTACGGTACGGAATAAGATCAGGTTGTTCTGGAATAGTGTACAAGTGCTTGACAAGTTCCGAGTAAGTAACTATCCCCTCAAAAGCTTGAGAATAGCCAAGAATATGCAAGTTATTATCTTTAAAATCAAGAATGATATTTCCAACATGATCTTTGATCCAAGCTTCCTTGATATTCCATTCTGGAGGAACTACCCAATCAAAACAAGCAGTGCCACTGGGTATTTCTGAAATCTGCAAATCAATCACCTCTTTCAATACTTCTAGTGTGAGGCGATTACCATCGCCGGTAAGACTTCTATTGATTGGCCAAAGCTTATCAAATAAGACTTCAAGTTTGCTAACAATTGACATTAAATTACTTAATTATTTTAATAGCTGGTAGCGATAAAATCATCCGCTACGTGGAGCAAAAAACAGCATAACGCAACAATAGGTTTGTAAATATTCATTGAGCTTTTTATAGAATTTATTCGATTAATCTAATGGCATCAAAAGGGCAAACTGATCTCTGAATCTAATTTCTATCGGCAACCAGTTAAACGAGTTTAGGTATTTAATATAAACAAGAGAACTATTAACTGCATGCAGCTAACCCCTAACTAAATCAAAAAATAAGGCCGCCCCAAAACTGAGACGGCCTCATATGCATTCTACATATTACCCAATAAACTATTATGCTTTCAATTAACCTTCATATGCCGATTTAAATCCGATTGGACCTACGGCGGCATACGTCATTTGGCCAACTAATGGATTTCCACTTACATTCATGGCTACACAACGTTGCTGATCGGGGGTGCCAATAACCCATTGTCCGCCATCATGCCATGGTGCACTATCACCGCCCCATTGATTTTCTACTGCCTAGCAATTTCCAGTAATCAAACGTGCCCTAAAGCCTATTGGTCCTACGCCATCATAAACTACCTCACCAGAAAATGTTTGTCCATTGTCCTGAGAAGCTATATCAATAGAATTAATTTCTTGTGGTTGTCTGCTACTTAGAACCATTACACCATTGTTATGCCATGGAGCCGAATTACCTCCCCATTGCACATAGGTATTTACATGTTGGTTGAGGGTTGCTGTGGCTTTAAAACCTATTGGCCCTTCTCCGGCATAAGTCATCACACCAAATAGCGATTTACCTTCATCATTAGAGGTAACACGCATAGACACACAACGTTGTCCATCTCTGGCCCCTATGAGCCAGCAACCACCAAAATGCCAAGGAGCGCTGTTGCCTCCCATTGGTTGTCTACCTGGTTGAGAAAACGGTGAAATTGACCACCTTTTCGCGGAATAAACTGACCACCTAGCGCG
>CAYUDC010000098.1:0-10337 GCA_964443415.1 uncultured Chitinophaga sp. | reverse complement strand
CTCAGGAAAAAACAATTTAAGCAGGCCTGTCTCATAAAGCATTTGCAAACCAATCGAAGGCTTTTTACTGGCTAGAATCTTGTTAAATTCATCGATGATTCGCTCCCTAGATACAATATGTAAGCGCTCGGCGTAATCATAAAGTGCGGCATATGTTTGTGCATGAATGCTAAATTGCAATTGCGTGGCAAAGCGAATGGCGCGCATCATACGTAAGGGATCATCATCAAAGGTAATACCAGGTTCTAGGGGTGTACGCAAGAGTTTATTTTCTAAATCAGCAACTCCATTAAAAGGGTCAACCAATTCAAATAAAGAATCATGGTTTAGAGAGATGGCTAAGGCGTTGATGGTAAAGTCTCGTCTAAGCTGGTCGTCTTGCAAAGTACCAGGCAATACATCGGGTTTTCTGCTGTCTTTTGAATAGCTTTCTTTGCGCGCGCCCACAAACTCCATTTCCCAATCTGCTGTTTTAACCATGGCAGTGCCATAGGTTTTAAATACGGCAAAGTCGGTTTTTTGAGGCAAGGTTGCTGCAAATGCTTGGGCAAAGTCTATCCCATCGCCTATCACCACAATGTCTATGTCTTTTGAGCCGCGGTTCAACAATAAATCTCTCACATAACCGCCCACTACAAAAGCTTGTATATTCTTGGCTTTAGCCAAGGCAGATAACTTTTTAAATACGGGATCTTTTAATTCAACTAACACAGCGCAAAGGTAAGTGATAATTGCAATTTAGAGCGACTGATAAATGGAAAGTACCTGTTGAGCAATTTTTTTTCCATCAAACTTTTTCACCTGCTCAGGCATCTTGGCTATTAGGGCGTTTCGGGTGGTTTCGGTTTGAACCAACTCGGATAAAGCAGATTGAATTTGGCTTATATCGGCGGGATTTACCTGTAAGGCGGCCTCTCCTGCCACTTCTGGCATAGAAGAGATGTTGGAGCATAGGGTGGGTATGCCTGCTTTAAGGGCTTCTAACACCGGAATTCCAAAGCCTTCAATTTCGCTGATATAGGCAAATACATGGGCGCACTTGTAAAGTATTTGGAGGTGGTGTAAAGAAATACCTTCGATGATTATCACTTTGTTTTCCAATTGATGTTGGCGAATAAAGGCGTCTATAGGAGGCGCGCCGTCGGCGCGCCTCCCCACCAGCACCAAAGTTAGGTCTTTTGCACCCAGCTGTTGAAACGCTTTAAGCAGATTTAAATGATTTTTCCGCTTCTCGATAGTTCCCACACTTAAGATAAATGGAGTTTGAATGCCAAAATGCTTTAATACCTGCCATTTTTCAGCATCCGAAAAATTATGCGCAAAACCTGGATGACAATCTTGATACACCACTTCTATTTTTTGGCCATCGATGCCAAAATGCTTTATGATGTCTTGTTTGGTGGCTACACTCGTAGCCAAAACCTTCTGAGCTTTTTTACAAGCCTGCTCAAATTTTTGGCGGTAAATTAATCTATCAGTTCTTGGGTACAACTCTGGGCGCTCCAAAAAAATTAAATCGTGTATGGTTACTACCGCCGGTATCTGATACTTCTCTAAACCATTTGGTAGCTCATTACTTAAGCCATGAAAAACTTCTACCTTTTGCAGAGCCGCTTCTTTAGCCACCTGAAAACTGCGCCAAATACCCCCAAAATGTTTATAGGCTCTTTGCGGCATCACTCTTCTCATCCTTGGATCGTGCAAAAAGAACTCTGTTTCAATACTTATTTTGGGCGTAAACAATGCAAATTGTGTGGTACTTGGTGCTATTTGATATAAGTCTGTTAATAGCATCCTGCTATAATTGCCCAATCCCGTTCGATTGTTAAATACCCTTTTTGCATCAAAGCCTATCACCATAGCACAAAGGTGCAATTAGATAAGAAATAAAAAAATATTCTTTGTATATGAAAATATGTTCATATATTTGTAGACGAAAAAATGAAACCAGATAAACACAAGCTAGAAAAGGCTGCTTATATCCTCAAAACCATAGCCCATCCCACCCGATTGGCAGTGATTGGGCAGTTACAATCGCATGCAGAACTAACCGTTAATGAATTAGTAGAACGCACTGGTTGCGAGCAATCTTTGTTATCGCACCATCTTATTAACATGAAAACTAAGGGTTTATTGGAGGTTAGAAAAGTTGGCACTTCTGCTTACTATAAGCTTAAAGAAAAAAACTTAAGCCAGGTGCTAGAATGTATTGATAAGTGTGATTGTTTGATGTGATTTTTTTTGAAAACCTAAATGAATAAATGTTCCTATCTTAATGTTAAATACTTACATGAATAAACGTTGGATTTTTATAAGTGCTGGCACCCTAGTAGGTGCAGCTGCAGGATATGCCTACTATTATTTTATTGGGTGTGCCAATGGTACCTGTGCCATTACCTCAAACCCCATCAATAGCACCTTATATGGTGTATTCATGGGAGGTCTAATTGGAGATTCTATCAGGGATTTAACAAACAAAAAAACAGAGAAAGAAACTAACTCATAAGACAATGAATAGCTTTGATGAATTAATTAACGGTGACACTCCAGTATTGGTAGATTTTAGCGCAGAATGGTGTGGCCCTTGTAAAATGATGGCGCCCATTTTAAAAGAAACAGCTGCCGCCATGGGCGAAGCTGTAAAAATAATCAAAGTAGATGTGGATAGAAACCCGCAAGCTGCTGCTTTTTACCAAATTCAAGGGGTACCCACTTTGATGTTGTTTAGAAGAGGCCAAACCCTTTGGAGACAATCGGGCGTGGTTCCAACTGGCCAATTGGTAAACATCCTTACCTCGGCTATAGCCAAATAATTATAATTTACTCAATTTAAACTTTATATAAAAATGATGAATTTTTTAAAAAATCTTTTTGGTGGGAAAGCCAATGAAGAAATGAAAGCTGCCTTAGAAAATGGAGCAATCATTATAGATGTTCGTAGCGAAGGTGAATTTGCTAGTGGCCATGTTAAAGGTTCAAAGAATATTCCTTTAAACAAACTATCGGGTCAACTTAACAGTATCAAAAAACTCAACAAAGAAATTATTTGTGTTTGTGCCAGTGGCATGAGAAGTTCGCAAGCCACCAACTTCTTAAACCAAAACGGAGTAAAAGCTTATAATGGTGGCAGCTGGTATAGTTTAAGTTAATTGAATCGTATGTCTACCTTACACCAAGCAGAAACCCGCTTTACAGCAGGAATGCAGTTTGTGAGTCAAATAAATGGCGCACACGAAATTACCATCGACACCACCGAAGCTGGAGGAGGAACTAACTCAGGCCCAAGTCCAAAACCTTTATTGTTAACCTCTTTAGGCGGTTGCACAGGAATGGATGTGGTATCTTTACTTAACAAAATGCATGTAAACTTTAGTGACTTTACAGTGCATGTAGAAGCCGATTTAAGAGACGAGCATCCGCGTATTTACACCGAAATTAGAATGGTTTACAAAATAAAAATAGCAGAGGCAGATAGAGAGAAAATGGAGAAGGCAGTAAACCTATCCAAAGAAAAGTACTGCGGAGTGAGTGCCATGTTGGCTATGGTTTGCCCAGTGATTTCAAAAATTGAGTATTTGTAGTTAGCATTTTCAAAACTAGCTTGGGTCAAACCTTCTTAACACAAACTTAACATACTGACTCATAAAGCAAGTTGACTTTGGCCTTTGATAAGCTTAGCTTTGTGACACATGATTAAAGACCGAAAAGGACATTTATTCAAAGACCGAGAAATCAGTTGGCTTAGTTTTAACGAAAGGGTTTTACAAGAAGCAGAAAACCCGAGCAATCCGCTCATGGAGCGTATAAAATTCTTGGCCATTTTTTCGTCTAATCTCGATGAGTTCTTTAGGGTACGCGTAGCCCAAATTAGGCGATTGCAAAGGGTAAATGGCAAAAAAGCCATCTCAGAATACCAAAATTCGCCAGATGAAGTGCTAGCAGAAATTCAAAGAAATGTACTGGTACTGCAAAATAAGTTCAACGAAATCTATGATCAAATGCTGCTTCCCGAACTCAATAGAAACGGCATTTTCTTACTCAATGAATCCCAAGTAACCGATACCGAAAGAGATTTAATAAGAGAATACTTTAAAACCAATGTACTCAATCAGCTCTTTCCAGTAGTGATTGACGAACTTAAGCACACTCCTCACCTAAAAGACCGCAGCATTTATTTAGCAGTGAGGATGAAACAAAGCCAAAGCGGACTACCGCCTAAGCATGCCATCATTGAAGTTCCTACCAATATCATCAGCAGGTTCTATTCATTACCACTTACCCAAAATGATATTCATATCGTGTTGCTCGAAGATATCATTCGACTGAATCTTAAGCGCATCTTTTCTATTTTTGATTATGCCTCTTTCGAAGGATATATCATTAAAATTACCCGTGATGCCGAATATGAGATTAGCAGAGACGAAAATGATTATCAAGTAAATCTATTGGATAAACTTCAAAAGAGTTTAAAACAACGTTCTAAAGGCATTCCTACGCGCTTTGTGTACGACGAAGCCATGCCCAAAGAGATGTTAGAACTATTGATTAAGAAGTTAGATTTAAGAAATGTAAACCTTATACCGGGAAGTAGATACCATAACTTCAAAGATTTTATGGATTTTCCTAAAATTGCTCGACCCGAATTTTACTTTGCTCCGCAAGCTCCTATACCTGTTCCTGCTTTCGAGAACCAGCAACTAACTTTTGATGCCATCAGCCAAAAAGATATTTTGCTGCACATGCCCTACCAGAGCTTTGATTATCTCATTCGTTTTTTGCGTGAGGCTGCCATCGATCCAAAGGTTAGTACCATTTTCATTACCTTATATCGTGTTGCTAAAAACAGTAATGTAGTAAATGCTTTGATAAATGCAGTAAAAAATGGCAAAAAGGTGATTGTATTAATGGAGCTGCAGGCCCGTTTTGATGAAGAATCAAATATCTATTGGACCAACCAATTACAAGAAGCTGGTGCACAAGTTCATTTTGGCAAACCTGGGCAAAAAGTGCATGCCAAAATTTGCTTGATTTACCGCAAAGAAGAAGGCAAAACCGTGAGGTATGCCCATTTATCTACAGGGAATTATAATGGTGTAACTGCTAGATTGTATAGTGATTTTTGCTTATTTACCAAAGACACAAGAATCACCCAAGAGGTAGATTGGTTGGCAGATTACCTCTTTGCAAGTATCAAAAGAGGACCTTATCAGCATTTGTTAGTAGCACCAGATTTCATGAAAAAGCAGTTTTTGGAATTAATAGACAAAGAAATTGCTTTTGCCAAACAAGGCAAAAAAGCCTGGATCATGGCAAAAATGAATTCTCTTGTAGACATTGATGTTATAAAGAAATTGTATGATGCTAGCAATGCAGGCGTGCAAATAAAATTAATCGTAAGAGGCATTTGTTGTTTGGTACCAGGCATAAAAAATAGCAGTGAAAACATTCAAGTAATTAGCATCATCGATAGGTTCTTAGAGCATGCCAGAGTATATGTATTTGGCAATGATGGCAAAGAAAAGGTTTACCTGGCCTCGGCAGATTGGATGACAAGAAACTTAATTAACCGGGTAGAATGTGCTTTTCCTATTTATGATACTGAGGCCAAACAAGGTGTAATGGATATTCTAAATTTACAATGGAATGACCAAGCAAAAGCTAGGAAAATAGATGGAGTAAACGATACCTTATTTCTTCACTCAGGTCCAGGAGCTACTGCTAATGGTTCACAGAATGCCTCCTATCACTATTTAAAAAACAAGAGTAGTTAAGGTCTTTCAGACACCTGAACCTGATGATTCTCTATGAAGAAGAACTTGGTTTGAACCTCTTGCCTTCTACCTAAATAGGTTTGATAGACTGGCGAAAAGTCTTTTCTTTCGTCCATACAGGCATCATAATTTTGGTTCAACCCCATTAATAATTCTGTGGTTTCTCTCACTGCAAAATTGCCACTTTCTGCACCTGTGATATAATCCACCAAGTTGTTTTTAATGAGGTAATTTCTAAAAAGCGGATTTGCCTTGCGATGAATCATCATACGAAGACCACAAACTTCGGCAATGCTCAAATCCAGCACATCGTCAAAAGTATAGCAAACTTCTTCTCGTTTAATGCCGTGCTCAGCGCAAAAATGGTCTAAGGCAATAATTTTATTGGGCACTTTATAATAACAAGCATCAAAGTGTTCTCTTTCCGAAAAGTAAAAAGCGAACTCGTTTTTTTCGCCAGATATAATAGCGGTTTTAGGCAATTGTTGGTTTTTTAGATAATGGCTGAACCTAAGCATATTGGTTCCCATACTATCTGCTTCGTTAAAATTACTGCTCTTATTCTCGTTTTTTACGGCATTGTTAAACACACCATCCCAATCAAACACAAAAGCTTTGATGCCCTTTAATTTAAAGGACATTGCTTCTGCATTTGCATTAAACTGCCCTCCTATTTGTTCGAATATAAACTGAATATCATTCATATGTTGGCTCATAAAAAAAGCCGCTATAAGCGGCTTTTATAATATTAATTTAGGTTATGCTTCTAAGTCTTGAATGTCTAGCATTCCAACAGGTTTTCCATTTTCGGTTACCAATAAAGTATCAACTTTGGTAGCCTTTAAAATTTGAGCAGCATCATTTAACAAAGCTCCAGCCTCTACCGCTTTGGCATCGCCGTACGTAAAGTCTCCCATTTTTTTGCTTAGGACATCTCTGCCTTCTGCTTGAATTTTTCTGCGCAAATCACCATCGGTGAACACCCCTTTTAAGCTGCCATCTGCATTAACAATGGTAATGGCTCCAAAACCATATTCGGTCATTTTTACGATAGCATCTACCAAGGTGGTATCGGCACTCACAATCGGGTTTACCCCATTGATGGCCTCTTTCACCTTTACCGTCATCAAACGAGTATCGTGAATAAACTGCTCGGTACCAACAGAGGTAAAGTGGTTTTCGGTTAATTGCTTTAATATCTTTAATGGCACAGTAATCGTATGAACACCTAGGTTTAACGCATTTCTTACATGCTCCACATTTCTTACTGATGAGAACATTACTTTGGTATCATAACCATAATGGTCTACTGCATTTACAATTTGTGCTACTAAATCGAGGGCATCATGACCTTGGTCTTGCAACCTACCCACCAAAGGGCAAACATAAGTAGCACCAGCATGCATAGCCATATACGCTTGTTGAAGGGTATAAACTAAATGTACATTTACTAATAATCCTTCGTTTCTTAACAATCTGCAAGCTCTTACACCTTCTAATGAAACCGGAATTTTAAATACCGTTTTCTTTGGGTCTAAACCAAGAGCCAACTGTCTTTTTGCTTCTGCCAAAACATCCTCAGCGGTATCACCTAAAGCCTCAATTTGAAGTACAGGTACAATTTTCGACAATTTAACAATCATCCCATCCACATCGGTAATACCTTCACGTTGCATGAAAGTTGGGGTGGTGGTTAATCCATTAAGAATGCCCAATTTAAAGCCTTCTTCAATTTCTTTTAGGTTAGCTGAATCTAAGTATAATTCCATTTGTATATAAGTCTAAATAAGATAGAACGGGGGCAAAAATAATCTTTTCAGTCAATTTTCCGAACATTGGTTATTTTAAGCCCAAGCCAAAGTTATAGCTTAAACCAATGGATAGGCCGGTTGGACCAGCAAATCTAATGGCTTGTTTTTGAATTTTGGTTAATTCAACTTCGGAGGCGGGTGTAACAATACCATTAATTAAAACACTTTGATCCGAAAACCTTGGATCAAAATTATTAAGCCCAATAGCGATACCAAAATCTAACGCAAGGTTACTGCCATTTCTAAACATAAACACTCTTTGAAAGCCAGGAGTAAGAACAATTGCTTCTGGTAAGTCTAACTTGGTGGTAGTTTTATAAATTATCAAATTATGAACTACCTCTACCTCCATTTCAACTTCTTCAAGTCCAGAAACTCTTGACAAACCTAAGGTTGGCCTCCATTTTTTGTTTGAGCCAGCATTAAATACAGCAGTAATACCTGTTTTAAAACCATAAATACCTAAGCCAAGGTTTAACTCACCTAACACATTTTCACCCAACTTCATCCCAACCCCCAAGCCAATTAATCCGTATTTGTGCTTTAGCCCTGAGCCAAAGCTCAAAAAGGTATTGGCAGTTTTTCCACCAGTGTTGTTTACTTCTCTGGGTCTTTCGTATTGCGCATAAGCATGGTTTGGTTCAAACCAAAAACACAACAACAACAAAATGGTAAGAACGGATTTTAGGGGTAAGGCTTTCATTACTTTCTATATTTTAGTTCTACTTGATGTAATTCAATTAATGGTTTCAAAAACTCTTCTAAATCATATACACATAATTGGGAGGCCGCATCGCATAAGGCTTTTGCAGGCTCAGGATGAGTTTCTATAAAAACGCCATCTACCCCTGCTGCTACGCCAGCTCGGCTTAATACTGGTAAAAATTCACGGGCACCACCATTTGGGTCGGCGCTTGGTGTACCATATTTTCTTACGCAATGGGTAACATCAAATACAACAGGATATCCAATGTTTCTTAAATGATAGAAACTTCTTGGGTCCACGATAAGGTCGTTATAGCCAAAAGTATAACCACGTTCGGTTAGAATGATTTGGTCGTTACCACTTTCTACACATTTGGCAACAGGGTGCTTCATGTTATCTGGTGCCAAAAACTGACCATGTTTGATGTTTACCACCTTACCTGTTTTGGCAGAAGCCACTAAGAGGGTACTTTGCATACATAGGTAGGCAGGAATTTGAATAACATCAACCACCTCGCCGGCGGCAGTGGCTTGGTCTGGATAATGCACATCGGTTAATATAGGAAAGCCAAACTGCTCTCTTATTTTGGCCAACATTTTAACACCTGCCGACAATCCAGGGCCATCATAATATTTTAAGCTACTGCGGTTATCTTTTTGAAAGGATGATTTATAAATCACCTTAATTTTTAACCTTTCAGAAACTTCTTTAAGCATTTCTGCGGTTTTCATCATAATCGATTCTTCTTCGATTACACAAGGGCCCGAGATAAGAAATAACTCATCTGAACCACATTCGATATCACCAACCTTTACAATTTTTGTCATGTTACAATCTTCTAAATAAGTCTTTAATCGTGTCTAAAGTAATTTTTTCTTTCCAATCAGTACCTATGGCATGGTTCCACATGTGTGGAAGATTATAGGCCACTTGCGCCATGGCGGTAATTTCCTCCTCGCTCCAAGCTTTACTAAGGCCCTGAGGTAGGGTGATTTGATGCTGTTGCAGCATGGTTTTAAATTCTGCCACACCTTCTGGATAATAATCTCCTAAATGTTGAAAGGCTAAGCAATTGGCATAACAATGTTTCTCACCAAAAATTTTGCTTAATCCATAACTTAAAGCATGGCAAATACCCACTTCCGAATACGTTAAACTTAATCCACCCATCAAGGAGGCAACCATTAATTTATCATCATTCTCGGGAGAACGTCCGGCATTTTCTCCAAGATATACCTCTCTACATAACTTAAGAGACTGCTCACCATAAGCAAAGCTATAAGCATTATTTAAAATGCCATCCCTACTTTCTATACAATGAATAAAAGTATCCATGCCAGTGTAGAACCATTTATCGGTTGGTACACTTTCGGTTAATTCAGAATCTAGTATCACCTGATCAAAAATGGTCCAATCGCATTTTAAACCCAATTTCTTTTCAGGCCCAGTAAGCACGGCAGTCATGCTGCACTCTGCACCTGTGCCAGAAATAGTGGGCACGCCTAGGTGGTAAACACCTGGTTTTTTAATGAGGTTTAATCCTTGGTATTGAACCGATGAACCTTCATTGGTGAGCATCAAAGCCAAAGCTTTGGCAATATCCATGATACTTCCACCACCAATACCAATTAAACCACTGGGTAATCCTTTTTTTGCAAGGATCTCGTCTCGTAATTGATCTATTTGTTCGGTGGTTGGCTCATGGGGATCAACATCTATAAAGTAAATTTCATCTTCTGGTAATGCTTGCAATTGCATGGCAAGTGGCTTTCCTTTAAAATAATTGTCTACGATGTAAACAAAATACTTTTGATTTCTTTCTCTGATGGGAGCCACGATGTCTGCAAGCTGCGCGAAACTGCCTCTACCAAAAACAGTTTTTTCTATCGACTTAAAATTTTTATGTGCCATGAAAGAGATTTAAGCCGTGATAGAAAGTGCTTGATGAATTGATTGAGTCATTTTTCCTACTAAATCTTTCAGCTCGGCATCAGTCCAGCTAGCACGAATACCAAATGAAATAAGTCTGCCAATGGTTTCTTGGGTTTT
>CAYUDC010000097.1:0-10428 GCA_964443415.1 uncultured Chitinophaga sp. | reverse complement strand
TGGGAAGTTGAAAAAATGAGCAAAAACAAATGGAATGTGGTAACCCCAGATGCCATTGTTGCTCAGTATGGTGCAGACACCTTGCGCTTGTACGAAATGTTCTTAGGGCCTATCGAGCAAAGTAAGCCTTGGAACACTCAAGGAATTGAAGGGGTGCATCGCTTTCTTAAAAAATTATGGCGTTTGTTTTATGATAAGGACGCAACACTGATAGTAAGCGATGAAGCTGCCACCAAAGCCGAGTTAAAGGCTTTACACAAAACCATTAAGAAGGTGGGAGAAGACATAGAGAATTTCTCTTTTAATACTTCGGTGAGTACTTTTATGATTTGTGTGAACGAGTTAAGCGAACTAAAATGCAATAAGCGTGAGGTACTAAGAGACTTATTAATTTGCCTTTCTTCTTATGCACCGCATATCTCAGAAGAGTTATGGCATGCCATCGGAGAGTCTGATAGCATTGTAAAGGCTAGCTTCCCAGAATTTAATCCAGCTTACCTGGTAGAAGACAGCTTTAGTTATCCTATTTCTATCAATGGCAAACACAGAACCAATATCGAATTTTCGTTACAATTAAGCCAAGATGAAGTAACCCACGCTGTTTTAAAAGACGAAGTGGTGCTTAAATGGCTTGAGGGAAACACACCTAAGAAGGTAATTTTTGTAAAAGGTAAGATTGTGAATATTGTTATTTAGCAGCAGGGGTATGAGGGTGTTCTTCTATCCATTTTAACACCAACTTATACCCTATGCTTAATACAATGGCACCCGCAAAAAGGCCAATAAAGCCCGAAAGCAAAAAGCCTCCTACCACGCCAATAAAAATGACTGGCATGGGAACCTCTGCGCCTTTGGCCAGCAAAAACGGTTTCATGATGTTATCAGATAAAGATACCAATACAAAATAGGCTGTCCATAAAGAGGCAAATAAAAGGCTTTGGGTGAAGAACAAATAAATGGCAGCACCTGCCATTACAATGCTTGGGCCTATTTGAATGATAGAAAATATCAAAGCTATCAATGTCCAAATAGGCGCATGAGGAATACCAGATAAACTTAATCCTAAGCCAGCTAATAAAGCTTGTATAACGGCAACGCCCAATACACCCTTCACCACACTTCGAATGGTTCTGGCACTCAGCTCGGCATAAGTATAACCTTCTTTTCCAATAACGCGGTTAAACAGCTTATCTACCCATTCTTCAAGGCCGTTATATGCCAATAAAAAACCTGCAATAAATATGGCCACTACCACCAGAAACAGGTTAACGCCTGTATCTAACAAGAGCCCAACAAAGTTCCTGAGCAAACTCAAAATTTCATCTTTATATTCTTGTAGGATGGAGGTGAAATCGCCATGAATATTTTCTAAAAACTGAGTGATAGCCGCTCCAATGTAAGGAATATTTTTAATCTCCTGCGGTAGTTCTGGTATAACAATTTCTCCAGATTCAAAGTTAGCTTTAAGCTCTATGAGCCATTGGGTGATGGTTGAAAAAAAACCATAGGCAGGAATCAAAATTAAGAGAATCATCAGTAGGCAAAGAATGCCTGCCACAAGCTTTCGGTTCAAACGAAACCTACTGGTAACCCAAACATGCGTTGGATGAAGGGCTACCGCAATTAAGACACCCCAAATAAATGGAAATAGAAATGGTTTTAGGATTAAGAAACACCATAGTAAAAGTCCTAACAGCAGACTAATTCTGATGATTAAATCCACAATCTTTCTAGTTTGTTGTGTTTCGCTCATACCTGCAAGGTAAAATTTATTCGCTAAAATAAGTAACGTGCTTCCATCCTTCCAGTATGTATGATGGGTATTTGACCACTTTTTCTGCCCTCGTAATTAAAGTTAATTTGTAAGTTTTGACCCAATCGTTGTTGTAAGTTAATGGTCCAAATTTGATTGTTTCCTGCACTTAAACCTTGCAACATTTCATAAGCCAATGGCGTATTAATATTGCCCTCAAAGGCAACTTCATAATAATTGTATCCCAAGGTTAATACGCCTAATTTGGGTTTGGCATACCTTAACTCAGATCCAAGCTGTTGAATGACGGCATTTCCTACCCCATACATGGGTAAGTTGGTGGCTTGCGTATGCATATATTGAATACTTACCCTCCATAATTGAAGGTATTGATAGGAAATTTTCGGCTTGGTTTCGAGGTACCTAAATTGATAGTTATTCTCTGAGAAAAAATCGGAGTTTAACAATTTAACCCCCGCATTGAGCACCTGATTAAACGACCAATTCTGGCTAAGATTATACCTGATGCTAAGGCCTGTTTCTTCTTTTGCCCTGCGCTCAAAACCATTGGTGAGTAATATCTTAGAAGATTGTTTATTATAGTTAATATCCATGCCCCAAACAGCCGAACTTCTATTAAAAAACAAAGTGCTCCTAAGCAATGAATTTAAAGAAATTAAATTGGTATCATTTGGGTTGAACCGAGTAAACCGATCGAGCGTAAACTTCTCGGAAGCCCCCGACTTTTTCTCGTAACGCAATCCGGTTTGATTGCTAAACCTTTTCAAGAAATTTTTGAAACTCCTTTGGGTAAGAGAAGGCGAACCAAAGTTCAAATTAATGGTTTGATTGAGTTGAGTAGTATAGGTGCTAATAAGCGAAGTAGTTGGCAAAAAAACTTTAATATAATTCGCTAGATTTTTATCGGCAAACGAAGCCAATTGGAATTCGTTGAGTTGTTGAACCCCATCTTCATTAAAGTCCTTCCAAACGTATAAGCCTTGTCCAACCGGAACTTCAAGGTATTGAAAGTCGCGACGTAACTCATTTCCAGACCCCAATTGAACATACGAATTTGCGGTTATTTTTCTTTTTAAAAAGCCGTAATCATAGGAGATTCTGCTTAAAAAGGTGAGTTCTGGTTTTAATCCAGCAAATGCAGTATCTAAAACTTTAAAATCTCTCAAGGCAATGTCTGCTTGCAGCCTGTTAAAATTCTTTTGAAGGATACTTGCTCCTGCCTTATATTCATTGGCAAGGGTATGATTTTTAAAACCATTTATAAGTGGTAGTTGATCCAACCTGTGTTTATAATCTAGGTAATAATTGTATTTAGAAGAGTCTTGTGGTTGCAAGGTTGCCCCATATTCGTAATAGGCATAAGAGCCTCCGAGCAGACTATCTTTTGCATGAAAGAATTTACTTTGATCGGTTTGTGCTTTAAGGCTAAGCAACTGCGATTTAATTTTTCTGGCATATACGCCGTTGAGCACCTGCACTTGGTTATTAAAACCTGGCACAAACAACTGTTCATTTTGTTTACCAATTAACCATTCTCCATTGGCTTCAAATCTATTGAGGCTATCCTTATATTTTAGTCCACCTTGGTGTCTGCTTCCTAAATAGGCACCTAATGCTCTGTTGTAATAGCCAAGTTGATAATACATAAGCCATTTTTGTTTATGAAGAAAAGCTATGCGCCATTGAACAATATGTTCTAAGTTGCCAGTATCTTTATTGGCCATATTTTGCAATTGACGATTCCATGTTCTATCAAATTCTACCGACCGATAACGTTCTAAGTTTCTAAAATTGGCAGTTACCACCTCATAAAACACGGCACTTTCTATTCTATAATTGGTGTCTACAAAATAGTATTTATTAAAAGACTCTAACTTTAATCCGTAGCCTGTATTATCAGATTTATCTAGGTCACTAAACAAATTTTTGTGGTTGTCGCTCAAGGCCAATTCTAACTTAAGCAAGTGGTTTTTGTGGGCATTGAGAATGGTACCTGCCGTAATCATTTGCCTTCTATTGGGAGCTACCAAAAAGGTTAGCGGTTCAAAATCGCCTTGTGGAATGCCATTGATAGGTTGAACCCAACTAAACACTCTCCCATTGCTTGCAGAGGCGGCTTGAATGTAATTTCCTTTTTTGGGCCCAACGTAGGTAAATCTAATTTCGTAATAAACAGTGTCATTGCTAGCAGAGGGAGTATGTACATATACATTTGAAAACCCAAGGCTGTCTGTTTTTCTATATAATATTCTTTTGCTATCGAATGGCGAAACCGGCACCACACTAGGTGTAAAAGCTTGGGAGAGATTATCACCTACTTGAGATAATAAGAGTTTATTGCTATCGGATAAGAGTTGTTGAAAGGGTTGATTTTTATTGTCGGTTTCTACAAAATAGTTTAGGTAATGGGTAAGATATTTTCCTTGTAAATGCACTTGCGTGCCGAGTGCCGTGCGCGCATAATACCTATCGGCATACTGAAACTCTATGACAATCCTAGAATAACTGGTGATAAGGCGTTTGGGCATAAACGTTATTTCTCCTGTGTTATAGTCTATCACATAATCGTTTTGCTCTCCTCTATTGAGTCTTTCGCCATCTAGGTAAACAACCTCCGTACCAGAAACAATGATGATAAAAAGCTCACCATTGGGGCCACTTAGTCTATATGGCCCTTGATTTCCTTCTATGCCCGAAAAGGTATTTCTCACAAACCTTCCACGCGACAAAGCTGCTTGTGCTCCAACACTCAATACTTGTTTTTGGGAAAGTGTTTGGGTTGATCCAACCTGAATACCACGTAGTTTTTTTTGGTAGTTAAGGAAGTAAGAATCTTGCGGTCTTTGAATGAGATAATCTCCTACCACCACCTTTTGATTGACTTTAGAAAGCTGCACATATACTTGGTCGAAGTCTTGAATATCTTGGGTATTTCCTTCGGGTTGTATGGGATTATTATCATCGCTAATGGCAGCCAAAATATCTACGTCATTGTTTATTTTGCCACTGATTTGGAGATTTAAATTAGAGTTAACAATGGCATTTTGATTATTACCCAAACTTAGGCCACGCATGATACTACCGTTTACCAGCAAGCCTTCTTTGGCCAAGCCCAAATCAAAAGTGTTTTTACCTGGCGTGTATTTAAATGGGTTTGGATTAGCTTGAATATCGGGGAGTAATAACTTAGCATCTTTGTTTTGGTAAAGGAGTTTTAATCCAGGATTTACAGGCTGGTAAACCATTTGAAGAATGGCTCCTATGGGGATACGTTTATTTACAAACTGGTTATTGTAATAGTTAAAATCATAATCGAGGCCTGCGGTATAATCTTTAACCCAAAGACTGCCTTTTAAAATAAGTACAGTATCAACAATAAAGCTATCCTTCACTAGAATATGCTCTTTGGTAATTGGCTTGTTTTTGTACTGTCCGTTTGAGGTGGCAGCCCAAAAAGCTACAACCAAAAAGAAACAAAAACGAAAGTACCACCTCATTCTGCTTTGGTTAACGGCAATAAAATATGGAATGTTGTGCCTTGATTTTCTATGGTATCAAACCAAATTTTACCGCCACCGCTTTCAATCATACTTTTTACAATAGGCAACCCTAAACCCATACCAATTACTTTTGTACTAAAATAAGGCATAAAGATTTTCTCTTGTTGGTCTTTAGGAATTCCTGTTCCATTATCTTTAACTTCTATATGAAGCAGCTCGCCTTCTTTTCGAACGCTCAACTCAATTCGTCCTTCTCTATCTTCTGGAATCGCTTGTATGGCGTTTTTAACTAAGTTGGTGAGGGTTCTGTTAAGATATCCTTTGTCGAAATATAAGTAAACGGGTTCTGTCTCATTAAAAATAAGCTGCCCCTCAAAGGTTTGCTCTTGAAGCAGCAGCACTTGCTCTATCATTTCGTTGAGGTAGATTTCTTCATACTCTGGCACCGGCATTTTAGCAAAGCTGCTAAACTCGGTGGCCAATTCGCTCAAGATATCAATTTGAGCAATGAGGGTTTTAGTAACACGTTTAAAAGTTTCAGGTAGTTTAGGAGATTGGTCGTTCCAAGCGCGCTCAAGATGTTGCACGCTAAGTTTCATTGGAGTAAGCGGATTTTTAATTTCATGTGCAATTTGTCGGGCAATGTCTCGCCAAGCTCCTTCGCGTTCGCTTCTTCCCAACTTTTCTGCACTCTCCTGCAATTGATCAATCATGTTGTTGTAGGCCTTCACCAACTCTCCAATTTCGTCATTCCTATCCCAATCAATAGGTTCATTCTTCTTACCAATGGTGGTTTGAGCCAATTGACGTTGAATAAGACGTAATGGAAAAGAGATATTTCTAGAAACCAACCAGGCCATGGCCCCAATCACAAAAAACATCAAGGCATATAGGTTAATAAAACCCACCATGATAGAAGAAATCTCTTTGTTTAAATCAGACACCTGATAAAAATCGGGAAGCTGCACAAAGCCTAAAAGCTCTTTATTTCTAGAGAAAATGGGCGCATAGGCCCCTGTATAAGAAAAAGTAGCAATGGATTCTTTCTGTATATATTGAGATTCTCTTAAGTTGTTTAGGTGAAAAAATGCCTCTGGATTCATTAAAGGTGCAATGATATCTGCTTCATAAACCTTCTTGATGGTAGAAGTTATCAAATTGCCATTGGTATTTAAAAAACTGATAATAGTATTATAAAAATCTGCAATTTGATTGATACTGGCTTCGGTATCGCTCACACGTCCTTTAAAGTTTACCTCCTGACTTTCATTTTCAAGTGCATTGGTTACACTTCTTAGCTTTCTCACCAATTTATCGTTTTGCTTAAGCAGGTTTTGGCTAGTGATAAAGCTAATGGTAAAGTAGGCAGTTACGGCAAGGGTTAAAAACACAATCAGGATAATGCCTAGCTGAATTTGGGTTCGGATAAACTTTAAATCTCCCTCTTTAAAAAACAGCAATTTATTAATGACAAGCTGGAGTTTTTGAAAAATAGGATTGGGTTTAAACCAATGGGTTTTAACCCAATTGTTATTGAAAAATATGTACAAGCCAATCAATAATATCAATAAGATATTAAAGAAGGTAAAAGACAAAGAGAACAAGCCAAAAGGTTCATACCAATTAGGTGATTTTTCGCTTACCACCACAAGTATTTGCTCGTCTTCTTTAAATATCAAATGGTTGTACCCATTTTCTTCTATAATTTCAGACTTTTCTTTTAAGCCATTCCAAGTATAGGTAGTTCTATAGGCATATTGACCACTCTGACTAAGCAATTGCAAGTCTTTGTAAATGGCATAAGAGTAATCTGTCTTTTTATTTTTAGGATTTTTAAATCCATCAATGAGTAACTCATCAAACCGGGTTACATCTTGTTGCAGTTTAGGTTGAAGGTGAATAAAAATACAACCAATATAATGACCTTTGGCCCTGATATTAAACTTGCCAAGATAACCCTTAAGGTATGCGTTGTTCTTTAGAAATCTAAAATGTCGGGTAATGGTGGGTGAACCAAATTGCTTGTAGATATAATCTACCTGACTAAATGAATAAGTGTTTCTAGAATGATAATGATTGTAAACAGAATCATAATCAAACACCGAGATGCTATACTTACTTAAGTATCCAGAAAAATAAAGCTGTTGTAATTGCTTTACCAATTGAGATTTTAGGGCGATTGGATTGGCGTAATAAGCTTTTACAAGTTGACTTTGATAGATTTTATCTTCAACATCCTGTAAGAAATAATCTGCATTTACATCGTTTTGCGAAACAATATTTCCAGCAAAAGTAATGCGATTATCTTTCTCTTTCTCTTGGCTAAAGTAATACAGCGCCATAGAGGTAAAAACAGAAAGTAGCAATACCAAAATAAAGTAACCTTGAAAACGGTTTAGTTTAGGTTTGATCCAATGCACAAATACAAAGAAACTTAGGAGGAGTGAACTGCTAACATTCACATAATTCACCGGCCTTTCAAATAAATGTGCCACTATATATGGCTGAATAAAAAAGAAAACCAAACCCACTGTAATGACCTTCTCGTAAGGGTTGATATTGCCCAATGAGAAAATTTTATACAGCCTTAAGAATATTTGGTAACAACAGAGTAAAATAACAAAGGCAAGAAAAAGGGCAAGAAAAGTAAATACATCTAAAGCATAGATATTGTTTACATCAAATAGAATTTGCGAGTCGATCACAATACTTTTGATGGCGTCAAAAGCGCCATCTGCCAGCACCATAGACAGCAAAGAGGCAAATATTAAATGTAAATAATAAACACTTCGCTTTTTAGACACTTGCCATTCGGTATCTCTAATTAACAGCAAATACCAAAGCAACAATAATGCTGCTATTAAAAAATCACCTAAAGAGGGGTTAAAGGTAGAAGAGCCGTATACTTTGGGATTAAACAGTTCGTGGGCATAAACAAAAACTGGTATTTTATACAAAATAAACAGCCATCGTGCGGTTTGGGTCAACCCGATAAAAAAAACGGTGCCTGCCACAAAATTCCATTGTACTACTTGTTTACTTACTAAATGAAAAAACCAGGCAATTAAAAACACGCAGCATACCATCGACCATTGAAGCCAAATAGGTGTAGATTTGGGCGAACCAAAAATCTGAATAGAACAAACATAATTTCCTTTTCTATCATTTAAATCTACAAAATCTTGGATGGGAGAAGGGCTAAAGAGCGCAGAGCCTAGGAAATTTAACTCGTCGTTGAAATGATTTTTGATGTATTGGTTTTGAAATTTATAATTGGTTTTAAGCTGATAGAAAATGGCAATTTTATAGCTCCCCCTTTTAAGGGCAGACACCCAATAGGCCCCATTATTGGTGTTGATATAAAAAAATCCATCTTTGATGGCCCCCGAAATTTTGGTAGAATTTATGAGTTGATCCGACCAGCCGATGAGCGTATCATTTTTATATACATTTAAAATAAAATGTAGATTTCTAGCTTGTTCCAAGTAATCCATCCAGTTTTTGCTTAACTGATTGGTATCTTGTAGAACAGCATAAATTAGGTCTTTACTTTCAGCTTCTTTTTCGTTCATCAGAAACTGAACTTGCTCTTGGTTTTCGATGGCTTGTTGCTTGGTGTTTTTTAAAATAGCAATCTCAGTTGCCATTAAAATCACCAGCAAAATCAAGCCTCCTAGCAGCCAAAGGATATATTTTATAGATTTACGAAGCAAATGCCTTAATAGAATTTCTCTTGTTCAAGATAATGAATAACATAGTCTTTTACACCTTCTTCAATGCTAGTAAAGTCATTTGAATATCCAATGGCCCTTAACTTTTGCATATTTGCCTCTGTAAAATACTGATACGTATCTCTGATATCCTCTGGAATTGGAACATATTGGATATGCGTTGGCAGTTGAAGTGCTTTAAAAATTGCTCCAGCCAAATCGTTCCACGAGCGGGCTTGGCCAGTACCTAAATTATATAATCCTGAGTTTTTGCGCGTTTTCATTAAAAATAAACATACTTCGCAGAGGTCTTTAACATAGATAAAGTCGCGCATTTGTTCGCCATCTTTATAGTCTGGTCTATGGCTTTTAAACAAGCGAACACTGCCTGTTTCTTTGATTTGGTGATAGGCATGCATAATCACACTTGCCATGCGGCCTTTATGGTATTCGTTTGGCCCGTAGACATTGAAAAATTTAAGTCCAGCCCAAAAGTATGGCTTTTCGGTTTGAACCAAAGCCCATTTATCAAAATCATTTTTAGAACGTCCATAAGGATTCATGGGCTGCAGTTGATCGAGTATATCCTCTCTATCGTCGTAACCAAAATCACCGTTTCCGTAAGTAGCAGCGCTGCTAGCATAAACCATCGGAACGCCTTCGGCAGCACAAATTTTAAATATTGCCTTGCTGTAATCTAGGTTCAGCACCTTAAAAACTTGTTCGTCTTTTTCGGTAGTATCGGTGCGTGCCCCAATATGAAACACAAATTGCACTTGGTTGGCATGTTCTTGAAACCAAGAGATAAAATTTTCGCGGGCAATTGTATGAGAGAATTTTTTTCCTTCAAGGTTTTTCTCACGTCCAGCTACATAGCCAAAATCGTCTACAAGTACCAAATCATTATAGTGATGATGGTTTAAGTGAGCCACTAAACAGCTTCCAATAAATCCTTCTGCGCCAGTTATTACAATCATAAGTTTTGACAATTGCACGAAAGTATGAATATTTGTGGCCTCATTTCAATGGCAACAAAAGAAAAAATAGTTTATATCACCCGTCGCGAACGTTTTAACGCGGCGCACAAGCTTTATAATCCAAAATGGACAGAAGCAGAAAACGAAGCATTTTTTGGCAAATGCTCCAATAAATACTATCACGGACATAATTTTGAATTATTGGTAACCATCAAAGGCATTGCCAATCCAGAAACTGGCATGGTGATGGATTTAAAGAAGTTAAAAAAAGTAATTCAAGAGCTGATTACCGAAAAATTAGACCATCGCAACCTAAATGAGGATGTAGATTTCTTAAAGGGTATGATGCCGTCTATAGAAAACATCGTGGTGGCTATTTGGGATATTTTAGCCCCTCACATAGAGAATGGCACCCTGCATTGCATCAAACTCATCGAAACAGAAAACAATTTTGTTGAGTATTACGG
>CAYUDC010000096.1:0-10494 GCA_964443415.1 uncultured Chitinophaga sp. | reverse complement strand
GTAATTATTTTCTTTTCCATAAGGGTTTGGTCTTTATCTTTGTTTAACTGATTTAGCTGCGAATATGAAAATTTTGGCGAGAGGTTCAAAGAACAGAATAAAAGAATTAAAAGAAAAGCTTGAAGGTATTTCATGTGAATTTACTGGAATTGATGACAGTGATTTACTAAGTGCTAATCTAAAAAACTTTGATATCATTTTTGATTTAAAATTTGATGAAAAATCAGATCAGCTTAAATATTATGCAGGGCTTAAAGACACATTTGTTTTTGTTTGCGCCGTTAAAAAACAATTAGCCGCAGCCCTCAACGAGTATGGTAGACCCTTAGATTGCCACCTTATAGGCATGAATTGTTTACCTAGTTTTATCAATAGAAGCCTTACAGAAATAAGTCTTCTAAACCAGCATCAAACGCCTTTGGTTCAAACCGTAATGGACCAACTAAAATGGCCTTATAAAGTTGTAGAGGACCGCGTGGGAATGGTTACTCCTAGGATTATTTTCATGATTATTAACGAAGCCTGTTACACACTTCAGGAAGGAACGGCTAGTATTGCAGACATAGATACTAGTATGAAACTGGGAACCAATTACCCTTTTGGGCCATTTGAATGGGCGAATAAAATAGGAATCAAACATGTGTATGAAACTCTGGAAGCTTTGTTCAACGATACGCATGATGAGCGATACAAAGTATGCCCACTACTTAAAACAAAATACTTAAAAGGCGAAGAATTTGCTATTCTTTAAAATTACCCCAATAAGTTAATATTGCTACTTCTTCCCAAGCATCTTTACCCTTACGCTTAAATAGCCTGTTAGCTCCAGAACTTTTCTTGCCTTCCTTTTCCATATAGTTAATACTAACTACCGCCCAATTGTAATCAGATGAAAACAAGGGTCTAGAAACATAGTAATAATCAGAAATTCCATAATCACTTTCAAGGCAATCCCACATAGCACTTTTAGAGATTCTTCTACAAGAACGAAGCCTGTCTTGGTCTATCCAGGTAACATTTTTATACTCAATTTGAGCTAAGTTAAATCTTCTATAACTTAAGCCATCAATAGTATCTTGGATGCCACTAAAAAGCTTCTTACTAAGTTTATTCCTATCCAAATACTTAAACAATTCTACTACATCCTTTTTATAAAATAATTTGGCCCTAAACTGATCATTCATATTAATGGGCTTACCCATACTTTTAAACCACCAATTAAAAAACTCGTGAGCCTGCCTATTGGCAAATGGCACCTTGGCTTTTTCTTTAATGGATGTAGGTGGTGTGGTTACTTTTTTCTTGTTCTTAGGCTCATCACAAGCATAAAAAAATAGGGCAAATAGCGCTAAGTTTAAAAAGGTTTTCATATAGCAAGTATAAAAAAAAGGCGGCACAAAGTGCCGCCTTTTAGTTTTTGGTTTGACCCAAATTCAATTACAAAGATTATTTAATTTTGAATGCCTTTTTTACTTTGTCAACCATATCTAGTTTCTCCCAAGTAAATAGCTCTACTTTAAACTTCTTCATTTTGCCATCAGGCCCTTTAAAGCTAACTTCTTTGATTTCGTTTTTACGGCCCATATGTCCATAAGCTGCTGTTTCGCTATAAATAGGATTACGTAACTTTAAGCGTGTTTCGATGCCGTAAGGAGTCATGTCAAATAATTTTTCAACCACTTTTGCAATCTCTCCATCAGACATTTTAACTTTTGAAGTGCCGTAAGTATTTACATAAATACCCATTGGATCTTTTACACCAATAGCGTATGAAACCTGTACTAGAACTTCATCACATAAACCAGCAGCTACAAGGTTTTTAGCAATGTGTCTGGTAGCATAAGCAGCAGACCTATCCACTTTAGAAGGGTCTTTTCCAGAGAATGCACCACCACCATGAGCACCTTTACCACCGTAAGTATCAACGATAATCTTACGACCTGTTAAACCTGTATCTCCATGTGGTCCACCGATTACAAACTTACCGGTTGGGTTGATATGGTAATTAATTTTGTCGTTAAATAAATGAGCGTATTTCTTGTATTTAGCTTTTACTCTAGGAATAAGCACTTTTACAATATCCGACTTAATTTTAGCCAACATTTTTGGCTCAGTATCAAAATCGTCATGTTGGGTTGAAACAACAATTGAATCAATTCTAACAGGCTTATTGTTGTCATCATACTCAAGGGTAACTTGCGACTTAGCATCTGGTCTTAGATACTTAATGGCTTTATTCTCCCTTCTTAGGGCAGCAAGTTCAATTAAAATTTTATGCGCTAAATCTAAAGCTAAAGGCATATAATCTTCTGTTTCGTTAGTAGCATAACCAAACATCATTCCTTGGTCGCCAGCACCTTGATCTTGCTTTTTCTTGCGATCTACGCCTTGGTTAATGTCTGCACTTTGCTCGTGAATGGCAGATAGAATACCACATGAGTTTGCCTCGAACATGTATTCGCTCTTGGTGTAGCCAATTTTACGAATTACACCTCTTGCAATCTCTTGCACATCTAGATAAGCGCGCGACTTAACTTCACCAGCTAATACTACTTGGCCAGTTGTTACTAAGGTTTCACAAGCTACTTTAGAATCTGGGTCGAATGCTAAAAAGTTATCAATTAATGCGTCCGAAATCTGATCGGCTACCTTGTCTGGATGCCCTTCGCTTACAGACTCCGAGGTAAATAAATAAGCCATATTACTTTATATTTTATTAAATTGGTTTTATAGTTAAATGCATTTGCACTTTGGCCATCTTGACTATAATAGGAACATTTATTGACAAGACCGTCCGCATTGCTTTACCACCGTAGTGTTCTTCCCGGTTGGCATCCTGCTTA
This sequence comes from uncultured Chitinophaga sp., assembly GCA_964443415.1. Taxonomy (GTDB): domain Bacteria; phylum Bacteroidota; class Bacteroidia; order UKL13-3; family UKL13-3; genus B1. Next base: position 7,651 of record CAYUDC010000096.1, on the reverse strand, counting down.
GGCAGAATTCTTAATGCATTGCAAAAGTATGTTTTATAAAGAAAAAACAAAGTATCCCTAAAAAATAGGCAAAAATCTCCCTATTTAAGAGTTTTTATTATATGTTCTTTTCTTACCGTAGTAAGACCCCTTTCTAACATTCATAGCAATGGAGAAGTAGAACATTTGAGAACTCGCTACATTCTGATACACTTTCTTTCCATCTTTTACATAATCCTTGTTATAAAAGTCTTCTAGGTAATATTTAAACTTTAGGTTCAACCCGCTTTTAAAGTTTAAACCCACAAATACGCTAGGTAAAAACAAGTTATTGCGACTACTAAACCACTCTGATTCTTTCTTTTTTACATCATTCACAAAGGTTTTTTCTTTAAAATGAAAGGCTAGCTCCCCTTCTCCACCTGCATAAAAATACTTGTCATTGCCCAGATCACCAATTTTAAAGGCCAATGGAACACCTATGGTATACACTCTTCTTTTTACCATGGTGTCTGTAACCTTCGAGGTAAAGCCTACATTTCTAATGGCCATACCAGTATAAATACCAAGGTTCTTGGTAAAATCAATGTGTTGATACTTTCCGTAATGAAAGAAAAGAGTAAACCTAGGAGGGGTGTTTATTTTATCATCACCTATTTGGTAATTTGCAAACGAGAAGATAAGCTCTCCATCAGAAGTGGTATGCTTTTTAATTTGTGCCTTAACTGTTGTGCTCAAAAGCAAGGCTAAGGTGGCTAGCATGGCTAATTTTTTCATAAGTTGTATTCGACTATTTTAACAAAGGTATAAGATTCCTAATTATTTCCTTGTCTTCTGCACTGAGTACAGACTCCTGAAGGTTCTTCTTGAAATAAATTCTTAAATTCTCATCTTGACACAAGAATCTACAAAGCTCTGCAGCTGGGCCAGAAAGCCTTGAATTAAAAGACAACATGGGTTCAAATAAATCTACAGGATAAGAATCTTTGATACCTAAATAGGTAAAAAGACTGCTATGCACAGCTCTTAAAGATTGAAACGCATTCACCCTTGTTCTAAATTCATACTTAGGCGAAGCAAAATCAATAAGTTCCCTGACTTCTCCTTCTGCAGTTGCATAACCGTATAAAATACTCGTTTCAAGGTACTTAATTCGTAAGGCATGATTCATGGATGCACCGGTATTTTTAGAGAACATTTCCAACACCTTACCTCTATTTAACTCATCTGCTTCAACCCAAGCCATCATAGCGTTCTTCACCACTTCATAGCTTGAATCTGTTAATGCCTTTTCAAATAAATTTCGAGTGACCTCTTTAAAGCCTACTTCTTTCAATAAATGCGCTCTAACCGCCGAACCTGAGCTGTTAAAAATGTTTTGCCAAAGTTGATTTACTTCTGGCGTATTGTCTGAGGCTAATTGAGAAATAGCCTCATTTAAAATGGCATAATGTTTCTCTCTTTTTACGGTTTGAACCAACGCCTCGCGTTTCTGTTCTAAAGCAAAAGCCCTTAAACCCACCAACGCATCATATCTATCCAGATATCCAATTGGTGCTTGCAATTGTGCCTTTAATTCTTCTAGGCCCTTTTTAAAGGTTACCTGTTTTAGTACATTCGAATGGGGGTCGAACAAAACAAAGGCAATTGGCTTTTTATTGGGATTAGGAATTTTTACCACTTCAAAATCCTTTGAAATTTCATCGGTAACAGAAGATTTAGTACCATCGGTATAATAAACCTCAAAAGCAATTGGCATTTTAAACGCTTGCACCGTTTCTGAATGTGGATGAATTTGTTCGATTGCTATTTCGGTGGCGCGACTCCCATCTTGATAGCTTAAATCTTCATAATGAATTCTAAAATGCGGTTCTCCGCCTCTATGAATCCATTGGTCGAAAAACCAATCTAGGTTCATACCCAATACATCTTTAATGGCTTGTTGCAAATCATTGGTTTCAACATTGCCGTAAGCATGTTTTTGTAGGTAGTGTTTCAATACCTTTTTCCATTGCTCTTCTCCTAAATAATGCACCAACATACTTAATACTGCAGCTCCTTTTGGATAAACACGGGCGGTTCCACCACTTGAATGTCTAACAGCATAATTGTCTTTTTTACCCGCTTCTACTGCCGATATCTGATGCTGTCTTCGCTGCCAATTCCATTCGTCTTCACCATCTAAAACACGTGTGAGTTGTTTAGGATAAAATGTGGCAAAGCTTTCTTGTAACCAAGCATCACGACCGTCACGTGCTGTGATAAAATCGCCAAACCATTGATGGGTAAGTTCGTGACAATTTACCCCTATATAATTTTTATCAGAAAATGCCTTGTTATCTACAAAGAAAAAGTCGCCAAAAATGGTGGCAGTAGTATTTTCCATGGCACCATACATAAAGTCTTGCACCATCACCTGGCTATAGCTTTCCCATGGGTAGGGAATTCCAGTTTGCTCTTCCATAAAATCCACCATCATTGGTGTGTGTCTAAAGGTTGGTTCAACCCGATTTTTATACTCTGGGTAATACCAATATTGTAAGGGAACACCAGATTTACTTTTAGCTGTTTGAACCTCATACTTTCCAATGGCCAACATCAGCAAATAACCCGCATGCGGCTTAGACATGGCATAATGCCATGTAAGGCTTCCGTCTTTATTCTTTGCTTTAGATTTTAATAGACCATTGGATAGTACCTGATATTTGCTATCAAATTTAATAACGGTTTCGGTAATGAATTTATCATTCATGTCGTCATACATTGGAATCCAATGACGGTTATCTATGCCTTGCCCTTGGGTCCAGATTTGTCTTCTCACCCTAAATGGGTCTGACTTTACACCAGAAGGATAAGCCAAAGAATCGTTTAATTCTGCTTGATTCCATCCAATGAAATAAATGCCTTTTTTGGGTTTGGCGGTATATTCAAAGGTTATTTCAGCCGATTGCGACCAAGTTAATGGCAATGAAGGGTAAACCCAAACACCCAATTTGTTGGTTTTAAAGCTTAGATTTTTACCATTAAGATTGGCCTTTGTTATATTGATTCCGGGTCCATCAAAAAAGATGGAGTCTACCGTTTTTCTAAGCACCACAAACGAATGACTTACCTTACCGTTGACTTGTTTGATTTCGGGTAAAAAAGACACCTCTACCTTCATCTTTGTAATATCCAAGACGTGTTCACGGTACTGAACTGGATCTTTATGGTAGGATTGATAAGGACTTTGAGCCATTAATAGCACCTGTGCAAAAAGCAATAGCGTGCTTAACTTAACCTTTGTGAATAGTTTCATAAAGGCGAAGATATTAAAGTGGGGCTATAAGTGTATTTTTTCTAAAATCATTCTAAACCACACGGTGTATTGCTCAGGATTTAATTGAACATCCCTTTTAAGCCAATCTATGCTTACCCACTTTACGGCAGCTACTTCTGCAGGATTAAGATTCATATCACCTTGATAGTTTCCAAAAAAAACATGGTCGAATTCGTGCTCTGTCAGTCCATTATCAAATGGTGCTTTATAGATAAATGAGTGCTTCAATTGTAAATCGCAGCTAAAGCCTAATTCTTCCTTTAATCGTCTTTTGGCAGCGTCCATGGTGGTTTCTCCAGCACGTGGGTGAGAACAACATGCGTTTGTCCACAAGCCAGCCGAATGATACTTTGAGAAAGCTCGCTGCTGCAATAAGGTTTCACCCAATTGATTAAAAATCAAAACAGAGAATGCTCTATGCAATAAGGCTTTTTCATGGGCCTCCTGCTTTTCCATTAAACCAATTTCTTGGTCTAGCTCATCTACTAAAATTACCATTTCTACGCTCATTTTAGCAAATTCCTTTCAGCTTCTGTAAGTCCGGCCGATAACACTAAAAAACTAATAATCTTAACTTTTAGTTCGTGATCGGCAATGGCAGCAGCTCCGCTTATAAGCGCAGCCCTATCTGTTTTGATATCTTTATTATAACCTAAAAAACCAGGTGAATTTAACTGTATACTATACCTGATGTATCTTAGCTCTAGGTTTGCGGGGTCTGCAGCTATCGCTTTATCTAGTTTTTGGCGACCCTCAGAAAACAAAGCATATTTTTGACTTGGCAAGATCGCATACTTGGCTAACAACATTTTGTTTGCACCGGTATAACCTAAAACCATGGCATTGTCGGATGGCAAATTTTTAAGATAAGCATCTAACTTTATGGCAGATGCTTCGCTATCGATGGCGCTATGGTACAGCGCTCTAATAGAAAGAAGGGTATCTGCGGGCAAGCTCAAAATAGAAAGAATAATTAAAACTTTCATTAATGCCTTTTAGAGCAAATTAAAGCTGTGTCTAAGATACGAACCAAAAAAGAGCGCATATTTCTGCTTATCGCTTATTCTAATCCTTTCCTCCATGATTCTGGAGGCAGGTATTTCTCTAATTTTTGCCAATAACCTTGAATAATATATATAGGCAACATAAACACCAAACCTAGCATCTTTAGGCAGTTTTTTAATTCCTTCATAGCCCAATCTAAAATCGGCCATGATATCTTCTTCTATCTGGGCTTTGGTTTCTTCGTTAAAATCTTGAGTTTGTAATTGAGGAAAGTACATTCTTCCCAAGCCATCTTTGTCTGCTTTAAAATCTCTTAGAAAATTAATTTTCTGAAAGGCAGAGCCAAGCTTCATGGCATACGGTTTTAAATCATTGTACAATTGATTGTTTCCTTCGGTAAATACCCTAAGGCACATTAATCCTACAACTTCTGCAGAGCCAAGTATATATTCTTCATAACCCTTTTGATCATAATCATTGTTAAACAAATCCATTTCCATACTTTTCAAAAAAGTATCAATGCTCGATTGATCTACATGATAGGCTCTAACCACCTCTTGAAAGCTATGTAAGATGGGGTTAGTACTTATTCCTCTTTCGATAGCTTTATTGGTTTCTTCTTTTAGCTCCAATAGCATTTGACGCTTTGGGAAACCATGGAATGTATCAACTATTTCATCTGCCAATCTCACAAAGCCATAAATGGCATAGATTGGATTTCTAAACCTTGGGGCCAGAAACCTAATACCCATGGAGAAGGATGTACTGTAACTTTTGGTTACGAGTTTGCTGCTTCTAATAGAAACTTTATCGTATAGTTCTTTCATGTACTATTTGGTTTGGGTTACAGAAAAATTGTTTAATAATAATTCCAATACGGCCCTAATTGTTTTAATGTTAAATAAAAATAACTTTTATTAAATTCTATGCTCCTTAAAAACTTGGTTTGCTGCCACTTTACCACTAATAATGCTTGGGGGCACACCAGGACCTGGCACTGTAAGTTGGCCAGCAAAATAAAGGTTATTCAACTTTTTAGATTTTAAACGCGGTTTCAATATAGCGGTTTGATCCAAAGTATTTGCTAATCCGTAAGCATTTCCCTTAAACGCATAATAATCGTTTACAAAATCGCTCACAGAATAGGTTCTAACATAGCATATGTCTTCGGCGAATTTTTCACCCGTTTGAAGCTCTATTCTGGCCACCATCATATCTAGATATTGCTTACGAATAGCTTCGGTATCACCATTTAAACCTGGTGCGATGGGAATTAACAAGAACAGATTTTCTTTTCCTTTGGGCGCTACCCACTCATCTGTTATCGAAGGTGCTGAAACATAAAACAAGGGTTTCTCTGGCCATTTTGGGGTAGTATAAATTTCTTTTGAGTGCAGATTAAAGTCGGTATCAAAATATAGATTGTGGTGCAACAAGCCCTTGATTTTTTTATTGACACCCACATAATACAGCAAACACGAAGGAGCAAGTTTGCGGCTGTCCCAATATTTGGGTGAATACGATTGGTACTCGGGCGCTAGTACCTTTTGGTCTAAATGATGATAATCTCCTGCTCCAACCACCACATCTGCTTCGTAGCTATGGCTACTGGTATTTACACTTGTAATTGTTTTACCCGAATAGTTAAAGCCAATAACGTCTTGGTTCAACCCGAATTTTACGCCCTGCTCCAAAGCCACCTTTTCAAAAGCCTCAATAATTTTATGCATGCCGCCCATCGGATACCAAGTACCTAATTGCATATCAGCATAATTCATTAAACTGTATAAGGCGGGTGTGTTTTGAGGCAAAGCACCTAAGAACAATACCGGAAACTCCAGCAATTCTTGTAAAAACGGGTGTTTAACCGTTTTTTTCACATGGCTGCGCATGTCTTTTAACACATCCATTTTTAACAAACCATTTAGTAACCTAATATCAGCAAACTCCAATAAGCTTAAACTTGGCTTGTATACTAAATCATTGATGCCAACTTCGTATTTATAAGCAGCCTCTTTAAGAAATTGCTTAAGCTTAGCACCACTTCCTGGTTCTATAGATTCGAACAGCTGCTCTAGCTCGGTCATATCTGAGGGAATATCTATGGCCTTGCCATCTTTATTGATGACCCTATAGCTCGGACTTAAACGCTTTAATTCATAGAAATCCGAGGTGCTGTGCCCAAAATCATTATAAAATTTTTCAAATACATCGGGCATCCAGTACCAACTTGGTCCCATATCAAAAGTAAATCCTTGTTCGGTAAACTGTCTTGCTCTGCCTCCTAAGGAACTGTTTTTTTCTAATAAGGTTACCTCAAAACCTCCTTTAGCCAAATAAGATGCCGCTGATAAACCCGCTACACCTCCCCCAATTACTACTGCCTTTTTACGCTTCATACAATTAAAACTCTAGGATAAAACCAAAAGTGGGAAGAAAAGTTGTGTTGGTGTTTGCCAAAATGGTTGGTATAGCATTGCTACCATTTTGCTGAATTGGATTTCCATCAGTGGTTGCCCAACCTTTATTGTCAGCATTTCTTTCGAACACATAAGAAGGATATGCCTGTTGTGGGGTTTGAAGCAAATTCTGAATGTCTATAAACAAATCGAGGGTTACCTTTTTGTAATTAAACTTTTTATCTACTCTTACGTCTACCTGTTGAAAAGCTCCGAGCCTTAAGGTATTAAGTTGAGAAAAATCTAATATCCCATTTCCGGTGCTTAAATAACTTGCCCTTGATGCATCTAGATTAAAAGGAGTGTAAGGCGAGCCACCTGCAAATCTATATTTTGCTCCAAGCTCCCAACCCTTTTTAAACTTGTATCCTAAAATGGTTGAAATAAGGTGTCTGTTGTCCCAAGCAGAGGCTATCAAACGTCCATCCCGGCCGCTAAATCTGCTAACAAACCAAGTATAAGAAAAGGTAGCAAAAAAACTTTTGGTGAGCTTTTGCTGAAAAAAGAACTCAAAGCCATAAACTTGCCCTTTACCTATAGACAGGGTGGGTTCATTTCCTAAAATACCAAAATCTGTTCCCTGATTGGCTAATGAAATACCATTTAAACTTGAAACAGGATAATTACCATATTGCTTAAAAAAGCCTTCTACCGTTATACGCGTGCTATTGGTAGGCAAATACTCTACTCCACCCACATAATGGTCTGATGAAATGTATTTATTGTTTTGATTTACCAAAGCACCAGCATTATCTCTAAAGCCCAAAACTGGGTAAATTGGAATTTTATAATACCGTCCAATGGTACCATTTAGGTTCCATTTATCATTTAAAGCATAAGATACTGAAATCCTTGGAGACATGGTTTCTAGCGGATTTAAACCATCGGT
>CAYUDC010000095.1:6527-10514 GCA_964443415.1 uncultured Chitinophaga sp. | reverse complement strand
AGACCTTAATGGCCAAAGAAAATCTAAGCAAGCGCGAAATGATTCAATTGGCTTCAAGGGTGAAAACAGAAACAGAACGCAACCTGCAAAAGGCCAATATAGCTTATGATAGTACTGAGATAGTGATAGATTCTTTGGCATTAAAACAAGATAGTAACTATTGGCAAAGCATTAGGCCAGTGCCATTAATGGAAAATGAAGTTAGCAGTTTTCAGCGTTATGATTCTTTACAGCGTTTACAAAGTGACACAGCAAAGCGCCCTGTTTCACCAAAGAAAGGCTTTAGAATTTCAAATTTACTTTGGTCTGGAGATAGTGTAAACTTCTCTAACAAAACCTATCTGAGGTATGGCGGAGTTTTTCCTGGCATAAGGTTAAACAGTGTCAATGGGATATTTATTCATTCGTATGTTAGTGTGGGCAAAGAGCAAACTGCTAAACCTTGGCGCTATGTTCAAACCTTTCAAATCCCAATTGTGAGAAATATGCCGCAAACACTCGGCGATTTTTACTACACTTTTAATCCTTATAAATTTGGACACATTCAGCTTTCTGCAGGCATTGTTTTAAGGGATTACAATAGGCAAGGCATAACACCCTTAGAAGATATGTTTCAATTGTTGGTTTTAGGTAACAATTATAGCAGATGGTATATGTCTGAATTTGCTGAAGGAACCTTTAGATATGAGTTAGTAAATGGTTTGAACCTAAAGATGAAGGCTGCGTATTATCATCGGTATGGCTTAGACAATCACACGTATTTTAAAGAGGCAAGCCGACTTGACGATTATGCACCTAATCAGCTGCCACAAGAAACAAGTTTACCTAGCCATGAGAGTTATCAATTAGGAGTAAGCATGCAGTATCGTCCTTATCAAACCTATCGGATCAAACCGAATAGAAAGGAATATTTAAAAAATAATTGGCCAATTTTTACACTAAGCTACCAAATGGGAGTTGCCCAAGTGAGGCAGTTTCAGCAGGTAGATTTGCAGGTGCATCAACAGTTTAATCCGTGGCACTGGGTAGAGGTGCAGTACAAATTGCAAGCAGGATTTTTTCCTTTTAATGGTGGGATCATGCAGCCCGATAAACAGTATTTTGCAGGCAATTTATCCTTTATTACCCAAGGAAAACCTGAGGAACGATTCAATGATTTACCATACTATTTGATGGTGTCAGACAAGCAATATATATCTTGGCATAGCAGTTACCATTTTAAGCGACTTTGGTTAAAGCGACTACCTTATTTTAACCTCGGTACTTATAAAGAGAGTTTATATTTTAACTACCTTATGAGTGACAACCACTTGCCATTTATGGAGGCAGGGTATATGGTAAAAGACCTGTTTGGTTTTTTAAGTATCGGTTTGAACCAAACCTTTGGTTCGGCGGTAGCCAATAGAGCTAGCTTGCGAATAAACTTGCGGCTGTAACTGGTTAAGGCAAACTGTTTTTAAACTCTTGGTATCTTTGCACAAACAACTCATTGTCGCCACCACTGCCGAGGCAAGTCCAAGTAGCTTCTATATTTTCCACGCGGTTATCTGGGTTGGGATGGGTGCTTAAAAACTCAGGAGGAGAACTTTGACCACCAATTTTTTGGAAGAAAAACTTGGCCCCTTGCGGGTCGTATTCTGTTCCATACAAATAGCGAACGCTATAATCATCCGCTTCTGTTTCGTCTGTTCTGCTAAATTTAAGGGCGAGCAATTGGGCTCCCAAAGTGGCTAGTTGGCCAGGGTCGCCGTTGGTTAGGATTTCTAAGAGCACTTGTACGCCAAGTTGTTTAAGCATTTGGTTGGCGCTGTGTCTTCTATCGGCATGGGCAATTTCGTGACCCATTACGCCTGCTAATTGGGTTTCGTTATCCAAGAATTTTATTAATCCAGTATATACGTAAATATAGCCTCCTGGAGTACAAAATGCATTTAAAGTTTTATCGTCTTTAATGATTCTGATTCTCCAAGGGAATTCATTTTTATAATACACTTTTCCAGAATTTAAGATATTGTCTCGGATGCGGTAGATATGTCCGTAAGCCACAGTATTGGTAGCAGAATCTAGAATAGGATAATTGGTAGGATCTGATTCTATTTGGTTCACAGCAGATAAACCCAATTGTTTATCTTGGTTGATGCTCATTAACAAACCTACGGCACCGCCTGGGGCTTTTCCGCCACAAGGGTCTTCAAAGGCTGAGTCTTTATCGCTTTTGCAGGCAGAGAATACCAGTAAGCTGCTTAGAATTAACACTAGTAACTTTTTCATGAGACAAATATCGTTATTTTTTGAAGAAAACTTTAAAGGTGGTACCTACATTTACCTCACTTTCTACTTCTATCATTCCGCCCATCGATTCTACTTGGGTTTTTGTTAGAAACAAACCGATGCCTCGCGCATCCTTGTGTTGATGAAAGGTTTGGTACATTCCAAAGAGTTTATCCCCATGTTTTGCTAAGTCTATTCCCAAACCATTGTCTTTTACTATAAGCACTACAAAATCCTTTTCGTCTTCTATGGTGAGTTCAACAAAAGGGTTTCTTTCTGAAGAATGGTATTTAATGGCATTAGTTAATAAGTTAAGCACAATGCTATCGGCAAAGGCCGGAACGGCTTTGATAAAAAGGTTTTCAGAGATGTCTGTTCTAATTTCTACTTCTGCGTTACTGGCAAGGCCATAAACATTTTCTATGGCTTTTTTTACTAGCTCCAACAATGAGATTTGCTCTAGTTGAGCAGAAATATCTTCGTTAACATTTGCCATTTTAGATAAGTTAGCAATGGTGTCTAACAGATTTTTTGCGGCAGTTTTAGTAAAAGAAAATAATTCCTCTTTTTCTTCCTCTTCGCTGGTATCTAAAGCCAATTCTAGTAATCTTTGAATATTACCGGCATGACTTCTTATATTATGGTTTACGATATGGGAGTAGTTTTTAAGCTTGATGTTTTGGGATTTTACCAAGGATAAAATATTATAAAGTTCTTTCTCTTGATCTTTGCGTTTAGTGATGTCTTGGTGAATTCCAAACATCATCAAAGGTTTTTGGTCGGCAGTTCTAGAGATAAGCATGCCTCTATCATATACCCAAATCCAATGGCCATTTTTGTGACGCATACGGGCTTCCATTTCGTAATAGGGTGTTTTCCCTTCGAAGCAATCTTGTAATCTCTTGTTTGATTCTTCTAAATCGTCTGGATGAGCAAACTTTACCCAAGTTTGGATGCTTGTGGGTTTTAGTTCATCTAGCGTATAACCAATGATATTTGCCCATTGTTCGTTAAAGGTTGTTTCGCCTGTTTGCACATTCCATTCCCAGGTGCCAAATCCAGAGCTCTTTAAGGTAAGTTCGTTTCTCGCTTTTTGATCTTCGAGGAGAATTTGAGCCTTTTTTATCTCATCAATATCTTGAAAGGTGCCAAAAAGCCCAATGCATTTTCCTTGTTCCATGATAGATTGCCCGATGGTTCTAACCCATTTTTCATTACCAAGGTGGGTAATGATTTGAATTTCTAAATCGTAGGATTCACCTGTCTGGAGGGCACTATTTACCGCATTTTGAATAGATTCACGGCTAATACCTTCTTTATAATAAAGAATAGCCTTTTCTAAATTGGGCTCTAAGTTTTCATCCAATTCATGAATGGCTTTGGTGATTTTGCTCCAGTATAATTGATTAGTAAGTAGGTTAAGTTCCCAAAAGCCAATTTTTGCTGCTTCATTCGCCTTTTCTGCAAGCCATAAGCGGTTTTCAGTTTGGTTTTTCGTCGGAGATTCCATTTGTGTGGTACCTGTATTTGTTTTAAGAGTTGGTTGTTTGATTTGGTAAAACTACCTACTAAAAAAGGAAAAATACATGACCAAGGTCAGAATATTCTATGACATTATTTTGTTTCTAACACCACAAAAGGCACCATCATTTCTTCCATGCTAATTCCGCCATGTTGAAAGGAGTTATTATACATATTTACATGATAATTGTAATT
>CAYUDC010000095.1:0-6427 GCA_964443415.1 uncultured Chitinophaga sp. | reverse complement strand
ATGGCATCAAACAAAGGTGAATGTTCGAACCAACTAGCAGTAATGCTTCTGTAGGCAGCTTCGTCTTCGGCGAGTTCTTTCATCACATTCATTTCTGTTCGTGCATGGCTAAGCATGTCTACAAAGTTGTAAACGATTACGTTTAGCGGATTGTTCCACATATTAGGCACTTGGTCTGCTAAGTCTTTTCCAGCATGAAGGTTCGTAATTTTGGTATAGCTAAACTTATCTTTTATACCCGCTCTGTTCAGCTGTCTTCCGAGTAAATCTTCTTCGTGAATGTTTTTGCCTTCGTCTTCTTCTTCATTTACCCACAGATTTGGGTATAATTTTTCTATCTCACTAGGCAACATGCCAGCAAAGAACGAATTCCTTGCATAGTGAGTGGTGGTGGGTAAAATGGTAAGATACATCTCTTCGCTCACCACACTAAAGAGGTCGTTTAATTGCTGTTGTATTACCTTCCACTGGTCGAACCTAAAATTATCAATCAAAATTAAAAAGGTTGGGGTGCCATCTTTAAGCAAGGGAATGAGCTTTTTATTTACCGCAGTATGCGACATCACAGGAGTTGTGTCGTCTGGTTTTTTTAAGAACTTTAGGTAGTTGTCTTTCACAAACTTGGCCCAAGCATTGTTGGCATCTCTTTTTTGCATGGCTAAAATTTCGTCCATGCCTGTTTCGCCGCTCTTGGCAAGCTCTAATTCCCAATAAACCAATTTGCGGTACATATTGGTCCAGCCTTCAAAATCATTTACATCATAGAGTTCCATGCTTAATTGCCTAAACTCTTGCTGATAATTTTGGGCAGTTTTTTCGGTAACCAACTGCCTGCCATCGAGTATTCTTTTTAAGGAAAGTAGAATTTGACTGCTATTAACTGGTTTAATTAAATAATCAGCAATTTGATTACCAATAGCATCTTCCATGATATGCTCTTCTTCGCTTTTGGTAATCATTACAATAGGAATATCTGGTTTTAGCTGTTTAATTTGAGCTAATGTTTCAATTCCACTAATGCCTGGCATGTTTTCGTCTAAAAAAATAACATCATAATTTTGTGATTTTACTTTTTCAACGGCATCAACGCCATTGGTAACCTTGTCTACAGTGTAACCTTTATTGGTTAAAAAGAGTATGTGTGGCTTAAGAAGGTCAATCTCGTCGTCTGCCCAAAGAATAGAAGCGTTCATATTTTATATATTTGCGAAGTAACGTAAAAAATATTTAATCTAGTGTCGCTAAATAAACTCAAAAATTTTAATGACCCAGTCTATGGATTTGTAAGCATTCCATGCGACTTGGTTTATGACATCATTGCACATCCTTGGTTTCAGCGACTTAGGCGAATTAAACAGCTAGGGTTATCCAATTATGTATATCCAGGGGCGCAGCATACGCGCTTTCAGCATGTCATTGGTGCTATGAGTCTTACTCAAAATGCTGTAGAAACTTTAGAGCAAAAGGGCGTTCGGATCAACCCGGAAGAAAAGGAAGCTGTTTATGCGGCTATCTTATTGCATGATATTGGACATGGGCCTTACTCGCATACCCTCGAACATATGATGGTGAAAGGTTTGTCGCATGAGCAAATTTCGCTGCATTTGATGGAGCAAATGAATGATCAAATGGGCGGTAGGTTAAATTTGTGTATTGAAATTTTTACCAATCGATATCACAAGCGGTTTCTCCATCAACTGGTAAGCAGTCAGTTAGACATGGATAGATTGGATTACCTAAGAAGAGACAGTTTTTTTAGCGGCGTGCAAGAAGGAGTGGTGGGGCAAGACCGAATTATTAAAATGTTAAATGTATGTGATGGGGAGCTGGTAGTGGATGAGAAAGGAATTTATAGCATAGAGAAGTTTCTTATTGCGAGAAGACTGATGTATTGGCAAGTGTATTTGCACAAAACCGTAGTAGCGGCAGAAAGTGTGCTCATTAAGGCTATGGAAAGGGCTTTTGAGTTGGCTGCCAATGGGGTTGAATTGTTTGCCTCTCCGCCGTTAAAATATTTTCTTTACCAACAACCCAAGTCGCATAATTTTTTTGCAGATGCAAACGGAATAAGCAGCTATACTCAATTGGATGATGACGATATTATGACCTCGATTAAAGTTTGGTGCCATCACGAAGATCTTATTTTGAGGGAATTGTGTCTGATGTTAAGAGATAGGCAATTACCCAAAATAAGGTTTTCTAATGAGCCCTTTTCGGAAGAAAAGTTGCAAGCGTACCGCGATGTTGTTTTGTCTCAAAAACCTATACCAGCAGCAGATGCAAACTACTTTGTTTACACCGATTCGGTTAAAAACCGGGCCTATAATTTAGACCATTTTCATATCAATATCTTGTATAAAGATGGAACTTTAATGGATATTGCAAAGGCATCAGACCAATATAATATCGAAACACTTGCACGTTCGGTTACCAAATATTTCCTTTGTTATCCTAAACACATAGACATTAAAAATTAAGCCCATGCAAATAAGTTTAAATGAATTAGCCCAATTGCTAAATGGTGAAGTAGTAGGAGATGGCCAGCAAATGGTGCATACCGTTGCTAAAATTGAAGATGGTTTTTCGGGCGCATTGTCTTTTTTGGCCAATACCAAATATGAAGAATTTTTATACAGCACCAAATCTTCTGGGGTATTGGTAAATAAGGGGTTTGAACCAAACAAACCTTATACAACTACCCTTATAAAGGTAGAGGATGCCTATGCCGCTTTTACCTATTTGTTAGAAAAGTTTAGCAATGTTTCTAATGAGTTAAAAGGTATAGAGGCTATGAGTTTTGTTGACCCAAGCGCCAAAGTAGGGGAAGGGGTTTACATTGGAAGTTATGCTTACGTTTCGGCGGACGCAGTTATTGCAGATAATGCTAAAATTTACCCGCAAGTATTTATTGGCAAGGGTGTTAAAATTGGTAAAAACACCATTTTGTACCCTGGTGTAAAAGTGTATCATGCTTGCGAAATAGGGGATAACTGCATTATTCACGGAGGTTCAATTATTGGCAGTGATGGTTTTGGTTTTGCACCTTTACCAGACAGAACCTACAAGAAAATTCCACAAACTGGCAATGTCATTATACAGAGTGAAGTAGAAATTGGAGCCAATTGCACGGTAGATAGGGCAACTATGGGTTCAACCATTGTAAAACAAGGCGTTAAATTAGACAATATGGTGCAGATAGCCCATAATGTAGAGGTAGGGCCTCACACGGTAATGGCTTCTCAATCGGGGATTGCGGGCAGCAGCAAGGTAGGTGGATATTGCGTAATTGGTGGTCAGGTGGGCATTGCAGGGCATTTAACAGTTGCCGATGGAAACCAGTTTGGCGGACAAACAGGACAAATGGTAAGTGTGAAAGAACCAGATGGTAAATGGTTTGGAACACCGTCGATGGATGTGAAGGATAATTTACGCTCGGCAGCCATTTACAGAAAGCTTCCTAGTTTGCTCAAACGCATAGAGGATCTAGAAAAAGAAATTAAAAAATTAAAAGGTGAATAAATAATCAAAGAAAAAGCGGGCAAATTTGCCCGCTTTTCTTTTTTTTGCAGGATTATTATGAAGCAAACAACAATTGCAAAATCGGTAAGCTTAGAAGGCGTTGGTCTTCATACAGGTCAGAATGTACATATGACCTTTTTACCGGCTGCCGATCATCACGGCATTAAATTTCAAAGGGTAGACATGCCCGGGCAACCTATCGTAGACGCAGATGTGGATAATGTGGTAGATACCAGCAGAGGAACCACCATCGAGCAAAATGGTGCTAGAATTGCTACCGTAGAACATGTAATGGCCGCTTTGGCTGGCTTAGAAATAGACAATTGTCTTGTGCAGATAGATGGCGGAGAAACGCCAATTATGGATGGCAGCTCTAAGTTTTTTATGAAAGCCTTAAGAGATGCTGGTATTACTGAGTTAGAAGCCGAGAGGGAATATTTCACCATTCCACAAAATATTTATTATACTGAGGATGATAGAAATGTAGAGATGATTGCCATGCCTTTGGATGATTATCGTTTGACGGTAATGGTAGATTACAACTCGCCCGTGTTGGGAAGTCAGCATGCCTCTATTACCAGTTTAAAGGAGTTTGAGAAAGACATTTCTAGCTGTAGGACCTTTTGCTTTTTGCATGAGTTAGAATTGCTTTACAACAATGGCTTAATTAGAGGTGGAGACTTAAACAATGCCATTGTGATTGTAGACCGAGTGATAGAGGATAATGAACTAGAACATTTGGCTAAAATGTTTAACAAGCCAAAGGTAGAAGTAAAAAAAGAAGGCATTTTAAACAATGTGGATCTTCGCTTTCATAATGAGCCTGCCAGACATAAGTTATTAGATTTGATTGGAGATTTAGCTTTAATAGGAACTCCCATTAAGGCGCAAATTATGGCTGCCAGACCGGGCCATGCTGCTAATGTGGCCTTTGGAAAGAAGATTAAGGCATTAATCAAGAAAACCCGTAGCTCTCATAAAGTTCCTAAAAACGATCCAAATCGCACGCCAGTTTATACAGCCCAAGATATCGAAAAATTGTTGCCACATAGGTTTCCGTTTTTATTGGTAGATAAGGTGGTTGAGATGGGACAGAACCACATCATTGCCGTTAAAAATGTTACCATGAATGAGCAGTTTTTTCAAGGGCATTTCCCCGGAAATCCTGTGATGCCGGGTGTGTTAATTATCGAGGCAATGGCTCAAAGTGGAGGGGTATTGATTCTTTCTAAAGTAGAAGATCCAGAAAATTACAATACCTACTTTATGAAAATAGACAATGCCAAGTTTAAAGAAAAGGTAGTTCCTGGAGATACATTGGTATTTAGATTAGACCTTACAGCACCCATTCGCAGAGGCATTTGCGTAATGAAAGGGAGTGCATTTGTTGGAGACAAACTTGTGGCAGAAGCAGAATTAATGGCCTCTGTAGCAAAAAGTAAATAAGCCCATGATTCAAAGTTTATCATATATAGACCCCCAGGCAAGGTTGGCAGAAAATGTAGTAGTCGACCCTTTTTCGGTTATCCATAAAGATGTAGAAATTGGAGAAGGCTCATGGATTGGCTCCAATGTAACCATTTATCCTGGTGCACGAATTGGAAAGAATTGCAGGATTTTTCCGGGTGCAGTAATCGCTGCCGTTCCGCAAGACTTAAAGTTTGATGGAGAAGAAACGCTTGTGATTATTGGCGACAATACCACCATCAGAGAATGTGTTACCATCAACAGAGGAACCAAAGACAAGTTTAAAACGGAGGTTGGTTCAAACTGTTTAATTATGGCCTATACGCATTTGGCGCACGATTGTATTGTGGGTAGTAATGTAATCATTGCCAATGGTGTTCAGGTGGCCGGACATGTGCTTATTCAAGACCATGCGCGCATTGGCGGTTTATCTGCCATACACCAATTTGGAATTGTAGGCAGAAATGTAATGATTGAAGGGGGTAGCATGGTAAGTAAAGATGTGCCTCCTTTTGTAAAAGCGGGCAGATACCCATTAACCTATGAAGGAGTAAATTCTGTAGGCCTTAGGCGTGCTGGTTTTTCTAACGAAAAAATTAACGAAATTCAAGATATCTACAGGGTTTTGTTTGTTCATAATACCAACCTAAGTAAGGCCTTGGATATTGTAGAAAGAGAATTGTCGCCAAGCCTTGAGCGCGACGAGATTTTGTCTTTCATCAAAAATTCTGATAGAGGAGTTTTAAAAGGGTTTAATAGCAGGTAGTTTTGGAGCTTGTACTCACAGATATTGGCAAGCGATTTAATACCCAATGGATTTTTAAAGGCATCAATCACACCTTTGCCACCCATTCTGCCAGCGCTTTAGTTGGTAACAACGGAAGTGGTAAATCTACTTTATTGCAGATTATCTATGGCTTTCAAACCCACAGCAGAGGAAAAATTGAGTATCATTTAAACCATCAAATTTTACTAGAGGAAGAATTACCTCGCACGATTTCTTTTGCGGCGCCCTACCTCGAACTGCCTGAAGAATTTACATTAAATGAAATGCTTGCCTTTCATTTTAAGATGGTACCTCTTTTGCCAGATGTCAATTTAAAAGAGGTATTAGATTCTTGCGGTTTAACCGGAAATGAACAAAAATACATCAAGCATTTCTCGAGTGGCATGAAACAACGCTTAAAACTTATCTTGGCTTTTTATAGCCAAACGGCCTTGCTGTTGCTCGACGAACCTTGTTCTAATTTAGATGAGAAAGGCATTGCCTGGTATAAGCAATTGCTTAAAAATGCAGCAGGCACGCGCACCATCATCATTGCCAGCAATCAACCCTTTGAATACGAGGTTTGTGAAACCATGATAGATGTTACCAAGTTTAAGACTTAAGCAAGGCTTGAATGGCTTGTGCCCCTTTTAATCCAGCATCTTCTTCGCCAAA
>CAYUDC010000094.1:1619-10673 GCA_964443415.1 uncultured Chitinophaga sp. | reverse complement strand
TAGTAGAGGCTAACGGAATCGAACCAAGTTTTCCCATATATTTTTAAATATTTCATAGGTCTAGTTTTACAAATGCTCAATGCTTTCGGACTATTTACGTTTCCGAAGGTCTGGTCCCAATATTGGGACTAAATTTCTTAGCACAAGGTATAAAATTCTTTAATCAAATCCATCTTTTACATACAATTACATACCGTACAAGAACAGTTTTGATTCTTCTTAAGTCTCCTTTTTTGTGCTTTTTTAAGCTGAATTTTTGGGTCGGGTAGAGTATGGCCTATATAGGCCTCATGCGGTGTTAAATGTGTCTTTGCATGGTGTGGCTTTACATAATTATAATCATCAATAGCCTTTTTTACAGCCATACAAAGCTCTTTATAATTTAATGGTTTGGTTACAAATAAATATTCATATTTTAATCCTCTAAAAAATCTTTCAATCATTGAATTAGATTGTTGTATGTCCTTTAATGCCCTAAAATGAGTTAACTTTAACTGGTTTACTTCATTATACCGCTGCAACAATTGTCTGGTTTTGTCATTAAAGTTTTCTGTTCCTCCATCACTTATCAACTTTATTTTTTTTGAACTTACAGCATTCAAGGCTTCCTCTAATAGTTTACATACATTAATTGCCGATATAAATTGCTCACACCGCCAAGCAATAATTTTCCTTGAATAATTATCCAAAATACAATGAACAAAATGGGTCTTGCCATCTTGGGTTTTAAAGTAGCTTAAGTCCATATGCCAATATTCATTAATATAGGTTCCCCTTAAAGGGGTATATTTATCTTTTCTAAACCTAGATTTATTCTTAGATTTAATAATTGTTTTTGCGTGTTTGTAAAAGGTAGATTTAGAAATGGTCAGAAGCTGTTTTTTAAATAACTCGCTATGAACTGCTCTTTTAGACCATGTTTTGTATTCCTCCTTTTCTAAATTTGTTTTTATTATTTTATACTCTGCCTTAGTAATTTGAAATGGATGTTTTTTGGCACATAATAAACTTTGACTCGAATGACAAGTAAACATTACCTGGCTTAACCATCGTTCATATTGTTTTGCGCTTATTTGAAACCATTTTAACAAAGACTTTTTCGGGAAAATTCTTGCATACTCCTCAATCAATTGTACAAATTCCTTTTTGTTGCTTCCCAACAGTTTTAAATAGTTTGCTCTACCAAAGATCTTAATTGTATTCAGATGAAGCCTAAATATAGCCAAGAAAAGTTTCTTTTTATGATTCCAAAATTGGTCTTTGTGGTGAACCATTTTTTCAGTTTTTTCAACTAAGTCAAGTTCTTTTTCCAATTTTAGAATTTCTTCTGCACTTGTTTTTCGCCAGTTACTTTTTGTTTGTTTTGGAATCGCTTTTTGTACATCCTTTAGAATAATTTGATCTTCAACTCCTTTAGCATAAGCCCACCGATATAGGTTGGGATACGTTTTTTTGTTTCTTGTTTGCATGTTATTAAGTTTTTTAGGTAAAATATTAGACAATAAAAAAAGCAGGCAACTAAAGTTGCCTGCTTTTTTTATTGTCTAAACTCTTTTAAAACTGCCAGAAGCCAGCTGCTAAGAAATATTCTTAAACCTCACCCTATGCGGTGCCGTATCGCCCATTCTTTGTTTCTTGTTCTCTTCGTAATCGCTATAGTTACCTTCAAAGAAATACACTTGGCTATCGCCTTCAAAGGCTAAAATATGCGTGGCAATCCTGTCTATAAACCACCTGTCGTGGGATATCACCACCACACAACCTGCAAAGTTCTCTAAGGCTTCTTCTAAGGCCCTTAAGGTATTTACGTCTATGTCATTCGTTGGTTCATCCAGTAACAATACATTGCCCCCTTGCTTTAAGGCCATGGCCAAATGCACACGGTTTCTTTCTCCACCAGACAATACCCCCACCTTCTTGCTTTGGTCGGTTCCACTAAAGTTAAACTTAGAAATATACGCCCTAGCATTTACTTGCTTGCCACCTACTATCATGGTCTCTGTGCCACCACTAATTACCTCAAATACGCTCTTCTCTGGTATCAAATCCTTATGACTTTGGTCTACATAAGAAATCTCTACCGTTTCACCCACTTTAAAGTCGCCAGCATCTGCTTGCTCCATGCCCATAATCAACCTAAACAAAGTGGTTTTACCCACACCATTTGGTCCAATAATGCCCACAATACCTCCTCGTGGCAACGAGAAGTTAAGGTTTTCGTAAAGCAATTTGTTGCCGTATTTTTTGCTTACTCCCTTGGCTTCAATTACCACATCTCCTAAACGTGGGCCTGGTGGAATAAACAACTCCAACTGTTGTTCTTTTTCTTTTTGCTCTTCGTTGAGCATCTTCTCGTAGTTGTTCAAACGGGCCTTCTGCTTGGCTTGTCTACCTTTGGCCCCCTGACGCACCCAGTCTAACTCACGCTCCAATGCCTTGGCACGTTTGCTATTGGCCTTGTCTTCTGCTTCTAATCGCTTGGCTTTTTGATCCAACCAACTGCTATAATTGCCCTTCCACGGAATACCTTCTCCACGGTCTAACTCCAAAATCCATCCCGCTACATTATCTAAGAAATACCTGTCGTGGGTAACCGCAATTACCGTCCCTGGGAAGTTCTTTAAATATTGCTCCAACCAATCTACACTCTCTGCATCTAAATGGTTGGTAGGTTCGTCTAGTAATAAAATGTCGGGCTGACTTAAAATCAACCTGCACAAAGCCACACGACGCTTCTCTCCACCCGATAGCACACTCACCTTTTGGTCTGGCTCTGGGCAACGCAAAGCGTCCATGGCCTTCTCTAACTTGGTGTCTAACTCCCAAGCATCTAATCGCTCCAACTCTTCCATCACCACCGCCTGACGATCCAAGATTTTCATCATCTCATCACCATCCAACTCCGGGTCGGCCAACTTATTGTTAATGGCTTCAAACTCCTCAAGCATATCGGTCACATGCTTCACACCTTCCTTCACACATTCAACCACGGTTTTGCTCTCGTCTAGGTTGGGCTCTTGCTCTAAGTAACCAATTTTATAGTTCTTACTATCAAATACTACCTCTCCCTGAAACTCCTTGTCTACGCCGGCAATAATCTTTAATAAACTAGATTTGCCCGAGCCATTTAAACCCAAAACCCCAATTTTAGCACCGTAGTAAAAGCCTAAATAAATATTCTTTAACACTTGCTTCTGTGGCGGGTAAATCTTGCTTACCCCTGCCATCGAAAATATTATCTTCTGATCTGACATAATTAATAATTGACGCGCGAAATTAACTTATGCTTCGCGTTTTTCTAAAATAAAAAACAATTCCCTACCCTCCCTTGGCTTTATAGAGTTGTAACATTTTTCTAAAGTTTTCGGGTTGAACCAAGGCCCAAAATGCTGCAAATAGGCTTCTACGCTACCACCAAATGGCGGTCCCTCTTCGGTTAATGGAAAGTTAAATAACAAGCCGGCCAACTTGCCATTGGGATTTAATAAGCTATGCATTTTCTGGGCATAATCATTACGCTGCGCAGGATGAATGGCACAAAAGAAGGTTTGCTCTAATATTAAATCATAGGTTGTTTGGTGGGCAAAAAAATCTTCATGAACCAGTTTCAAATACCCTTGCTCCACCGCCAAGCCATATTTTTCTTTGGCAGCCTCCAATGGACTTTTAGCAATATCCAAAATGGTGATATTGGTAAAGCCATCGACTAGCAAGGCTTTGGCCTCGTGGGCATTGCCACAGCCGGGTATTAAAATGGATAGGTTTTTGTTTGTGAGTTGCTTGGCATATTCAACAATGGCTGGGCTGCCACTGCCCGTGTCCCAGCCAGTTTCGCCTTTTTGGTAGCGATTTTCCCAATAGATCTCATTTAATGTGGGCATGCTGTTAATTTGTTTGTGATGGGTGTGATTATATTTGTGCAAATTAAACCAAGCAATGAAATTTTTCATCGATACCGCAAATCTTGCGCAAATTAAAGAGGCCAACGACCTCGGAATCTTAGACGGTGTAACCACCAATCCTTCTCTTATGGCCAAAGAAGGCATCAAAGGAGAAGAAGCAGTACTTAAGCATTATGTAGATATCTGCAATATTGTAGATGGCGATGTAAGTGCAGAGGTAATTAGCACCGATTTCGAAGGCATGATTGCCGAAGGCGAAAAGCTAGCCGCCCTTCACGAGAACATCGTGGTAAAAGTGCCTATGATTAAAGATGGTATCAAAGCCATTAAGTATTTTACTTCAAAAGGCATTCGCACCAATTGCACCTTAATCTTTTCTGCTGGGCAAGCTATTTTAGCAGCCAAAGCTGGTGCAACCTATATTTCTCCCTTTGTTGGCAGATTAGATGATATTAGCTACGATGGCATGGATTTAATTGCGCACATTGCCCAAATCTTTGCGGTACAAGGCTATCAAACCCAAATATTAGCAGCTTCTATCAGAAACCCTGTGCATATTATTAAGTCGGCAGAAATGGGTGCACATGTTATTACCAGTCCATTGGCTTCTATCTTGGCATTGCTTAACCATCCGTTAACAGACAAAGGTTTAGCACAGTTCTTGGCAGACCATGCCAAAGCAAATGGCTAAAAATTCAATAGGGTAGTGGTAGATCCGCAACAATTAACTCCTGCCCAAACTGCGCATAAAGACAAGTTGGTTCAAGCCTTAGAGCCCTACATGCCAAAGGCTGCCTTGTCTTTATGTGCAGATATAATCATGTATTATAAATTGCACCTACACATAGAAGTAGAGCGCAAAGGCCGCTACGGCGATTATACCCCACACACCGGAAAAAGTTCCCGCATTTCCATCAACCACAATTTAAGTCCGTTTGAGTTTCTCATCACCTTTGTGCATGAGTTAGCACATCATACCGCCTTTTTAAAATACGGCAGCAAACACGAGCCACATGGTGCCGAGTGGAAACAAGAATTTAAACGCTGCATGCGACCATTTTTCGAGCTAGACCTGTTTCCATACGATTTAAAGTCGGCCTTAGCCCGACACATGAACAACCCCAAATACTCGCAAAGTGCCGATGTAAAGTTATTAGAGGTGCTTAAAAAATACGATACCAGAAAATCGCATATCCTCACCCTCTCTCAATTAGAAGATGGTGCAACGTTTAAGCTCAAACAGCATCCACAGCCCATGCGCAGAATAAAGAAATTGCGCACCTATATTCTTTGCGAAAGCTTAGATGGCATGCACAAATACCGTGTGCACGCCATGGCAGAAATTGTGCAGGTTTAGAATTGCACTTCTAGTATTTGCTCTTTACCGTCTCTTAAAATTTTAAGCTGGGTCTTTAGGCCTTTTTCTAGTTTACCCAAGGTTTGCATATAATCTTCCATGCCATTGATAGGGTATTGGTCTAATTGAATTAAAATATCGCCACGTTTAACACCCGCTACTGCTGCGGGTTTGCCGTCGGTGGTGCCATCTACCTTTACCCCTTTGCCTTCAAATAGGTAATCGGGCATAATGCCTAAAGTAACTTTAAAGCTGGTATTACGTGCTTGCACTTCTTTGGTTTTAGTAAAGCTCAACTTAGGCTCTTTATCAAGTTTACCCACCAAGGCATACATGTATTTAATGATTTTTAAAGTGCCTTTAAAGTTAATTAGCTCCCAATCGTCGCTGGGTTTGTGGTAATCGCTGTGTTGACCCGAAAAGAAATGCAATACGGGAATGCCTAAGTTATAAAAACTGGTATGATCACTTGCGCCAGTGCCACTTGGGTCAAACTTAGCCTTTAAACCCGGAATGTCTATGCTAGGCATAATGCTATCCCATTTAGGTGAAGTGCCAGTGCCACTAATGCTAATCATATTTTTGGTGGTGTCTATGCGCCCCACCATGTCCATATTTAGCATATAGTTAATTTGGTTCAAAGGAACTGTAGGGTGTTCAACAAAATAGCGCGAACCTAACAAGCCTTCTTCTTCGCCACTAAAGGCAATAAACAAGTAGTTTTGGTTACGGTAGGGCGACTTTTGCAAAAGCTCAGCCATTTCTATTAAAGCCGCGGTGCCACTGGCATTATCGTCGGCCCCATTATGAATTTGAGGCTTCTCGTTTTGCTGTTTGCGATAGGTAGAGCCCCCTAATTCGTTATACCCTAAATGGTCGTAATGGGCACCAATCACAATGGTATTTTTGGCTTTATGGTTAATAAAACCAATGACGTTATGTCCCTGCAAAGCCAATGTCATGGTGTCTACGCTAATCTTTGCTTTGGCATTGATAAAGTTAATGGAGTCTAATTTATTCTCGTGGCCCAAAAAGTAAATCGGGATGTTTTTAAAAGGCGCTTTCACAATGGGCTTAAAATCGGGCTCTAGTAAGTCTTTTTGGGTGTTCACAATAATCACCCCCGAGGCACCTTTTTCAATGGCAAGGTCTATTTTCTTTTCTATGGTGGCATAAGCACCAAACTTAGAATGAGGGTTGCCACTTTCTGGATGACCCATTTTTATCACCGCAATTTTTCCTTTGATATTTTTTACTTGTGCATAGTCGTTATGGTTCAATTCACTAGCCTCAATGCCATAACCCACCCATACGCATTTGTCTTCGATAGTGCCTGGCTGCGACATAGATAATGGGTAATTTTTGGCCGCATTTACTTTGTCTAAAATCACCTTTCCGGTTTTGCTTTCTAAGCTAAAATACGATTGCTTAACGGCTACTTTATGAATGGTAAATGCTTGCAAATAGCCTTGTTCGCCTTTTGGTAAAATGTTGAGCGATTGAAAATTTTCGATGATAAACTCATAAGCCAATTTTTCGCCACGGCTGCCCACCAAGCGACCCTCTAAATGGTCATCTGCCAGGTAAGAAAGGTTATGCTCTAAAGAGCGTAAAATTTCTTCATCTGGTTTAGGGAGCGTTTGGGCAGATAAGGTAAAGGCTAGTAACGTAGAGGCAATAAATAGTTTAATGCGTAACAATTTCATACACGAGTTTAATTAACATGAGAGAGGCAAAAGTAGCAAATACAAATCTGATTATAGAAGGCTTGGTTTTTTGTGCCATACGCACACCAAACGGTGCCACCAAAAAGGTAGAGGCAATTAAAGGCAATACAACAGGAAAAACAATGTATCCCACTTGCCATTGGCTGATATAAGTATCGGGTTGATCCAACAAATTATAAAAGCCCAATACTAGCGCAAACATAGGGATTACGCCATTGGCAATGGAGGTAGCTTTGCGGATATGAATATGTAGTAGGTCGGTAAAAACAGGGGTCATCACCACCCCACCACCCAAACCAGATAAGGAAGTAATGAGTCCAGCAGCCATACCCGTAAAGCTAAAAAGAGCAGGCTTTATGGGTTTTTCATCTGGATTATTGACAGCTTTTTTACCAAACATCCTCACTACAATCAACAAGAGCATGGCAGCAAATACATAATTAAATTTGGGCTTAGAATACCATGTTCCATGCTTAATTAGCCAAGCCATGAGCAAGGCAGAGAGCATACCTGGCAGGGCAGTAAGCAATATTTCTTTGGGATAAAAATTTCCCATTTTGTATTGTTGGTAGCTGCTCATGCTGCCCGAAAAGAAAATGGTAAATAAGGAGTTGGCCAAAATACCTTTCACCAGCATATCGCCATTCATGCCCGCTTTAGAAAGAAAATAATCGGCCACCGGAATATATACCATGCCACCACCCACTCCAAGAAACCCCGACATAAAGGCTCCTAAAGAACCAAATAACAGGATAAGCAGGTAGTCGTAATAGTCCAAGTGTTTTTACTTTTTAGTAGGTGCAGCTTGCAGTAGCCTCTGGTATTCGCCAGGTGTGTTAAATAGTTTTATCGCAGCCAAGATATCTTCGTCAAAGTTAAACGAGGCTTCGGTTCTACCTTTTTGGTAGTAGTAGCGTTTAACAATTTCTTCTTCAATCAAAGTAATTATTTCTGCTTTGTTTTTTTCGATATCGGCTTGTTTATCGCGCTTTAAGCTTTGTTTCATGTTGTCGTAAGACGCTTTAATGGCTTCAAAGTACTTCTCTTCTTCGGCGCGTTTCTTTAGCTCTTCGAGTTCTTTTTCGGTGTTGGTGCTATAGTCAACATCTTTATCGGCTACAAATTTTTTGAACGCCTCAAAATCGGCCTCACTCAGTTTAAAGTTTCTAGGCTCTGCAATTTTCTCGTGGTTATTACGGTATTGGGTAGCGAAGTCGAAAATTACTTGTTTGCTAATGAGGGTTAAGGCAATAGGAGAGTAAGGTTTTGGAGTAACCTTAATATCTGGGTCTATCCCGCCACCATCATACACGGTGCGTCCGGTTTTGGTTTTAAAGGCTTTCCTTAAAGAATCTGGGAGGGCGCCCACACTGCCGTCTTCGTTGCGGTGGCTGTAGTCTAGGGCCTGAATGCATCTTCCACTAGGTGTATAATATTTGGCGGTGGTAATTTTTATTTGGGTATTATAATTAAGAGGTCTGGTAGATTGAACCAAGCCTTTGCCAAAGCTTCTTTGTCCAATAATTACCCCACGGTCGTAATCTTGTAAAGTACCAGACACAATTTCTGAAGCCGAAGCCGAGCCACGGTTCACCAAAACAATCACAGGCATGGTGGCATCTACCGCGCCACTTGGGGTGTTATAGGTTTTGTTCCATTCGGCAATTTTTCCTTTGGTAGACACTACTTCTTGTCCGGCAGGCACAAAAACGTTTACCACATTAACGGCTTCATTGAGCAAACCGCCAGGGTTTCCTCTAAGGTCTAGGATTACCTGTTTGATGCCTTTTTTCTTAAGGTCGGCCAAGGCATCTCTCACTTCTTTGCCGGCTTCTTGGGTAAAGCCACCGAGTTTTATATAGCCTGTATTGGCATCGATGAGGCCACTAAAAGGAACATTTTTAATTTTAATTTCTTCGCGGGTAAGCGATTTGCTAATTTCTTGTCCGTTTCTATTGATAACAAGGTTAATGGGAGTGCCTGGTTGTCCTTTGAGCAGCTTGCTAATATCGGAGGTGGTTTTGCCTTTGATGTCTTTGCCTTCTATTTTAATAATCATATCACCTGC
>CAYUDC010000094.1:0-1519 GCA_964443415.1 uncultured Chitinophaga sp. | reverse complement strand
CATATTGCCCTGTCATTTGGTACCTAAAATCTTCGGCCTCGGCTTCACTGATAAAGTTGGTGTAGGGGTCGAGAGTTTTAAGCATCTCGTCGATGGCCTTTTTGTTGAGCTTACCAGCGTCTATATCATCTACATAATAGGTATTAATTTCTCTGAAAACCGAGGCATAGAGCTCTAAGTTTTTAGAAAGTTCAAAGTAATTATCGGCTACCCTAAAAGAAAGGGTAAGTCCAGTTAATACAAGTAATAAATGATACCAACGAAGTTTGTTCAGCATATTTTTCATAGCATTCGAATGTAGTGATAAACAAAGTAACGGAACAAGTTTCAATTTAATTTTCATTCAAACGGCCGCTTATCAAATATTTGTTTAAGGCACAGGGTCGTGTCCATGGCCACCCCACGGGTGGCAAGACGAAATTCGTTTGATAGCGAGCCACAATCCTTTGATTAATCCATGTTTTTGTAGGGCTTCAACGGCATAGGCGCTGCAAGTGGGTGTATACCTGCAAGCCATAGGTAGCATGGGAGAGATAAGCCACTGATATATTTTAATCAGCAGGAGGAAGGGGGCGATCAGTACTTTTTTTAAGTTCAAGGATGAGTTGTTGGATTGCAGCCTGAAATTTAGGTTCAAACTGTTTAAATTCCAAAGTGTCTTTGCCAACATAATTAATAGAGAGGGCAAGGTAGGTTTGGGTTTGAACCAAATATTGGAGCAGCGGATGTTTGTTTAATCGATAGAGTTCTTTAAGCAGGCGCTTTCTAAGGTTTCTATCAACGGCTTTTTTGAGTTTTCTTTTGGAGGCTACAAAAAGCACTTCGCATGGTGCTGCCTGTGGCTCATTTAAGAGGAGCCAGGTAAATCTAAAACCCTGGGCAAACAAATAGGGACATGAGCGCTCAAACAGTTTGTCGAGCACAAATTGCCTACGTACGCGTTCATTTTTGCCGAGTGTGTTTTTAACTTTCATGCTAAGTACTAACAAAAAAATCCGGGCAAGCCGGATTATCAATGTCTTGAATACAACACTCCAGACACTTTAACAAAAGTAAAAGTGTAGATTAGTGTTTGTGACGCTTTTCGTCAGAAACAGAAAGTTTCTTGCGACCACGTGCCCTGCGGGCATTCAATACCTTTCTTCCAGATTCTGAATTCATACGATCACGGAAGCCATGTTTGTTTTTGCGCTTTCTTATAGAAGGATTGAATGTTGGTTGAGCCATAGTTCAAATTTTTAGGACTGCGAAAATAGGAATTTTTCCACTTATGCCAAAAGTTTTTTAGTTTTTTATACAAAAAAAATAGTCTCACCATGGGTGAGACTATTTTTTTCTGATTCGATAATCGAAAGATTACTTAGTTTCAGTTGTAGCAGCAGTAGCAGCTGTGTCAGCAGAAGCTGTAGTGTCAGCTGGCATCATTTGTTGCTCTAATGCATCTAAAGAATCTTGGTTGCGAGTAGCAGCTTCGATTGAATCTTGAATTCTTTTTTCTTCAGCTTTCTTTTTTTCTTCA
>CAYUDC010000093.1:0-10681 GCA_964443415.1 uncultured Chitinophaga sp. | reverse complement strand
CCTATAAAAATTTGTTAAAACAATTAGGATGGCTACCCTTAGGAACCGATTTCCCTGTAGAATATGTTTCTCCATATTACACGTTCTATGCAGCTGTAGCCCGCAAAGACGCCAAAGGGTTTCCAGCCAATGGATTTTTTGCCCAACAAGCTTTGAGTAGAGAAGAAGCTTTAAGAGGTATTACTACATGGGCGGCCAAATCGGCCTTCTTAGAACATTCTCATGGTGCTTTGCAAGTAGGCATGCGGGCAGATTTTGTTTGCCTTAGTAAAAATCTATTAACCGATAGTTTATCGGACATTAGAAACCTGCAAGCCAGTCGCACCTTTATTTTGGGAGATGAAGTAAAGTAAATTTTAAAGTTCAGATATTCAGAGCAATAGAATTAGCTCAATAAATATGTTATTACAATATATGTATATACATATATCTTTGTATGCGAAATGATACTCGAAGCATCCATCAAGCAGACCAAGTTTAGAAGTGAGCACCACAAGATGCTACTAAACATTATTTATTCTGCAGGGATTATCATGGGAGAGCAGGAGCGATTTTTTAAGCAGTATGATCTCTCGCCTCAGCAGTATAATGTGCTAAGGATTTTGAGGGGACAGCATCCAAAGCCTGCCTCTATTGGGTTATTACAAGATAGGATGTTGGATAAGATGAGCAATGCCTCTAGGTTGGTAGAGAAATTAAAACAGAAAAATTTACTCACCAGAGATGCTTGTGAAAACGATAGACGCCAAATGGATGTTTGCATTACCAAGCAAGGCTTAGAGTTATTGGCAGAGTTGGATGGAAAATTTAGTGATGTTGAAAATAAGCTGTCGGTATTAAGCAAAGAAGAGGCAGAAACATTAAACAAACTTTTAGATAAATTAAACACATAACAAAATTTAAAAAACATGAAAAAGTATCTTTTAACCTTAATGATGGCTGGTCTAGGATTAGCCATTAACGCAGCACCTCCAGTAAAAACTGCTGGTGAAACTTCTTATGCAGTAGATGCAAAAACTTCAACCTTTAAATGGCATGCTACCAAAGTAACAGGCGAGCACTATGGTGTAGCTTCGTTTAGCACAGGTACCATTTTAACCAATGGTAAAAACTTGGTAGGTGGCGAAATTACAGTAGACATGACAACCATCGATGCAACTGATTTAACTGGCGAATACCATGATAAATTAGTGGGTCACTTAAAGAGTGATGATTTTTTCTCGGTAGCTAAGTTTAATACTGCTACTATTAAAGTAAAAACTGCTAAAGCAATGAAAGCAGACAAAGCTGGAAACAACTATACCATTACTGCTGATTTAACTATCAAAGGAATTACCAAAGAAATTACTTTCCCTGCGATTGTGGTGGTAAATGATAAGCAAGTAATTGTAAATGCTAGTTTAGACATAGACCGTACTAAGTATGATATTCGTTATGGTTCTAAGAGCTTCTTCGAAGGCATTGGAGATAAAGCCATCAGCGATTTATTTAACGTAAAAGTACGTGTAGTAGCTTCAAAATAAATCAGGGGTTTTTAGCAAAAAAAGAGAGGCTGTCCCAAAAGGATAGCCTCTCTTTTTTTATACTAATTGGTGAATACTCTTTCACTATAAAGGTTCGACTCCTATCGGAGTCGAGAGATTTCTGCTAAAACCATATTACCTTATAATGGTAAACTAATTTTCATAGGTATCATTTAAATCACTCTCACCACGTGATTCCCGAATCTTATCATCGTCTATTTGTGCCAAGCAAATTCTCTGGCAATTGCTAAAAGCCAATAGCCAACCGCCAATAGCTAGATTTACTTCAGCCTCTCTTTAATATCTAATCTATGTTTTCTTGCCGTATCAATGGCAATATCATAGCCTGCATCGGCATGTCTAATAACACCCATAGCAGGGTCGTTATGCAATACGCGTTTTAATCTTCTGGCTGCATCTTCTGTTCCATCTGCCACAATCACCATACCTGCATGAATGCTATATCCCATGCCTACACCACCACCATGATGCAAACTTACCCAACTGGCACCTCCAGCTGTGTTAATTAAAGCATTTAAAATTGGCCAATCTGCCACCGCATCACTACCATCTTTCATGGCTTCTGTTTCTCTATTGGGTGAAGCTACTGAGCCTGTATCTAAATGGTCTCTACCTATCACAATGGGTCCTTTTACTTTACCCGTTCTCACCAATTCATTAAATGCCAAAGCTGCCTTTTCTCTATCACCTTGGCCAATCCAACAAATCCTAGCAGGTAAACCTTGGAAAGCAATGCGCTCTCTGGCCATGTCTAACCAACGATGTAAAGAGGTGTTTTCTGGAAACAAATCTTTCATCACTTGGTCGGTGGTATAAATATCTTGAGGGTCGCCACTTAAAGCTACCCATCTAAAAGGCCCTTTTCCCTCGCAGAACAATGGACGAATATATGCTGGCACAAATCCTGGGAAGTTAAAAGCATTGTCTACATGGCGTTGGTCTTTGGCCTGGCCTCTTAAGTTATTGCCATAGTCAAACGTAATGGCACCTCTGCTTTGTAGTTCCAACATCAATTTAACATGATGCGCCATGGTATCTAAACTCAACCTTACATATTTATCTGGGTCGGTTTTGCGCATTCTATCACTTACTTCTTCGGCAAGGTCTTCTGGGTAATAACCATTTAATGGGTCGTGCGCGCTGGTTTGGTCGGTTAACAAATCAGGCGTGATGTTTCTTTCTATTAGTCTTTCTAATAAATCAATCACGTTACAAACCACCCCAATCGAAAGTCTTTTGCCTTCTGCTTTGGCTGCCAAGGCCATGTCAATGGCTTGGTCTATATCGCGGCTCATCACGTCTAGATATCTTGTTTCTAAACGCTTTTTTATTCTCCATTCTACCATTTCTGCTGCTAAGCAAACGCCATCGCACATGGTAACAGCTAGCGGTTGAGCGCCACCCATACCACCTAATCCAGCGGTTACGGTTAAAGTGCCCTTTAAGCTTCCTCCAAAATGTTGTCTGGCAGCCTCGGCAAAGGTTTCGTAGGTACCTTGCACAATGCCTTGCGAGCCAATATATATCCAGCTGCCCGCTGTCATTTGACCATACATCATCAGGCCTTTTTTGTCTAACTCATGAAAATGTTCCCAGTTGGCCCATTTAGGTACCAACATAGAGTTAGAAATAATTACCCTTGGCGCATCTTTATGAGTAGGTAATATCGCAACTGGTTTTCCGCTTTGAACTAACAAGGTTTCGTCTTCTTCTAGGTCTTTTAACGCTTTTTCTATTAGTTCAAAACTCTCCCAATTTCTTGCAGCCTTGCCAATGCCACCATACACAATTAAATCTTCAGGACGCTCTGCTACCTCTGGATCTAAGTTGTTGTGAAGCATTCTTAATGCGGCTTCTTGAACCCAACCTTTGCAGCTTAATTGGCTGCCAGTTTCTGCTTTTATTACTCTGCTCATAATCAAAAAATGTGCACGAAAATAGTGCTAATTAGAAAGAAACAATCTTTTTATGGCATTTTAAATTTTGTCAAATTTTCTACATTTTTAGTTAATGGCTACTCCTAATTCCATGAGCGGTTTTTGGATAAAGCATATTTGGGTATCTTTGGCACCCTGAAATTGCTGCAAAAACATATTGCCCTGTTCTTCCTTGGTTTGTTATTGGCAACCCAAGTGCCATATAACGCCTTGCATTCTCACGAAGAGCACGAGCATTTTTTGGCAGTACATGACGCCAATGAAACTGAGCATCATTGCGAAATAGATGATTTGTTTTGTGAAACTGGCTATGACCATGCTTGTGAGCACGGCACCCATATCAAGACTGAGCATCCAGAATGTTTTACCTGTGAGTTTAGCTTTGTCAAGCATTTCATTCATTCGGTTCAAACCGAAACCTATATTGGATTTACCATTGAATTAGCGCAAGTATTGGCTACCCAGAAAAAGGCCAGTGCATTTGCCCAAATGTTTAGCTCTAGGGGCCCACCGGCTCTTTCCTAATCTAGCTTTCATTTTTATTCCATTTTTTTAAATCCACATTTTCTGAAAAATTTCATTTTCAGGCTATTGATGTTGTGTATTTTTTGGTTAGGGTTGATCCAATCTAGCTCGGGTCAAACCACCTCTATACTTAAAATACAAGTCTTAGATAGTCTTAGCTTAGAACCACTTTACGGTGCAAGTATTAGTATACAAAAGCACCGGCACTTGCATATCACAGATGGGCAAGGTAGGGCAACTATTGACTCGCTGACACCGGGAAAATATTGGTTGCATGCCACCTATATTGGGTATCATCACCAAGATATAATGCTTAACATACCTAATACTGGAGAGTTAAAAATCTTGATGTGTCCAGAATCTCATCATTTGCATGAAACCTTGGTAGAGGCAAAGCAGCAGGCAAGCAATTTTAGCAGAAGGGATAAAGTGGTTTTAAGTGCATCAGATATTGCTAAGCGACAAGATCAAAATATCGCTGCCATGCTAAAGGGAGTGACAGGTGTTACGATGCTTAGTTCGGCCGGAAACATAGCCAAACCAGTTATCAGAGGGATGCATGGCATGAGGTTAGCCACCTTTCAAGGAAATGCTAGGTTAGAAGGTCAACAATGGGGAGAGGACCACGGATTGGAAGTGGATCCTTTTTCGGTATCGAGTGCAGAGGTGGTAAAAGGTGCCGCAGCTGTGGAGTTTGGTCCAGAAGCCATTGGTGGTGCCATCAGGCTTTTACCTAAGCCTTGGCTAGATAGTACAGGCTTGGGTGGTTCATTTGGGATTCAAACACATACCAACAATCAACAAGGTGCGGCACATTTGCAATTAGATGGCAGACGCGATTTTAGTAAATTTTGGATAGCCTCAAGAGCCCACGCTAGCTTCAGAAAGGCGGGGGATAGTAGAACTCCCACCTATGTTATTAGCAATACCGCTTTCGAAGAAAATGGTTTGGGCGCTGATGTGGCATTGGGTATGCAGAGGCTTTTATTGGAGATAAGTGTTAGCCATTATCAAACTACACAAGGCATTTTTATTGGTTCGCACATGGGTAATTTAAATGACCTTCATCGTGCCTTGCAATCGCCAAAGCCATTGATTATACAGCCATTTTCATATGCTATTGGTAGACCCTATCAATTTGTAAATCATAGTTTACTAAATGCTCGACTCAGTTACCAGTTTAAAAACAAAGGCAAGTATGTTTTTAATTATTCGCAACAAGTGAATAGAAGAATGGAGTATGATGCAGATTTTGTTTACAACAGTAATTTAAGAAATAGAGCTGCGATGGACTTAGAAATTCAGACCTTGCACTTGGAGCAACATTATGAAAAGCCATTAAAGCATCACTTGTTTTTAAAGGTTGGAATCTCTAGTCAAATCCAAAAAAACACGGTAGAAGGTTTGCAGTTTATCATTCCAGAATTTAATTCTTTTCATCAAGGCGTATTTGTGATGTTACGTCAAGATTTAGCGCATGGAAACATAGCCTTTGGGGCTAGGTACGACCACCGTTGGTTAGATGTGCCTAGCTATAGAAGGTTCTCGCAAAGTTTTGCTTATCAAGAGCAATTTAAAGGGGCTACTTTTTCGGCTACTTGGCAACATCAACTACCCAAAGAAGTTTTGTTAAAGGTGAATATGAGTTCTGGCTTTAGGCCTCCTGCCGTAAATGAGTTATACAGTTATGGCTTACATTATGGCTTGGCAAGTTTTGAAGTAGGCAATGCCGAGTTAAGTCCAGAGCGGGCTTGGTTAAGCGAAATTACCTTTAAAAAAATGAAGGGTAATTGGAGCGTAGAAGCTAATTTATTTGCGCAATACTACCGTGGATTTATTTATAAAAGTCCGCTACCACAGAGCATACTCACCATCAGAGGCGCTTTTCCTGCATTTGAATTTAGGCAAGATAACGGATTGTTTTCGGGAGCCGAAGCAGCATGGTCTTATCAAGCCAAAACAGGCATCCAAGGAAGTGCTCAAGTGAGTTATTTATATGCACAAAATATAAGTAAGTCTGAACCATTTATTTTTATGCCCGCCAATAGAGCCATGCTTTCTTTGGGTTATGCTTGGGCCAAATTACATTTTTTAAAGGAACCTTTTTTATTGTTACAATCCAATCTTGTAGCAGAGCAAAAAAGAGTACCACTACAAGTTGATTTTGCAGCGCCTCCTGCTGCTTACCATCTTTTAAACTTATCAGGAGGAAACACATTTTATCTAGGTAAATCAAAACAAAGAATCTATCTGAACTTTTCTATAAATAATTTATTGAATACCAGTTATAGAGATTATCAAAGTAGGTATAGGTACTTTACAGATGAACCTGGATTGAACTTTATTTTAAGAATCACATTTAAATTTTAAACAACATGAAAAAATTAAGTATCATTTTAGGCCTTATTACTTTAGTAGCATTTAACGCTTGTAAAAAACACGACGACCACGACCACGATGACCACGATCACGACAATGAGTTAATCACCACCATAAAATTACATTATGTAGAAGTGGGTACTTCTGATACCTTGTCATTTGCTTGGAGACAGCCAGCAGGTCCGGGGACCGCAGTTACGGTAGATACCATCAAATTACAACCAGGAAAAACATACAATGGAATGGTAGAATTTTTAGATGAAAGCAAATCTCCTGTGGTAAATGTTACCAATGAAATTAAAGCTACTGCCAACGAGCACAGAGTAGTGTATGCCAGCACTACCACTAGGGTTCAAACCCAAATCACCGATTTTGATACGCATACACCTCCAATTGAGTTGGGTTTAACTTGGAATGTAAGTACCAATGCTAATGGAGCAGAATCTGGTAATTATCAAGTAATCTTAAGGCATTACACTTCAGCTTCACCAAAAACAGGCGGTATACAAAATGGCTCATCCGATGCCGATGTTATTTTCCCTATTTTAGTGAAATAGTGTTAAGGCCCCGGCACGAAGTGCCGGGGCCTTAACCTTCAAACCCCATCTATTTCCCCTCATCAAATCGTATTTGGGATTAAGGCACATTGCATTTAATTTTCGGGCTCAAATAGATTTGAGATGTTGAGAACTTTCATTTTTTCGATGCTGGCTGCTAGTATGTTGGCCTGCAGCAACCCGCAAGACCAAAGTAAGGAGGACGCCCCCATTATTCCAATGCAGGATTTCTTTAGAAATCCAGAAAATGCCTATTTTTCCTTGTCACCAGATGGAAAGAAAATAGCGTTTACCAAACCAGTTAACCAAAGGATGAATATCTTTTGTACCGTGATAGGTTCGGGAGATACCATTCAACTTACCAATTTTACAGATAGAGATGTACAAGCCTACTTCTGGAAAGGGGATAAAATTGTATATGTAAAAGACAAGGGTGGCGACGAGAATTTTCATTTGTATGTAGTAGGTTCAAACGGTTTGAACCAAAAGGATTTGACGCCCTTTGAAAAGGTGAATGTGCAAATTATTGATGACTTAGAACTGCATGATGACCAACTATTGATTGGAATGAATAAAGACAATCCACAGTTGTTTGATGTGTATCAGTTGAATTTAGCCACAGGCAGTTTAACCCTTGAAGCACGCAATCCAGGAGGCGTTTCTCAATGGATTACAGACCATAATGGTAACCTAAGAGTTGCCGTACAGAGTGATGGTGTAAATAGTGTAATTCTTCATCGTGCCAATATAAAGGAGCCATTTAAGTCGGTATTAAGAACCACCTTTAAAGAGGGCATTCAGCCGCTGGTTTTTACTCCAGATAATAAAGATTTGTTTGCACTATCTAACCTCAACAGAGATAAAATGGCTTTGGTTAGATTTGATATTGTCAATGGCAAAGAGTTAGAGGTATTATATGAACATCCTCAAGTAGATATTAGCGACATTGAATACTCCAAGGTTAGAAAGGTTATTACCAGTGCCGAGTGCATTGTAGCTAAACCCGAACGTCATTTTTTTGATTCGAGCACTGCTAAAATCTATGCCGATTTGCAACAACAGCTAGGCAAGCAAGATGAAATTATCATCACTGGTCATAACCAAAAAGAAGATTTGCTATTGGTGAGAACCATCAGCGACCGCTCTTTAGGAGCTACGTATTTGTATGAGGTTGGGTCGAAAAAACTAGAAAAAATTGCCGAACGTGCCCCATGGTTGGTTCGTGAACAATTATGTGAAATGAAGCCAGTTAGTTATAAGGCCAAAGATGGATTAACTGTGCATGGATACTTAACTACACCTAAGGGTGTAGAAGCCAAAAATCTTCCTGTTGTGATCAATCCTCATGGGGGGCCTTGGGCTAGAGACGAATGGGGTTGGAACCCAGAAGTACAATTTTTAGCCAATAGAGGTTATGCCGTACTTCAAATTAACTTTAGAGGCTCTACAGGGTATGGCAGGGCATTTTGGGAAGCCGGTTTTAAAGAATGGGGTAAAAAAATGCAACAAGATATTACCGATGGGGTAGAGTGGTTAATCAAAGAAGGAATTGCCGATCCAAAACGTGTGGGAATTTATGGAGCAAGTTATGGTGGTTATGCTACGCTGGCAGGAATTACCTTTACACCTGAGCTATACGCTTGCGCTGTAGATTATGTGGGAGTAAGTAATTTGTTTACGTTTATGAAAACTGTGCCACCTTATTGGGCTCCTTTCATGCAAATGATGTATGAAATGGTGGGCGACCCTGTAAAAGATTCTGTATTGCTTCATGATGCTTCTCCTGTGTTTTTTGTAGATAAGATAAAAGCACCTTTGTTTATTGCTCAAGGTGCCAATGATCCAAGGGTAAACAAAGCAGAAAGTGATCAAATTGTAGAAGCATTGAAAAAGCGCGGTGTGAAAGTAGAGTATATGGTAAAAGACAACGAAGGCCATGGCTTTTCTAATGAAGAAAATCAGTTTGAGTTTTATGGCGCCATGGAGAAATTTTTGGCCAAGCATTTAGGTGGTAAAATTGCACAACCTTCAGCAGTTAACCCATGATATTATTAAAGGATATTCATAAAAGCTATCAAACTGGCGATGCGAAAATGCATGTGCTAAAAGGCATCAATGCAGAAATTGAAGCAGGTGAGATGGTTTCTATCATGGGCTCTAGTGGTAGTGGCAAATCTACCTTGTTAAACATTTTAGGTATTTTAGATTCATATGATCAGGGTGAATATAAACTGGCGGGAGAAACCATTAAGAGTTTAAATGAAACCCATGCCGCCAAATTGCGTAATCAATTGATTGGTTTTGTATTTCAGAGTTTTAATTTAATATCATTTAAGAATGCGCTAGAGAATGTAGCTCTCCCCTTGTATTACCAAAATGTAAGTAGAAAGAAAAGAAATTTAATTGCCATGGAATACCTAGAGAAGGTAGGTTTAAAAGATTGGGCACATCATATGCCCAACCAATTAAGTGGTGGTCAAAAGCAGCGTGTGGCAATTGCCCGGGCCTTAATTGCTAAACCTAGGATTATTTTGGCAGATGAACCTACAGGGGCATTAGATTCTCAAACCAGTTACGAGGTGATGGATTTGTTAAAGGATATTAACCAACAAGGCATCACAGTGGTAATTGTTACCCATGAACATGATATTGCAGAAATGACCCAACGGACCATTCGACTCAAGGATGGCTTAATTTTAGATTAGCATGTTGGATTTAGACAAATGGCAAGAAATATTTGCGAATATCCGTAAGAACCGCTTGCGGACATTCCTCACCGGCTTTAGTGTTAGCTGGGGAATATTTATGCTCATTGTTTTGCTGGGCGCTGGAAATGGATTGAGAAATGGCGTTGAAACCCAATTTAGCAGAGATGCTACCAATAGCGTTTGGTTAAATGCGGGTAAAACATCACTCGCTTTTGAGGGGTATCAACCAGGTAGAGAAATAAAATTTACCAACGAAGATTTTGATTTGGTTCAAGCCACCTATAAAAACTATGAACATATCAGTGCAAGGATGCATATGTGGGATATCAATCTTTTTAGTTATAAAAATAATTATGGGAACTTTAATATGAAAGGAGTGCACCCAGGCATGATTTACCCCGAGAAAATAAAGATTGATAAAGGAAGATTTATCAATGATTTGGATATTAAAGAGACAAGAAAGGTGGCTTGTATAAGCAAGAAAGTGGTAGAAGAAATTTTTAAAAATGAAGAGCCATTGGGCAAGGAATTAAACATTAATGGCATTCTTTTTAGAGTGGTTGGGGTTTTTCATGATGATGGTGGCGATCAAGATAATCGCCGGGCATATGTGCCAGTGAGTACTACGCAAAAGGCATTTACAGGTAATAATAGAATAGACCAGATTGTCATGACAGTAGCAGCAGAGGACATTAATAGAACCGAAGCCATTACAGAAGATCTTAGGAATATCTTAGCTGCCAAACATCACTTCGACCCGAAAGATCAAAAGGCTGTTTTCTTATGGAATAATCTTCGTGAGTACAAAAAAATCATGGGTTTAATGGATGGTATCACCCTCTTTATTTGGGTGATTGGTATTGGAACCCTTATAGCAGGAATTGTGGGTGTAAGTAATATCATGATGATTGTGGTGAAGGAGCGTACCAACGAAATTGGGGTAAGAAAAGCATTGGGTGCTACACCTAGAAGCATCATAGCCTTAATACTTCAAGAGGCAGTTTTTATCACCGCCTTATTTGGTTATTCTG
>CAYUDC010000092.1:3176-10757 GCA_964443415.1 uncultured Chitinophaga sp. | reverse complement strand
CTTCTTTCTGTAAATCAATAAGCCTCTCTTGCTCCTTGATGCGTGTGATATTGATACTATATCCAATGGTGTAAATTAGATTTTGATGAGAGTCTAACACAGGGTGTAACATCCTTAGGTGGGAGATATATTTCCCATCAGGCAAATCAAAGGTTTCTTCGAAGGAGTAGGGGCGTTTTTCAAATTGAATTTTCTCTAATAAATCCCTTCTTTTTTGAGCAATTTCTGCAGGTTTGTTGGCTCTTATGCAATACTCAAAATCGTCTTTTCCTACCATCCATTCTCGCAGTTCGTCTGATTTTATGGCATGTTTGTTTAGGTAAACGTATTTGTATTCGTTATTAATTACCACCACTTCGGTGGGATTGTTAGAAAGAATGGTTTCAAAAAAGTTGCGTTCATCCTTTGCTTTTTCTAAGGCAATGGCCTTGTCTTTTATCTTCTCCCAAATCCAAACTTGCTGTCCAAATACAAAAGAAAATCTTTTTAAGAGCGAGTGAGTCATGGGCTCTTCTAAGTGATTTAGGTTGTGTCCTTTTATCACAATAAAGCCAAATACATTTTCAGCTTTTTTAATTGGAAACGATAGAAAAAAAGAGGATGCTGGGTTTGGATCGGGTCTTTGGCTTTGGCTTTCTTCGAGACTTTGCAGGTATTTAAATTCGTCTTCTATTCTAGAAACATAATAGATTTTATCCGCCCCCAGTTGAGTGCCAAGTTTAGATAATATATCTTCAATAGAGTGGCCGTCTTCAAATGCCTCACAGATCTGTGTGATGGCATCAAATAACACCTTTTCTAGTAGTTCGGATTTTAAGTTTGTTACCATGATTATGAAATCATTGGCAATTTACTTTTCCATCAAACGATTAAAAAATACATCATGCTCAAAAGGATGGATTTTCCTTTTTATGAACATTAATATCCTTCCAAAAAAATTTGCCTATTCAATGACAATCTTACGAATAGTTTTTTCATTCCCCCTCGAAATCTCTACTAAATAAACGCCACTGTTGAGCTCCTTTGTGTTCAGCTGAAACTTTTCGTTATGGGTAATTACAGTGCTGGTTTGCAGGGCTCCTAAAATATTATATAGGCTTAGGGTTGACCCAAGGAGGTTTTGACCTTCTACGAAAATCTTTTCCTTGGCTGGATTTGGAAATACTAGCACCTCGTTTTCTAGGGCATTTTCTTTCTCGCCCAACGCCCAATTGGTGGTAAAGCTATACTCAAAGCCTCCTCCAAAATCGGGTTGAAAGGTTTTGAATATTTGCCCATTGGCTCTTTTTAGCCTAATAAATCCGGTGCCTTGGGCCGAATTAGCCCACCATTGCACGCCATCATGACCTTTGTCTTCTACTACCAATTTAAAACAGCCACCTAAATTATAGCCTTTGCTAAAGGTGAAATTGGCTTGGGTAAAGCTTTGTTGGTCTATTAAATTGCCTTTGTCGTCATACAATTTATAGTTGTTTTCGGCAGGGTTATTATTGGTTCTAAATTCTAAAGTGAAAACCGAAGGGGCAATTTCTGGAAGGTTAAATTTATTTGAATACTCATTGTTTAAGTTATTTTCATCCCCTGTGGTTCCATTCACTTTTATAATCTTAACAGAAAAGGTGTTATTAGCATTGCCAGCAATACCGCTATTCCAAAGTACATCATACGTTGGTAAAGTAATGGTATCAAACGCTAAAGGGTCTATACTACCTGTCCATGTAAAGTTTTGCCTTGTGCCATTATTGATACCGTAGTTAATTTCTAAACTAGTAATTTTATCTGAACCACCATTTTGAACAATTATTTTGGGATTGTTACAAATAGGGTTGAGCCTAGCATATAAAACATGGTTAGAAGGATTTAAAATGTCTACCATTCTGACATCCTTTTTAAAATTAAAATCTCCATAAGTCACCAATTGATGGGCTACATGGTAATTATAAGCGCCACTTGGGTTAGGAGGGGTGCTGGCATTATAGTCTATGCTTATAGTATTTCCAGCAGTAATATGTGGGGTAACATCAAATTCTTTGGTGAGTGATCTTTGTCCAGGGCACCAGCCTTGTCTGTCGTAAACCCAGGTGCCTCCTTGTGGGAAAACCGGATTAAAAGCACATTCCTCGCTGATAATCCAATCATACTCGTTGCCACCACCATTGAGGTTTAATTGGTGATTTACTTGTCCGCCATTGGCTTCGAACTCGCCTTCGGCTCCATGCCCAGTGATGGTAGAACGGATTTTGAAGCTTTTACCATTGGCCAAAGTTGGCACCGTTACTGGTGCAAATCTGCTGTTGTTGTTAATGGCAGTTAAAGGTGCTTGGCCGGTTCTGTTAGTGCCTTGCCAAATTTGGTTAAACTCCAATACATTCTTGGGTGGTGTGCCTACAATAAACCAAAACTCTACATCATTTTGCTCTTGGTTTTGGCCTCCTAAGGTCATTAATATTCTTTTGTTTCCTTTTAAAATAGGAGCGAAGTCGCTTACATCAAAGTACCATGTTTTGCCTGTCATCCCTAGGTTCAACCCGATACCATAGGGTGTAACAAACGACATAATTTCATTGTACCAAGGGAAACGCCTAAAGAAATTTAGGTTGCTCATGGCTAGGCTGCCTTCGGCAGCCACTGCCATACTATCAACCAACTTATTCCCCAAGCTGTCTGCTTCATAAATATAGGCAAAATTGGCTTGGTACCAATTGGTTTGTGTGCCCACTAAATTTACAATATCGTTGCTTATTGGAAACTGCCCTTGCTTAGAAGTAATACTATATTCTTCTACCACATGAGTGGCCCTAGCCATCGAATCTGTTCTTACCACCTCTTGTATTCTAGTGTACAGTTGCGAACGATTAAACACCAGGTTGGGTCTAAGGTCTACCGATTTAAACCCAAATTGCAATTGCTCGCCTCTTTCGAAGGTCCATCTAAGGTTTACCCCATTGGCAGTTTTGTTATTGGTAAGTTCCGATATTTGGTTACCACTACCATCATTCATAGGGTAGTATGCCACCACATTGCCAAATAAAGGTGTTTCGTATCCAATCATGCCTTTGCTAACGGTATTTACCTGCGAGTCGGTTAAGGCTTTATTCCATATAAATAACTCGCTGATACGCCCTTTGTAGTTGTTGGCAAGGTTTTGGTCTTTACCAAGAATAAGGTTTATTAGAGTAATGGGTTTGGTTTTGGCTGTTCCAGACATCCACAACACACCATTCAGATACACTTGCATGATGCCCGTGCTGGCATTTTTTACAAAGGTCCAATGGTGCCATCTGCCGCCCATTTCTGCTAAAGTAGCAACTTTGTTTATTCTATCATATCCACCTACAAAACCGCAATCAAAATATACATTGGTATTAGAGTGGGGTAGGTGTATGTTTAATTGACGGTTATTGATATTATTATCATAACCATATAGAATAGAAGTGCTAATAGGCATTTGGGCAGCGTTGCCATAAGCCCAAAAAGAAATGGTCATTTCGTTTTTGATGCTGCTAAGGTCTGTGGTGTCTAGTCTTACATGCCCATTGTGAGATAAGTCTAAGGCAAAATTATTATGCGCATACATGCCAGAGATAAAATTGGTGGCAGAGGCTTTAAGCATCAATTCTGCACTTTTAACACTGTTGGTAAATGAAAATTCTACGATTATATTTTGTGTTCCATCCCAAATAAAAGGAGTATGAAACGCTATTCGGTTCAAACCAATATTAAAAGAATGATGACTAAAATACACTTCTGTAAAGCCATCCTTTTCGTAGGCAGCATTGTTAAAGTTTTCTTTGTTACTATGTTTAATTTTTACCTTTAAAAATCCTGCGGTAGCAGTGCCATTGTCTATTTGCAATTGCAAGCTATGAATAGGTCCTGCTGTTAATCCGGCATTTAACAACTCCGCTGCAGTATAAATGTATTGCGATTTACCCGATTGTTGTTGGGTGGCCAAGGCATTTGCGTCACCAATAATTCCATTTCCAACCACAAAGCTCGAGTCGCTGCCAATGCTATCTAAGATTACCTGCTTTTGCTTAAAGCGGTAGTAGTCGTGCACCGGTTTGCTGGTATAATTAAAGGTGCTTCCATTAAAATTGCTAACCACATATTTGGCCTGCGTAGCGTTTACTTCTTCTACCTTGGTAGAATCTACAATATAAGTATTGCAAGAATAATCCCATTCGCCGCAGCCCAAGTTTCTATCGGTGCCCGTAGAAACCAAGCCATTTTTACAACGCATA
The DNA here is from genome assembly GCA_964443415.1 of uncultured Chitinophaga sp. GTDB lineage: Bacteria > Bacteroidota > Bacteroidia > UKL13-3 > UKL13-3 > B1. The sequence goes on along the minus strand of CAYUDC010000092.1, from coordinate 6,513 downwards.
TTATAAGCCATGATGATGCGTTCGAAAGTGAGGTTTCCTGCTGGGAAATAGGCAACAGTATCGCGTGTATTACTGCCATAATGAAAGGTTTTTACCTTAATGGTATCTCCTGGGTTTTGAGCAGATAAATTGCTAAGAATAGTTCCTAATACAAATAAAAGTATGGTGCTGTATTTCATTTTAGATAGAAGTATCCTCGCAAGATATTTAATTTAAGATTTATCGCAAGTCAAAAAAAAAAGAGCCCGCGCAGCGGGCTCTTTAGGTTATAATCCGTATAGCACTTGGTCTTTTGGATAGCGAATTTCGTAGGTAAAGGTAAATTTCTTGGTTTCTTTAGAGTTTACCTTTACTCGCCAGCTTAACTTTCCTTCTACTTCTTCTAGCTGAGCATCGCTGCCATCTATGAGGGTTACTTTGATGTTATTGCTGCCTTGGGCTACAGGAATTTGGTCTTCTAAGTTGATGTAAACCGCGCTCGATTTGGTATTTCTTACCAGTATCTCTATGGTCCTAGATTCTACCTTCTCTGTTTCTAAGATTTTGCTTCTCGATTTTTCTTTGATTTTTCTTCTTTGAATCACCAAGCTCTTATCGCGTCCTAAGTTAAAAGCAAGGGTGTCTGTTTCGGATTGCGGGTTGATAAAGGTTTCACCGATATACCCATTGTCAAAATATACCCGTGCGTTGCCTGGCAATAGATTTAAAGATTCCCAGCCACTCACATTGGCCATTAAATAAGCATCGCTGCTAAGCTTGGGTACTGCTGCAAACTCTAGGTTCATGCCTATTTGTTCTTGCTTAATTAGTACCTTATTGGGTTTGGCTGCATGGTTAATTTGATATTTAAGCTTAATATCATACTCTACCCTTAATAAGTTTTCACTCATTTGAATGTACTCTTCCATGGCTTTACTTTCTGCATACTGCATTTGTGCATCGTCTGAATTGGCAGGTAAATCTTCCTGTAAGCTTTTGTATTTTGATTGCACCTTGGCTGGAGCCATCATTGGTTTGGCAGCATTGCTTAAATGTTGTTGCTTTCTCATTTGCACAAATTGTTGCAAGCTAATATACCAAGGTGTTAATACTGGCTTTACGTTAAGCTCCATTGGGTTGCTGCTGCTTACAGTTAAGTAGGTTTGATCCCAATTGATGCCGCTCTGTTGTGATACCATAGCATAGTATTTTACTTGCATTTTTTGGTCGTTGGCATTGGCATGTAGTTCGTATACGGGTGTCCACGAGGCCGAAGGAACAAAATAGTTGAAATTTATTTGGGCATTGCCAGCAGTTTCGGCATAAACTGTTACCACTACCTGATGCACCGGCACCGCATTGCCGCCATCTTCGATGGCGCCATTTTCTAATAACTGCAATTGAGCCAGGCGATTGTTAAGTTGTTGTATCAGCTTGTTTAGTTTGCTTCTGCGTTTATCAATTGATAGGCTTTGGTCGTAAATGGCATTTAGCCTTTGGTGTGTAAAATCCATAGCCGAGGCTAGTAGGGGCAAAGAGTCTTTGGTTGATTCGCCCTTAATCAGTTTAAAGTTTAACAACATTTTTTTCTCGGTTTCTAACACATAAGTTTTGTTGTCGAGGTCTTTTAAGTCGAAGTCTAGCATGTCTAAAGAATCTTTGATGCGTTCTATTTCTTTGCCATAATTGCGTTCAACCCGTTTGATTTCTTTGTAATAGCTGCGGTATTGTACCTCCATCACCGTTCCGCCTTTGCTAGAGGCTTGTAGGGAGTTTTCGATAATGCCTGGGGCGATATTTTCGAATATAATCTCGTTGCTACCACTTTGTAAAACTACCTGCTCTTGGTAGTATAAATGCGCTCCTTGTAGGTATACAGTGGCTTTGTCTACTTTGGTTTGAATAGGTTTTGCGCCTTCGCTCACATAACTTAATAATAGGAGTGTGGCAGTCATCATCATGAACTTTCTCATAGTTTTATTACTTTTAGTTTTCCTATGGATGCGGGCTTTTTTGTTTTTCCATAAAAAGGCTGAAAATTTTTTTCATATTTGTTTCGTGCGGCAACCTTGGCAATCTTTAGACGACGAATCTCTGCTTTTGCAGTACACCCAAACATTAGACAAACAGATGCTGGGTGAGTTATTTAAGCGCCATTCGCTTTTGTGTTTTACCGTGAGCATGAAATACCTCAAAGATGAAATGGCGGCTGAAGACGCCGTGATGCAAATTTTTGAGAAGTTGTTGCTCGATTTGCATAAACATGAGGTAAAGAATTTTAAAAGCTGGCTGCACTCGGTTACCCGAAACCATTGTTTGATGCAATTGCGAAAGCCCCAGTTATTTGCCTCTCTTCAAACTTCTGATCAAGAAAATGAAGATCCATTTATGGAATCGGCCATGCTTTTGCATCAAGAGACTGACAGCAAGGAGTTAGAGCAAAAATTGCAAACCATGGAGCAGGTGTTAAGCGAACTCAATAACGCGCAGGCCAATTGTTTGCGGATGTTCTACCTTCAAGGAAAAACCTATGAAGAGGTGGCTGCCCATTTTGGCTATTCTTTAAATGAAGTGAAAAGCAATATCCAAAATGGCAAAAGGAATTTAAAAATTGGGATGGCCAAAAGAGGCATTACCTTTATGATGTTAGGATTTATATGGATACAACAAAGTGCATAAGCAATAGCCAATGGGAGGCCTATAGTAAAGGTCTGCTTACTGCCCAAGAACTTGGGAGTGTCCAATCGCATGCTGCTGTTTGCGAGCTTTGCGCCGATATCAAAGAAGGGATAGACTTGATGGCAAAGCCAGCACTGCTGACCCAACAGGTCGCCCAAATTCATCAAAAGATTGATATAAGAATTAAACCTAAGCGAGGTAAGATAATAGGGATGGTTGCTTTTGTGGCTGCTGCTGCGGCTATAGTGGCCATTGCCAATGGGTTTTTGTTTATGGCACAAGAAGATGCAGCGCAGCAGGTGGTTTATCAACCATCCTTTCCTGCAACCAAGGATTCGGTTCAAACCGATACCAGTAGCAAAAGGATGTTAGCATTGGAATTGCCTAAACCACAGAAAAGTAAAACATCCCCAATCACCAAACAAGCTACTTTGCCCATTCCAGAGCAGGTGCCAGCCAACAGCGATGCGGTGTTGGCAGAAGATGTAGCAGAACCTTTGATGGTGGATGATGCCTCTGAATCAAAAATAGCAAAAGTGGAGTCGGATGCAGTGGTGGAGCAAAAGACTAATTCAAAAGAGCAGGTTAAGGCATTGCCTCAAGCAACCGAAACATTAGCAAAACCGAAAGCAAAGACAAGTTACAAGCAAAAAAATATTTACCCAGCTCCAGCCAATGT
>CAYUDC010000092.1:1978-3076 GCA_964443415.1 uncultured Chitinophaga sp. | reverse complement strand
ATTCTTTTGATGGTGCCATCTCCATCGGCTTTAATGACATTTTCCATTTTCATGGCTTCGAGTACCAAGATGCCATCGCCTTTTTTAACGGTATCGCCCTCTTTGGCTATAATGCGTAAAACCAAGCCAGGCATAGGGGCTTTTACCACATTGGCTTTGGTCTGAAGCATTTTATCCATGCCCAGTTCGCTCAATAAATTATCGTATTTATCTTTAATGCTTACCTCTTGCTTAACGCCATTTACCAAAATACTCATGGTTTTTTGATTATCTGATTTTTCTAGCAATTCGATGGTAAAACTTTGGTGATTCATAATCACGTGGTACTTGTTGGGTCCTAGTTTTACGGTGTCGGCATTCACGGCTTTTCCGTCCAAAAGTGCTTCACCGCTATGTAAATTGTATTGAAATTGCTGATTGTTTACTTTTATATTTAACATGATTGCCTTTTATTGCGTGTTTTAAAATGCGTATGAGGTTTTTCTTAAGTTTAGCTATGGTGGGCTTGCTCACTCTTAGCGCCTGCAAAATAAATAAAATCGATTCCAATAAACAGCCTGAAAAATATTTTTTGGAAGATGTGGTGGTTAAACCCACCAAAAGTGCCGTAAATAAAGAGATACAGGTGATGCGACCCTTGGTTACAGATCTCATTCATACGCGCCTTGAGCTAGATTTTGATTATACAAGACAATGGGTGATGGGTAAAGCTACCCTTTATTTCTTGCCTTATTTTCAGTTGCCAGACAGTTTGCATATAGATGCGAAAGGATTTGAATGGGCGAGGGTTTCGGCTATAGTAGCCAAAGATACCATAGAATTACCTTATCGTTATGATGGCCAGCAAATACATTTGCCTTATGGTAAGCAAGCCAAATGTGTGTTGTATTTAGAATATACCGCAAAGCCTGCCGAATTAGAAAGTGAGGGTGGAAGTGCTATCACCGATTCGAGGGGCTTGTATTTTATCAATCCACTAAAAACAGATCCTCACAAGCCACGCCAAATATGGACACAAGGCGAAACCGAGTATAACTCTTGCTGGTTCCCAACCATAGATGCGCCAAACGAAAAACATACCCAAGACCTGTTTATCAC
>CAYUDC010000092.1:313-1878 GCA_964443415.1 uncultured Chitinophaga sp. | reverse complement strand
AATACCAGTGCCGTGCTGCATGGAGATTTTGTTCAGCAAGATGATAGGGGCATCTTAGACTACCCTCAAGAAGATATCATTGCCCATGAGTTGTTTCATCATTGGTTTGGCGATTTGGTGACCAGTCGTAGCTGGGGGCATTTACCCTTAAACGAGAGTTTTGCCACTTATGGTGAGTATTTATACTTTGAAGCTGCGCTTGGCAAAGAAGAAGCTGACATGAAATTTGTTAGAAATTTAGAGGCCTATTTAAGACAAAAAAGTAAGCATCAAGAATCACCTGTTCGCATACATTTTGCCCATGCAGATGATATGTTTGATGTGGTGAGTTACCAAAAAGGTTCATGGATATTGCACCACTTAAGAAGTGTGATTGGCGACTCTGCCTTTTTTAAAGGAATGAAATTGTATTTAAGTCAGAATGCCTACACCGCCACTGACATTCACCATTTAAGAATGGCTATGGAAAAGGCCTCTGGAGTAGATTTAATTCCGTTTTTCAATCGATGGTTCTTAAGCAAAGGGCATCCAGAGTTTGTGGTTAGCTTGATCCAAAATGCTGCAGGAAATTTGGAGGTAACGGTATCGCAAGTGCAAGACAGCAGCTTTGGATTGTTTCAATTAAAATTACCCATCACCTTGGTGTTTCAAAATCAAACCAAGCAAACAATTGATTTAGATGTAAGGCAAATGAAGCAGGTTTTTGTATTGCCTATGGCAGCTCAATCAAGCTTGGCCACTTGGTATTGCGATGCGCAAGGAGAAATACCTATGAAACTCATAGAGCAAAAGAATGAAAGCATGTGGTTAACCCAATTAGAGCAAGCTCAAACCTTTTCGCCCATTCATAGGGCATATCAACATTTTAGCAATTCGCGCCAGGCTATTGGACTGGGAAAGGTAGAAGCTACTAAAATTTTGTTTCAAAAAAAGCCTTGGTATTACCAGCAACGTGCTTTGCGCTTATTGCCCGACAGCCTATTTGAAGCTTTTGAACCTCAGGTTTTGGCTTTAGCACAGCAAAAAGAACATTACGGACTGGCAGCAGATGCTTTGGAGGTATTGGTAGAGAAGTATGGATATGCAAAATACAAAGACGAGGTTTGGAAAGCCTTACAATCTCCAAGTTATGGGGTGTTAAGAACAGCCATTGAGATTTTGTATGAGCACCAACCAGATTCTGTTTTGGGTTTGCTTGCAAGCTTTGAGCAGTTAAACAGCCAGGAGGTGATTGTAACGCTAGCTGGTATTTATGCGGAACAGCTCAATATAAATTATAATGCATTTTTTGCAGCCAACTTAGGTAAGTTTACCTATGGCAAGCGCTCGATCATGAATGCTTATCTTAAGTATTTATCGCAACAAGGTGAGGTGATCAGTAAGGAAGCTCTGGGAATTTTGGATGTATACCTCACTCAAAGCAGCGCAGCAGCTAAGGCTAATACCATGTTAAACTTCCTAAATCAATGGAAACGTAAATCTAAGCTCGAAGGTTTTTTTGAAGGGGAGCAGTTTAAAATATTTTATGCTAAGGTAGAGGCGGCAACAAAGATTTAGTAGCAAGT
>CAYUDC010000092.1:0-245 GCA_964443415.1 uncultured Chitinophaga sp. | reverse complement strand
GCAAAATCAGTATCTACTTTAAGGTATCGGTAAGCGTGAATCATTAAAATTTGGGTTAAAGGGGTACTGGTCAAGAAGGATTTCTGGAGAGCAAAGATTGGTAAATAAAGTATTTGGTTCAAAAGGAATTGACCAAAAGTGCATCATTATTCAATGCCGATTTCACTATGATGAAAAATAATTTGGGGCATGTTATTAAACCTCAAATTACTCCACTTTAAACGAAATCCTATCTGTGGCAAATA
>CAYUDC010000091.1:0-10834 GCA_964443415.1 uncultured Chitinophaga sp. | reverse complement strand
ACTTTGCCCTCATCTAAACGAATATGGCAACAGTCTGTGCCAACCATATAATTACCAGTGTAAATGAGCGAATCTGCCTGATACACCTTAAATACAACAGCATTTCTGCTGTTGTATCCAAGGAGTTCTAAATGTGAGTCGGTGGCCAGCGTAAAGTACTTTCCTTGAAAAGCACTTTTGCTGCTGTCTTGCGCTAAAACCATATTGTTTTTTAGCAAGATGCTCTCGGTTCTTATTCCGCTTAAAGTAGGATTATTGCTAGCACTTAACTCCACCATCATCATGGCATATTCCTCGGTACATGGTGTATTGTTGCAATTTTTTTTATTGCATCCTAGGGTCAAACCTAACCCAAGTAATGTCCATACAATAAGCTTTTTCATGATTATGGAAGTGTTACTTCACCTTTGCTTACCTTGTCTGCTAATACCAAGGCGGTATACAAATTGGCAATGCCACCGGTGCGGCTAATTTTAGCCAACTTGCTTTTCTTTTTGGTGCCCGGAATAATCACTTTTTCTGTACAAGGCACTGCACTCATTAAAATAATTTTCTTGGTTTGCTCTGCCGTTAACTTCGGGTAGTTTTGGCGAATCACAGCAGCAATACCCGCTACCATTGGGGCTGCCATGCTGGTTCCGTTTTGGCTTTTGTACTCGCTGCCTGGTACGCATGAATAAATGTCTACGCCAGGTGCAAAAACATCTACATGGGTTTTACCATAGTTAGAGAAAGAGGCTACTCTGCCTTTTCCTTCTTTGGCACTCATAGCGCCAACTTCAATCCAATGGCTATAGTTTTGTGCAGTGGCTGCAATGTATCCTTGCGGATAAAATACTTCTTTCTCTAAATTCTCTGATTCGTTACCCGCGGCATGAATCAACAATACATCTTTGCTCTGCGCATATAAAATAGCCTCTTGCACTACTGCCGAATAAGGAGATATTTTTTTACCAAAGCTCATGTTTACCACCTTGGCACCATTGTCTGCTGCATATCTAATGGCATTGGCCACGTCTTTATCGCGCTCATCGCCATCAGGCACACAACGTACGGTCATAATTTCGGCCATTTGGCAAATGCCCATCATGCCTTTTTTGTTGGTTCTGTCGGCTGCAATAATTCCCGCCACATGCGTGCCATGGTCGGCTTTTGGTCCGTTTACCCTGTTGTTACCATACCCTGTTTCTTTTACATCATTGTAGTTGTCGCCCACTATACCGCGAGATTCAAATTTCTTGTTTAAACCATATTCTAATATCCCTTGAAAGTGCTCTTGCCCCTCCTTGATAGATTTAATGATGGGAGAGTTAAGCATACCACCTGTTTGAACCACATACTGCAATAACATTTTGCCTAGCTTTTCTTCTTTGCTTTTAGCTTCTACTGCTTTTACATCGTCGAGGCTTGGGTTAGATTTGCCAGTTTTCTTTAAAACATCCTGAATGGCATCCAACAAGGTGTTCATTTGCTTTACTTGCTCTTCGGTTTCTTTTAAAGAAGCATTATAAAGTTTTAAAGCGGCTTGATACATGGCCTCTTCTTCGGCAGTGCGATTGGCTTTATTCTCATACAAAACTACTAAGCGGGTAGATTCGTAAGTGTCTTCACCCACATTTTTTTCTTTGCCACCAATAAAATTCCAACCATAGATATCATCAATGTATCCATTCTTATCATCGTCTATGCCATTGTCTGCAATTTCGTTTTTGTTGATCCAAAGCACCGATTTAAGGTCTTCATGATCGATGTCTGTTCCAGCATCTATCACTGCAACTACCACTTTAGGCTTGCCATTGTCTACCAGTTTAAATTCGCTGTAGGCCTTTTCTGTGCTTACACCCCAGATGCCATCGGCTTGTTGGTCTTTGTGAAACCAATTCTGATTAGATTTGTTCTGTGCTAGTAGCGAAAAACTTAAGGCTACACTCACAGCTAGTAGAGCAACTTTTTTCATTGTATAGGATTGTTAATAAAGGGCAATTATATTTGATGTTTCACAAATTATTTATAAAAACTTTTAAGTGGTAAATTTTAAACCTTCGTCGGAGCATCAAACTGATAAATCACTCAATAGGTGGTACTTGATTGTACTGGCCAGTTTGTTTTTGGAAATAGTCATTGGTTACCTTCTAACCCGCTACTTCTCATGAGTTGGCTAGATTGGGCAGTTTTAATAGCTTCTTTGGTTTTTATTTCGGGCTACGGCATCTGGAAAAGCCGTGGGCAAAAAAACATTGATACCTACCTCAAAGGCGATAACAATATCCCTTGGTTTATGGTAGGCCTTTCTATCATGGCCACCCAAGCAAGTGCCATCACTTTTTTATCGGCACCCGGCCAAGCCTTTACAGACGGAATGCGTTTTGTGCAGTATTATTTTGGCTTACCTATTGCCATGGTGGTATTAAGTATCTTCTTTCTGCCTATTTACCATAAACTCAATATCTATACGGCCTACGAATTTCTTGAACAACGTTTCGATCAAAAAACACGCGTATTTACCTCCTTTTTGTTTTTAACCCAACGTGGCCTTGCCTCTGGCTTAACCTTATATGCACCTGCCTTAATTCTTTCGGCATTGTTGGGCTGGAACATCTATTATACCAATTTATTTATTGGCGCCTTTGTAATATTATATACAGTGTTAGGAGGGTCTAAGGCCGTTAGCTATACCCATCTGCAACAAATGACCATCATCTTTATTGGGATGTTTATTGCGGGGTATATGATTGTAAGTTTAATGCCAGCAGAAGTAGGATTTACAGATGCCATTAAAATGGGCGGTAAGTTGGGTAAGATGAATGTCATTGATCTTGAACTCGATTTTAGCAATAAGTACAATATCTGGAGCGGCTTAATTGGTGGCTTCTTTCTGGCTTTATCTTACTTTGGTACAGACCAATCACAGGTGTCTAGGTATATTGGGGCCAAAGACCTTAAGCAAAGCAGAATGGGTTTACTCATGAATGGTTTGATAAAAGTACCTATGCAATTTTTTATCCTTCTGATAGGGGTATTGCTATTTGTCTTTTACCAGTTTAAACCCGCCCCTTTATTTTTTAACTCTAATGAAATTAACAAGTTAGAACAAAGCAAGTATGCTGCAGATTGGCAACAAATCCAGCAATCGCACCAAGCGCTTTCTGGCAAAAAGCAAGTGGCAGCTTTCGGGTTGAACCAAGCCTTGGAGACTGGCAATGAAGCGCAAATGAAAGAACATCAGGCGGAGTTGGTTCAAACCGAAATAGAGATAAAAGCCTTAAAGAAACAGGCAACCGACCTCATGAAACTTAACGACCCTAAAGCCGAAACAGACGATACCAATTATATCTTTTTACGCTATGTGATAGACTACTTACCACATGGTTTAATAGGTTTATTGATAGCGGTTATTTTTGCAGCCTCCATGCAAAGTAAATCTGCCGAGCTTAATGCCTTGGCTTCTTGCACCATGGTAGACATTTATAAACGCAGTTTTGTAAAAGAAGCCAGCGATGCACACTACTTAAAAGCATCTAAAGTAGCCACCGCTTTATGGGGCGTATTTGCCATTGCGGTAGCCATGTTTGCCAATAAGTTGGGTAGTTTAATAGAAGCTGTAAATGTGTTGGGCTCTTTGTTTTACGGCACTATCTTGGGGATATTTTTGGTGGCCTTTATGTTTAAGTCTATCAAAGGGGGCAATGCCTTTTATGCCGCTGTTTTGGCCGAAGCTTTTGTATTGTACCTTTACTTCTTTACCAACATCACCTTTTTATGGTACAACTTAATAGGCGTGGTGCTGGTAATCGTTTTTAGCTTTATATTTCAATTCTTACAAACCAAGTATTCCCCATCCATTTCTGGTACAGTAGAATAAATACTTTGTTGTAGGCAAAAGCTTACATCATCTGTTTGCAAATGCAATAATTTAAAGCGGTTGGCATGCGAACTTTTTCTTACCAAGGCCTCTAAGTGATCTTGGTGTTGCTCATACATCATTAACGCAGAAAGTGCAGCATCATCGGGCATTTCGAAGCTGTCTTTTAAATGATACAATACCGCACCAGCAAATAAAGTATCTTCAATATTGTATTTGTCTTTCCAGCCAGAGCATAACAAAACAAGGTCTTTTCCTTGTTCTTTAATCTTCTTACAAAGTGCTGATAGGTTCAAAAAAGAACCAATGAAAATGCTATGCGGGTTCATGGCTTTGGCCATCTTAATGGCTTTGGTGCCATTGGTGGTAGTAAAGGCAATATTTTTACCAGCTAAAAACGGATTCTCATATTCAAAAGGAGAGTTGCCCATATCAAAGCCTGGCACCTTTACGGCGTTTCTTTCGGCTGCAATAATAAAGTCGAATTCCTTAAACATCAGGCATTCGTCTGGATGTGCCACAGGCAAAATTTTGTTGACACCCGTGTTAAAAGCCACACACATAGACGTGGTGGCTCTTAAAATATCTATCACCACCACCACTTTGCCTTTAAGGTCGTATAAAGGCAAAAGGGCGGGGGTGTGAACTACTTCGGCAATCATTATAAGAAAGGAATTTTAACTACTTTAGCTTTAATGGCGTTGCCTCTAATGTCTATAAAAATTTCGCTATCCACCTTGCTGTGCGAGGCATTTACATAGCCTAAACCAATGGCTTTGTTTAATGATGGTGATTGCGTTCCAGAGGTTACTTCGCCAATTACATTGCCTGCTGCATCTTTAATGGCATAATGCTGGCGTGGAATGCCACGGTCTACCATTTCAAAGCCAACTAACTTCTTGCTTGGTCCATTGTCTTTAATGGCTTTGTGGTGCTCGTGGTTGATAAATGGTTTAGTGAATTTAGTAATCCATCCTAATCCTGCTTCAATAGGAGAAGTTTCGTCGTTGATGTCGTTGCCATATAAGCAAAAACCTTTTTCTAAACGCAGGGTATCTCTGGCACCTAAACCGCATGGCGTAATGCCAAATTCTTTGCCTGCCTCAAACAAAGCATCCCACAGTTTGCGAGCATCTTTGTTCCATACATATAATTCAAATCCACCTGCACCAGTATATCCTGTATTAGAAATAATCACATCTTCGCAACCTGCCACAGTTCCACTGGTAAAGGTGTAATATTCCATTGGAGCCAGATTCACCTCAGTAAGTTTTTGAATCACCTTAATGGCGTCTGGGCCTTGAACAGCAAGCAAGCTAAGGTCATCGCTCATGTTCACCATCTCTACACCAAAAGTGTTGTGTTGGCTAATCCAATTCCAATCTTTTTCGATATTGCTGGCATTCACTACCAAATAGTATTCTGTAGCGCTATAACGGTACACCAATAAATCGTCTACAATACCGCCCTTGTCGTTAGGTAAACAGCTGTATTGAACTTTTCCATCGGTAAGTTTAGAGGCATCATTCGAAGTAACCAACTGAATTAGGTCTAAGGCTTTCTCTCCTTTTAACATAAACTCTCCCATGTGGCTCACATCAAAAACTCCTACGCCATTGCGCACTGCCAAGTGTTCTTGGATAAGGTTGTTATATAAAACAGGCATATTATAACCTGCAAATTCAATCATCTTAGCTCCTAAAGAAACGTGGAGGTCGTTGAGTGCTACGTATTTCATGTTGTGTTTATTTTGGGTTCAAATTAAAGGAAATCTATAGAATAATTTATATGCGTCGGTTGTCGAACCAATCTTTACGTTTAGGGATTTTTAAATCTTGTAAGGTTGGAGATTTCACCTGAATGTTAAAAATAAAGTATTGGGTGCCAAAGGCAGAAAGAGGCGTCCAGCTAAAGGTAAACTGCCAGCAATGTAAATCCCTACGAAGATCGATGCCCAAGTGAGAAACACGCTTACTGGTAAAATCATAACCCGAGTTAAAGTCGATAGCCCAGTTTTTGGTTGGGTTGAGCTTTCCGTTAAACGATAAAGTTTGAATATATGGCTTGCCATTTTCTACAATCAAGGCACTGTGGTTGTAGTTAATGGTATAACTAAAATTAAGTGCCCAGTCGATAGCGGGCTCTGTAAAGTTTAGTTTAGACATCTCTTTCTTTCGTGCCTCGCTTCTTTCTTGCGTTTTACCTTTAAACATTTGTGGGGTAATACCTGCCGTGATACCCATATTAGCATTGGTTATTCTGCCCAAAGAGCCTTGTTCGCTGGCATAAAATCTATTCACCCTGCGGTAAAACTTGCCACCTGTTTCGGTGGTAATCACTTCATTGACATAGGGGTCGAGAGAAGCGCCACCAACTAAACTGATGCTCTTAAATAAAGTGGTACGCCAGCTAATGGGAATGATACTGAGTTTAAGGGAGTCGGCAAAAATATTGTAGGAGCCACCTAACCTGATGCTTTCGAAGATTTTAACTTTTTCTACCTTCTCCGAGGTGTCTTTGCCCTTCTTCCACTTTATCTCGAAGTTGTTGTCTATGCCAAAGTTAATATTGCCTTGTCGGCCTCTGCCAGGGCTGCCATAAAGGGAGCCTTCAAAACGGGTGTATTCTTGCTGATTTCCTAAAGAATCGGTTTGAACCGACTGAAAATACCCATAACGTGCGTTGGCAAAATCGGGCGTATAGCTAAAGCTTACATCTGGGTTTATCACATGTCGGATAGCCATGAGCCTGCCTTTTTTAAATTGAACCATTCCGTAAAAACGGGTGTTTAGTCCACTTCTAAAAGAGTATTGGTTAAACCTATCAAATCCACTGTTTCTTTCGGTAATCACCCTTTTGTTAATAGAGTCATAAGATTTATCAATGGTTTTAAGTACCCATACCTCATTGTAATCTGCCCCCACCGAAAGGGTGTAGTGTTTAAAAAGGTTAAACGAATTCTGAATAGAAGCGCTGTGTCTAAAGCCATTGCGCATGATGCTGTCAAAGTAACTTTTGCTATCCTCCGAATTTCTTGGCTTAAACAGTAAGGTGTCTTTGGTATTGATGATATTCTGAAACTGACCAGTATAATTCACACTGGTTTTCTCATACCATTTGTCGGCAGTAGGCTTCCACCTAGGTTTAAAGGGTTGAAACGATGGAACCGTAAAAGTAAGATCGGGTAAGGTAACACTGATTTCTCTGGTAGCCATGTTTTGCGAGGCACGTGCCGACGTATTTAAATTGTATTTGCCACGCGCAAAAGATTGGCTATAGTTTACCGAGGAGTTAATATTGTTTTGAAAGGCTGTATTGTTGTTGTTGTTATAGGTATTAAAGGCGAGGTATTGATTACCGGCCAAGTTAACATCGGCTCTAAATGAGCTACCTGGGCGGGCCTTGGCATCCATGCCATGGGTCCAACGGATGTTAAAGGTGTTAAACTTTTGGAAGTTTCTATCTTCTGGCAAGCCATTTTTGTTAAATGCGTAGTTGGCAGAGAAGTTACCATTAAAGCGATAGCGTACAATATAATTGCTACGCATGCCCAGTTGCCAGCTACCATTGGCAAAAATATCTCCCAATACAGCCAGGTCGATTTTTTCTCCTAATCCAAAATAATATCCACCTTGTCTTAAAAAGTAGCCTCTTCCAAGGGCATTTCCGTAAGATGGAATAATGATACCGCTTTGTTGTCCGCGCTTGAGTGGAAACAAACCAAATGGTAATACGATAGGAGTAGAAATACCGCCAATACTTAGGTTGGCAGCCCCTGTAATTACTTTAGAACCCGGAATTACCTTGAGCTTATTGGCTTTAATGCTAAAATGCGGGTGGTCTAAATCGCAAGTGGTATAGTAACTATCCCTGATAAAGAAGTTGTTATGCTCATCTCGCTTTACCTTTTCTCCTTTAATAAAGCCATCGCCTTCTTGGGTTCTAAACACCCGCATGAGGCCTCGTTTGGTATCGTAGTTAAAGGTAACTTCCTCTATTTTATATTCGTCTGAACCCTGCTTAAAAACAGGGGTGTTGCTCAATTTGCCTGCCGAATCCAACTCGCCAGTAGCGTTGATGAGCTTTTGGTCGAGGTTAATTTTAATCCGAGCCGATTTCATATCATACTCTCCATAATTGATGGATGCATCTTTATATAAGGCCGCTGTTTTCTCGTCGGCACTATACACAATAGAATCTTTGGCGTTGTATTTGATTTTAGTTTTAATGGCAGATTTAGTCCTTGGCAAATAATTGCTATCTAAGGCCAAAGAGTCTTCACTGGCCTTAGCCAAGACAAGATTGGTGTCTGGGTTAAGGTAGGTGTTTGATTTATAGGACTCTTCTGCTGCGCTGTTTGGATGTTTTGTTGAAAAGGAGGTTGTATTAACTAATTTTGTATGCGAATTGAAGGCTGCTGCATACGTTGAAAAAACACCACCTAGCCATAAAAAAACGAACAGTAACAACCGGCATCGGCTTTCAAATGAAAATGAGCTTAAATGATATGGAACAAAATTATTCAATGTGGTGGGCAAAGCTAATTAAAGGAAGGCAATTTCTGAACTACGAAAAAATTGTGCCGTTCTTTCTGCTTTTTATTTTGGTGTATATCGGTTCAGCCTTTAAGCCATCAGGTCTCAAGAAAACCATTTCTACCATTGTCATAGATGCTGGCCATGGCGGCAACGACCCCGGCTCTATGAGCAATGGCGTGAAAGAAAAAGACATCACCTTAAGTTTGTCTTTGGCTTTCGGAAAAAAAATTCAAGCCCTTTTGCCAGATGTAAAAGTGATTTATACCCGAAGTACCGATAAATTTATTCCACTTTGGGAACGTGCTGGCATTGCCAATAAAAATGCTGCCGATTTATTTATCTCCCTGCATTGTAACTCCCATGCCAACACTGCCATCCTAGGTACCGAAACTTTTGCCATGGGTTTGCACAAAGCAGAAGACAATCTGGAGGTGGCTAAAAGAGAAAACGAAGTGCTACTGTTAGAAAATGATTATCAGCAGCGCTACGAGGGTTTCGATCCCAATTCGCCTGAGTCGCATATTTATTTTTCTCTTTACCAAAATGCGTACATGGAACAAAGCATTAAGCTGGCAGCCAAAGTAGAGCATCAAATATCTAAAGGCATTAACAGGCCTAGCAGAGGCGTAAAGCAAGCGGGTTTTGTGGTGCTATGGAAAACCGGTATGCCAAGTATTTTAGTAGAATCGGGATTTATTTCTAATACCAAAGACCGCGAATACCTAAACAGCACCGCAGGGGTAGAAGAAATGGCAAATGCCCTCGCCACCGCTGTTGTAGAGTACAAAAAGTCATTCGAAACCCCTGTCGCTCCAAAGTAATATAGTATAGGAAGATAATTTTCCTATTTTTGACAAAAAAAGTAGCAGTTTTGAAAATCTCAAGAGAAGCAAAAATTGGATTGTTTGCAGCCGTTTCTTTAGCGGCGTTGTATTTTGGATATAACTTCCTTAGGGGTAAAAAAATATTTTCGCCCTTGGTAACCTATTATGTAGTTTACAATAAAATTGATGGGGTGGTAAAATCAACGCCCATTTATTTCAAAGGATTAAAAGTGGGGCAGGTAGAAAAGCTCGAGCTGTTTAGAACCGATAGTGCTAACCTAATCCTTGTTACCTTAAATATCGACAAGAAAATTCAATTGAGCAGAAGCTCAGAAGCCAGAATCGTAAGCATGGATTTATTGGGTGGCAAAGCCATTTCTTTGATCATCCCAAGTTTGGTTGACCCAATTAAGTCTAAAGACACGCTGATTGGCAGCATCGAATCTACTCTTTCGGCTTCTATCTCCGAAATGATTACACCGGTTAAAAATAAAACCGAAAATGTATTGGTATCTTTAGACCATGTGTTGGCTGAGCTCGAAAAAGTGTTGGATCAAGGCGGAACTCAAAACCTTTCTGCCTCCACCAAAGACCTGGCGGCTATCATGAAAAACCTCAACGAAATGTCGGCCACCCTTAACCGTGTAGTAAAATCGCAAGAGGGAAACGCCAACCGCATGGCCGATAACTTAGAATCTATTACAGGCAATATTCGCAAGAGCAATCAAGACATCGCGGCGTCTTTAAAAAACATGAATCAATTGAGCGATTCTCTGGCCAATGCACCGCTTAAGTCAACCATAGAGCAGTTAAATAAAACCAGTGCCGAGTTGGCTCAACTCTCTGCCAACCTCAACGATGGAAAAGGCACAGCGGGTAAATTGCTAAAAGACGAGGCCCTTTATAACAACCTCACCCAAACTACAGAGTCTTTAAATGCGCTGTTAAAAGACCTCAAAGAAAATCCTAAACGCTATGTTAATGTGAGTGTGTTTGGAGGTAAAGACAAAAAGAAAAAGCCATAAGGATTATCTTAAAATAATCCTTTGAAAGCCTTTGTCTACTTTAAACTTTACTGTGCCAACCGCGTAATGTTTTTCTGTTAACTTCATACTTTTTCCATCTACAATAGCTTCCTTGCAATCAAATGGTAAGCCATGAAATACTACTTTAAAGTTTTTGCAGGGCGAATCGTAATTGCCTTCTTCTAAGATATGCGTTAAGATTAAATTCTTGGCATTCCCCGACACATAAAAACGGTTGTGGTTAAAGATGCCTGCTTTGTAGCCGTAGTTGTCTCCTGCATCTTCGTACATTACACTCAATACATTTTCTTCTTTGGTATAATACACATTTAAGGTAATCTCTGTTACCTCAAATTCGCCCACATATTGCATTTTAGGGTAGTATGGAATCACAGCACCTGCTCTTACAAAAACAGGGATTCTATCAATAGGGCAAGTAACAGTGTATTCTTTGCCGCCTTTGTATTCGCTGTCGTTCCATAAATGATACCAAGTGCCTCTTGGGATATATACTACTCTTTCGTTGGCGCCTGGGTTCAACACTGGGCAAATAAGCATGTGGTCTCCAAAACAATATTCGTCCAT
>CAYUDC010000090.1:7843-11051 GCA_964443415.1 uncultured Chitinophaga sp. | reverse complement strand
AGTAGAAATAGCCATAGGAATTTTTGATTGTTGGCAGGATACCCTGATATCATTGTCATTAATCTTTATACCAATACTCTTTATTGCTCAAATAGAAGCCAACCAAGCCATGAGTTTTACTGTAATATACCCCCGTTACATTTACAATATTGGTATCAATCATTGCAGAATCGATGTAGGATTCATACAAATCTTTGTAAGTTACCTTTCCTAAGGTTAATGTATCATGAAGGATGCAATTGTCTAAGGTGGTTTTATAATTAAATGGAAATTTGAATTCTACCTTGTTCATCATCAAACTAAAATTATCAATCCCATATAACAACTTTAAGCTGTCGGCTGAGATACTATCAAGGATGCTTCTTCTGATATAAGCAAAAGTAAGTCCTAGGTTGGTAGACCGATAATTAACAATTTGTTTTTGTGCAAAGAAATAGTCATTTATCTTGTAGCGAAATTTACAAGGGGGCCCGCCAATAGAATCTCTATGTTTAAGCAACTGTTCTAATTGGCTTACTTCTGTATGACTATAAACAAAATTAGTCCTGAAATTATTTGAATTGATAAAACTAATGCTTTGTAAAGTATCAAAATACACCCATCGAGCAGATGAGTCGTTTAATTGAAGTAATCCTAAATTTTTTCCTTTGAAGGTGTTATAATAGGGATAATTACTACAAGGATCATAAGATTCTCCTTCATACCTGCTACAGGCAGTAATCAATAAAACGAATACCATCAATAATCTCATCATATCAGGGATAATCAAAATTCCATACGGTTGAATCTTTTAATTGAAACTGAATAATACCATAATCTCTGTCAATCCATAAAAAGTAAGGGTTAAAAGAACTTCCTTGTTGGATCTGGATATCATTTTTAAAGCGATACACATGGGCATAACTTCTGCCCCTTACCTGGTAATTCCCTATTTCGGTAAAACAGTCATGGCAGCTGATTAAACTCCTTGATACTTCATCACTTTGCGGAAAACTTAGATGATTGTTAACACCAGAATCTGCTACAAAACGAAGCATAAAGTTTGGTGCGCCTACTCCCCAAAACGCCGAATCGGTAACCCATGGAGCGTTATATCTAAAGCCTGGTTTTTTTATGAAATTAAAGCAATAATCTATTGCCCACAAGTACCCTTGAGAAATAGTGAAATTAAACCCATACAGTGATGACCTATAATGGTAATTGAGCATATAATAATAGGTATTAGTATCGGGTCCATCAATATTACCTTGAAATTTCCCCCCAAGATACCGCCTTTCGCCTGATATGATGAAGGATTCGGTGAGACCATTATGAGAGTATGTTTTAACGATCATGCTTTTTTCTCCCTCACGAGGCAATTTAGAGAACATGGCTTTGAGATGATCAGGTGCGTCGTACACGTAATTGATAGTGGTATCGCGTGTAGGAGGTGGTAACGAATGCTTGTTGGCATCCATTGGTTCATTTTTTTTACATGCAAATAGCATGGTTATAAAAAAAATAAACTGTATTGCTTTCATAAGTGGCTTCCTCTGGGTTTGCGGCTTATCAAATTTAAAGGATAATTCTGATATTGGTAGCCTCTAAAGGAAAATGTATCTTGGGAATTTACTTTAACTACTGTTTTGAGCCTATACTTCCAACAATTAAATCCCTCTTTCTATAACTATATGATGGGTTTTATTTTATTTAATTTAGTATCTTGCTTCCAATAAATTGGCTAAAGTTGAAAAGCTATTAGCCTCTATTTTAAACCATGAAACACCTTAAACTTACCTTACTATTATTTGCCTTTTGCCATTTTTGTTCTGCGCAAGACCTCATTTTCACTAAACAAATTAAGAACGCAGAGAAATACTCCTTAGACTTTGATTTTATCGGAGCCTATGGTGCAAATGATCACTTTTATGTAGCCGGAAACTGTTATGGTGCAAACTTATTAGATACCATTCCCCTGCTTGCTAACAGCGCACCCTATAAAAGCAACAGCCATTCTTTTATCTCTAAGTATAATTCGTATGGCGAGTTATTGAGGATATGGTCCGACTCGGGCGGTGGTTCCTTGTTGCCAGAGCAATTGCAAATAGACACCGCTGGCAATATTTATGTATTAGCCAGAACCAGCGGCAACATTATCATCGACTCTGTAACCATCTACACCGACATACGAATTTTCTCGTATCTGATATTAAAATTAGATGCTAATTTAAACCTCCTTTGGCATAAGTTGTTCCAAAACAATCCAACCACCGACAACCAAATTAGAAATTTAAGTTTTGCTATAGACAAACATCAAGATATTGTGGTTATAGGACAAAATAATGGCACTAACAACATAGACAGTTTTGAGCTAAGTGCTAATGACGACTTTCCGTTTATAGCTAAATTAAATGCGTCTGACGGCCTCGCCATATGGGTAAAACAAATTTATGGAAAATACCCTTGTAGAGTCACCTCTCTAAAGTTAACCACAGATGAAGCAGGCGCTATTATAATGGCTGGCAGCTTTTCTACTAACCTTGGGTCAACAGATTATATGGTCTTTAACCAAATAGACACCTTGCGGCTAAGCAATTCCTCCACTTCAAATGGGTTCTTAGCCAAATACGCTAGCAATGGAGATTATTATTGGGCCAATCGCATCGATACCTTAAATTTTATTCCAACCATCGCTTGCGACCGTCAAAACAATATTTATTGGGGAGGCCGCGCACTGGTAAAGTATAATAGCCTTGGAAACCTCCTATGGTCTAAAGACATCACAAATGGTGGCATCTCACACCTGATCAATAATGGCTCTTCTAATTATTTGCTTCTATCCTTTAACGATTCTATGTCCTTTAACCAACTCAAATTTTATGGTAAGGGAGAAAATAGTTTACTTATTAAAACCAATCCTTTAAATGGACAACTTGAATGGGCCTCAAAACCCTATCACATGGGATATTATACCCATTTATACACCAACCCAAAAGGAGTATCATTTATAAGTTGTAAAACCTTTTATTCACTCCTAGAAAATAACCTCCTATACCATCAAGATAAGCAGGTAGAATACCTCATTTGCATCAACGATACCTCCTATCAAGCAGCATACACCAATACCTTACAAGGACAACTATTTAAAGATTTAAATGGCAATTGCTTGTATGATTCAGACCAAGCTTTATCCAACATTGGGGTTTTGGTATATCCCGGCTCATACTAT
>CAYUDC010000090.1:0-7743 GCA_964443415.1 uncultured Chitinophaga sp. | reverse complement strand
CGCCCCTATACAGCCAACCTCAATGGCAAAGTTATTCTCCAATCGACTCGATCGTTATATTGAATATTCCCTTTCTTGCACCTCAAACAAACTTTAAAGCCGAAATATTTGATAGCATCAACAGAACCGAGATTCAAATGAGTAATGTATATGAGTTTATGCTACGGGTTGAACCAATCAGCGCCTGTTACCCCGAGGATTCATTGCAAAATTATGCTTATCACAGAACAATGGTCATTATTCCAATAGGACTTGAGGATAAACTCAAAGAGCGACCTGAAATTAAAGTTTACCCTAACCCAAGTAATGGTTTATTTACCGTTCATTCTCCAAGCGTATGGCTCCAAGAAATTACCTTGGTAGATGGCTTGGGCAAGAAAGCAAAGGAGATTCACCTTCAATATCCTAAAGGCACGCACCAATTAGATTGCAGTGATTTATCGGAAGGTGTTTATTTTTTGCAAATGGTAGATATTTATGGAAACACCTTTAGAAGCAAATGGGTGAAACAGTAATTAACTTTTAGTATGCAAGAAAAAATACTCATACTTATAAGCTATTCTCGGTTTTGGTTCAACCCGATTGATTTATATGTATATGCAAATACATATAAATTAGAATAAAAAACCAAAATTATATCTTTTTGCATATAATTTAATTAAAAAAACTACTTTTGTATGCAAATGCATATAATAAATGAGTGTATTATCTGAATTTGTAAAAAGTAGAAGAAAGCTATTGAATCTTAGCCAGGAAGAATTTGCAGAAAGAGCTGGGGTGGCTTTAACAGTCATTCGTAAAATTGAGCAAGGCAAAGAAAATCTTAGCTTGGTAAAGGTTAACCATGTTTTAAACTTGTTTGGTCACACCCTCGGTCCAATTAAAGAAAGCAATGAGACAAGCAATCATTAAATACAATCATGTTAAGGCAGGTATTTTAACTGAAGACGACCTTGGCAACTATGAATTTAAATATGATGACGACTATGTGTTAGCCTACCCAAATCAATTTATCACCTTTAAGATGCCTGTAACCAACATCGCTTATAAAAGCAATAGGCTTTTTCCATTTTTTGACGGTTTAATTCCAGAAGGTTGGTTATTGAATATTGCATCAGAAAGCTGGCGTATTCCTAAAAACGATCGGATGGGATTGCTGCTTGCCTGTTGTAAAAATGCCATAGGAGCAGTAAGTGTTGAACCATTGATTTCGAGTACAAATGACTAAATGTTTATCTTGTTATCAGCCTTTGGCAGCAAATGATACAGATTATCATGCCAAATGCGCCCAATTATTCTTTGGTCATAAACAAGCGCCAATCCTTCCTTATAGGCTTTCAGAAATAGAGCAATTAGCCAAAGAGGCTGCCAAATTATCCATTACAATTACTGGGGTTCAACCAAAATTATCTGTTGGGTCTGTAAAAGATATTCTAGGCAATGGGCCAATTGAGCGACTAACCATCTTAGACGCCTTAGAGGGAAAGTATATTTTAAAGCCCCAGAATAATGTTTATTTAAAAATGCCCGAAAACGAACATTTATCTATGAAGTTGGCCACCTTATTTAAGATTAACGTTGTGCCAATGATTATGATTCGTTTAGCCTCGGGCGAACTTTGTTACCTTACCAAAAGAATTGATAGAAATATAGATGGTTCCAAAAATCATATGATAGATTTCCTTCAAATTTTGGAGCTAAGCAACAAATATATGGGCACCATGGAATTATTAGGCAAAACCATTGGCTCCTTATCTGCCAATACCTTATTAGATAAATATAGATTTTTTGAGGTTACCGTATTTAACCATGTGATTGGCAACAATGATATGCACTTAAAAAACTTCTCCATGTTGCATACAAATATGGGTTGGGTTCTTTCTCCCTTTTATGATTTATTGAATGTAAAACTAGTCTTGCCTAAAGACAAAGAAGATATTGCCTTAATGATTGGTGGCAAAAAGGAGAATTTCAGTAGAAAATACTTCGACCAATTAGGGCTAGGTTTACAACTCAACCAAAAGCAAATTTTAGGAGTTTATAAACGTTTAGAAAAATGGCTACCAAATGCAGTTGAAATCATTGATCAATCGTTTTTGGGTGAGCAACAAAAACAAGAATATATACAACTTATTTCCCAACGCACTTATTTTTTCTCGGTTTGACCCTACTCTGCCGCAATCGGTTGCTGTTAATTTTACATTAGCTATTTATAGGTTAAGGTAATATTTCACTATTCTTGTTAAGTCACTTATTTTATTATTTTTAGCTCTTAACCCATTGAAGAATCTCCTGCCAGGATTTCAATTTATCATTTATACTGCCTTTCTAAAAAACACCCAACTCGGTGCAGATACTGTTTTAACATTACCCGATAGAGAAACGCCAGCCATTGTTTATCTTCCTAAAGGAAAAGAAAAGGGTCTAATTATTACCTTTACGGGTTTTGCCATTGTTGGTTACCGCGACCAAAGAATGGCTGTGGTGAATAATGCCTTTGCTAGGTTAGGTTATAGAGTGATAACGCCCAAAATAAACACCATTGATGCTTTGCGCATTCATCCTACGGGGGTAGAAGAAGTAAAGGAAGTGATTGAGGCCATTGCCAAAGACAAATCTTTAAACCCTCATGGATTTGCCCCAGCGGTTTTTGCGCCATCTTTTACGGCCGGAATTGCCTCTTTGGCCATAGCACAACTGCCCAAAGACAGGGTTTCGTCTCTTTGTTTATTAGGCAGCTTTTGCGAATTTGAGTCGACCATCGCATTTGCCCTAGCCAATGAAAACAACGAAGATGATTATGGCATGCACATTCTTATGAAGAATTTTTTGGGCAAGTATATGTCTGGCTACCCCGGCATGGAGGCTTTGGTTCAAACCGCTTTAGAAGACAATGGCCTTAGACGCAAAGACCCCCAACTCCCCCAATTACTAAAAGAAGTAAGCCCAGAAACAGCCCTTGCCTATCAAAAAATATGCACAGACGCTGCTTTTAGAAATGAAAAACTGTTAGAATCATACACCTATATCGAGCAATTTGAAACGTGGAAGCATCAATTAGATGTCTCTAAACATACCCAATACCTTCACTGCCCTGTGAGCATCATTCATGGCAAAGAAGACAAGGTGATTGCACCAGAACAATCTATATTGTTGCATACTTTGCTGAGGCCTCACAATGCAAAGGTTCGCTTAGAGCTGTCGGCCTTGCTAGACCACGGCGACCCTAAAATTGGCTGGGGAATCTTGGGGGAAGTGGCTAGTTTGTCTAAAGCATTTGGCCATTTTATGAAACATATAAAATGATTCTGCCCTTGAGACAGGCAATAGAAGCAGCCTAGCAGGAAATTTTTGGGCAGGTGATAGAAATCTCAGAACCAAATCTTATATTTGCCCCTCGTTTAACATTAAATAATTATCAATCATGCATTTGACTACAGAGAAGAAGCAAGAAATCTTCGAAGCGCACGGTAGAGCTAAGTCGAAAACCGACACAGGTTCTGCTGAGAGTCAGATCGCTCTGTTTACAGAGAGGATCAACCACATTACTGAACACCTAAAACTAAACAAGCAAGACCACTCAGCTGAGTTAAGTCTAGTGAAGTTAGTAGGTAAAAGACGTTCTTTATTAAACTACTTGGAGCGCAAAGACGTTTTTCGCTACAGGGCTATTATTAAAGAATTAGGACTACGTAAATAATCTAGCTTTCGAGCTGTATTATAATTTATTGGAAAAGGGGCAGGCCAAACGGTGCTGTCCCTTTATTTTTATATCTTAACGATAACACACGACAAGAATATGTCAAAAGCAACAATTAAAACATTTGAAACAGGTGGAAAAGAGATTTCCATCGAAACCGGGCGTTTGGCCCGTCAGGCCGATGGTGCCGTAGTAGTGAAACAAGGTGATACCATGATTTTGGCCACCGTAGTTTCGGCCAAGGAGGCCAAAGAAGATGTGGATTTTATGCCACTCACAGTGGATTATCAAGAGAAATTTGCTTCTGTAGGAAGAATCCCAGGAAGTTTTCATAAACGCGAAGCCAAGCTAAGTGATTATGAGGTATTGGTAAGCAGAATTGTAGACCGTGCGCTTCGTCCGCTTTTTCCAGAGAATTACCATGCAGATACCCAAGTAAGCTTAACCCTTATTTCATCTGACAAGAACATTATGCCAGACGCTTTGGTAGGATTAGCTGCCTCTGCTGCTTTAATGGTAAGTGATATTCCGTTTAACGGACCCATTTCTGAAGTTAGGGTAGCCCGCGTTGACGGTAAATTTGTGATCAACCCATACAAAGATGAGTTAGACCGTGCAGACATCGACCTGATTGTAGCAGGTACCGAAAGAGACCTTAACATGGTGGAAGGCGAATGTGCAGAGGTAAGTGAAGCAGATATGTTAGAAGCATTGAAGCATGCCCATGAAGCCATCAAACAACAAATTAAAGCACAATGGGAACTAGCAGATTTATTGGGAGGTAGAAAGCCTGCCCGCGAATACAACCACGAGCGTAGCAACCCAGAGCTACAAGCTGCCATTCATGCTTTTGCCTACGATAAGATTTATGCAGTAGCCAAAGCGCAATTAGGCAAGGCAGAACGCTCTGCAGGTTTTAAAGCTATTAGAGCAGAATTTGTGGCATCTTTACCAGAAGGTACTGAAGTTGACAAGTTTTTAATGAACAAATACTTTCATGATGTAGAGTATGATGCAGTTCGTGCGATGATTATCAACGATAGAACCCGCTTAGATGGTAGAAGCTTAGACCAAGTTAGACCTATTTGGAGCGAAGTAGGTTATTTACCTGGAGCACATGGTTCTGCCATCTTTACCCGTGGCGAAACCCAATCATTAACCACTGTAACTTTAGGTACAAAATTGGATGAGCAAATGCTAGACAGCCCTATGAATGAAGGGTATGCTAAATTTTTGTTGCATTATAATTTCCCTTCTTTCTCAACAGGCGAAGTAAAACCTAATAGAGGTCCGGGCCGTAGAGAAATAGGGCATGGTAACTTAGCCTTAAGAGGTTTAAAAAGGGTATTACCAGGAGCACCTGTTAACCCCTATACTGTAAGGATAGTATCAGATATTTTAGAGTCTAATGGTTCTTCATCTATGGCAACGGTTTGTGCCGGTTCTTTGGCATTGATGGATGCTGGTATCAAAATTACTGGCGCGGTGAGTGGTATAGCCATGGGCTTGATTAGCGATGAGAGCACAGGTAAGTATGCTATTTTATCGGATATCCTTGGAGATGAAGATCACTTAGGAGATATGGACTTTAAAGTAATTGGTACCAGCAAAGGTATTGTTGCTTGCCAAATGGACATTAAGATTAATGGCCTTCGTTGGGAAATGGTAGAAGAAGCCTTAAACCAAGCGAAAGCAGGCAGGTTGCATATCATGAATGAAATGAATAAGACCATTGCTGAACCAAATGCAGATTACAAGCCAAATGCGCCACGTATCGAAACCATTATCATCGACAAAGATTTTATTGGTGCAGTAATTGGACCAGGTGGTAAGATTATCCAAGGTATTCAAAAAGAATCGGGAGCAGTGATCTCTATCACAGAAGAAGGCAATACAGGTATTGTAGAGATTGCCTCTAACAATGGAGAGAGCATGCGCAAGGCAGTATCGATGGTAAAAGCCATTGTGGCTGTGCCAGAAGTTGGCGAAGAATATGAAGGCAAGGTAAAGTCGATTGTAGACTTTGGCGCCTTCGTAGAAATTATGCCAGGCAAGGATGGTTTATTGCATATCAGCGAAATTGGATGGAACAGGTTAGCCACCATGGAAGGTGTGTTAAATGTAGGCGACCAAATTCGTGTGAAGCTAATTGAAGTAGATAAGAAAACTGGCAAGCTTAAATTAAGCAGAAAGGTATTGTTACCTAAGCCAGAAGGCTATGTTGAGCCAGCGCCAAGAGAAAACAGACCTCCACGTGATGGAGACAGAGGGGGCGATAGAGGTGGATTTAGAGACAGAGGCCCAAGAGATGGCAACCGTGATGGTGGCAACAGGGATAGAGGTCCAAGACCACCGCGTCCATCAGAGCCAGGAGCCAACCCAAGCTCAGAAGGATAATTGAAACTAATATAAAGAAAGCGATCTTGGAAACAGGGTCGCTTTTTTTGTGGGTTTAGTTTAACTACAAACCATTTACTTTTCTAAAGATGGCTTTTGAAATTTGATCAGTGTTAAAGTTTACAAGTAAGCCTAATTTTAGATTGGTAAGTTTAAGGTAGGTAACAAGTTGCTTATGATGTACGTCGAGTATTTAGCAAGGTTGTTATACACTCTAAAGATGCACTTTCTAATCAGGTAGGAGATTTCGTTTTCGGTCATAAAACAAAAGTATTGGGTAGTGCAGAATTTTGGAAGAGGAGAGAGAAATCAAATCCAGTAAGTAGGATGGGTTAGGGAAGATTTTGTTCCCTCTGCGTCATCTGCGTTTACTCCCTCTGCCTGCCTTCCCTCACAAAGTTGACCAAGAATATATTTTTACTTCATCTACAAATAATTATTTTGCAGCATGAACAGACTAGAAAGGATTGCAGTAATTGGTGGTGGTAGTTGGGCAACCGCTTTGGTAAAGATACTTTGCGAGCATAGAGCCTTGCCTGATGCAGAAATTAAGCAATTATATTGGTGGGTACGCTCCGAAGAAAAAGCGAACTATATCAACCAAAATAGACATAATCCAGATTATATCAGTTCCATAGAAATTCATCCAGATTTAATTACAGTAACTCATGAACTAGCAACTGTTATAGAACAAGCAGATGCTTTGTTAATTGCCATCCCTGCCGCCTTTCTAGAAAAGTCATTGGCCGACATCCCCAAAGAGTTGTTTCAAGGAAAAGTAATCATCTCTGCCATCAAAGGGTTAGTGCCAAGCACCAGGCAAATTGTTGGCGATTACTTTACAGAACATTATGGCATTTCTGAAAAGGATGTACTGGTGATATCAGGGCCCTGCCATGCAGAAGAGGTTGCCAATGAAAAACTATCCTACCTCACCATTGCCGGGTTGAACCAAGATTTAGCGCGTCAGTTTGCTGCCCAATTAGCTTGCAGGTATATAAAAACAGTGGTGTCTATGGATGTAAGGGGTACTGAGTATGGCGCAGTTTTAAAAAACATTTATGCGGTAGCTGCAGGTATATGTCATGGTTTGGGCTATGGTGATAACTTTCAAGCGGTGCTCATGAGCAATAGCATTCGCGAGATGAAACGCTTCTTAAGAAACCTCACCGATGCCGACCGTAAAATTAACCATAGCGCTTATCTTGGAGATTTATTGGTAACTGGCTACTCGGTTCATAGTCGCAACAGAACCTTTGGCAACATGATTGGAAAAGGTTATACGGTGAAAGCAGCACAATTAGAAATGAAGATGATTGCAGAAGGATATTATGCCACTGCTACCATCCACGATTTAAATGAAAAGCTACAAATAAAAATGCCCATCATGGATACGGTACACCAGATATTGTATGAAGATAAATCTGCTGCCAAAGCCATTGCCAAGTTAACAGAGAAGTTGGTATAAAGCCTTAATGATTCCTTACCACCTCAAAAGGTAGCTCTATCCGCTCGCCGTTCTCGTCTTCAACTAGCAAAATATGCCTGCCATTAGGTGGTGCAATTCCTAGTTGATGAAACTCTTTGGTGGTGCCAATAAATACCCCATCTAGATACCAAAATACTTTTATGTTTTTTTGCCTATG
>CAYUDC010000089.1:0-11119 GCA_964443415.1 uncultured Chitinophaga sp. | reverse complement strand
TAAATGCCTTGCTAAGAAAAATGGTAGATGCTGGTTGTACCTATTGTTTTATGGAAGCCAGTTCTCATGCCATCCACCAAAATAGAATCAAGCATTTGCACTTTGCAGGGGTAGCATTTACCAATATTACACACGACCATTTAGATTATCACCACACCTTCGATGCATATATTAAAGCTAAGAAGCAATTGTTTGATGAGGTAAACG
This sequence comes from uncultured Chitinophaga sp., assembly GCA_964443415.1. Taxonomy (GTDB): domain Bacteria; phylum Bacteroidota; class Bacteroidia; order UKL13-3; family UKL13-3; genus B1. The sequence goes on along the minus strand of CAYUDC010000089.1, from coordinate 10,912 downwards.
CCGACGCATTTGCGCTTACAAACAAGGATGATAAGAACGGCATGGTGATGTTGCAAAACTCCCGTGCTGCCAGATATAGCTATGGTTTGCAGCAGATGGCCGACTTTAAAGCAAGAATCATTGAAAGTGATTTTAATGGCATGCTTTTAAATATAGATGGTGAAGAAGCTTGGTTTAAATTGGTAGGTAATTTTAATGCCTATAATTTATTGGCTGTATATGGCATTGCCACTTTGTTGGGCAAAGAAAAGCATGAAATCATTACCCATTTAAGCAACTTAAATGCTGTACGTGGAAGATTTGAATACCTCCGATCGGATAAGGGTGTAGTGGGAATTGTAGATTATGCCCACACCCCTGATGCCCTGGAGAATGTATTGGATACCATTAATAAAACCAGAACAGGAAACGAAGAGCTTATCACCATTATTGGTTGTGGCGGAAACAGAGATGCTGCCAAAAGACCAGTGATGGCAAAAGTAGCTTGTGAGAAAAGCACACGTGTGATTCTTACGTCGGATAATCCAAGGAATGAAGATCCAGAAGAAATCTTACATCAAATGATGAGTGGTGTGCCACCATTGCATTATAAGAAAACAAGCAGAATTACAGATAGAAAAGAAGCTATTAAAATGGCTGTAAGCCTAGCAAAAAAAGGTGATATCATCTTGGTAGCTGGCAAGGGTCATGAAACTTATCAAGAGATAAAGGGCGTAAAACATCCTTTTGATGATAAAGCCATTTTAGATGAATTGTTTAAAATTTTTGAAGCCTAAAACCAGAAGAAGATATGTTATATTATTTATTTGATTATTTAAACAAGGCCTACAATTTCCCAGGAGCTGGAATGTTTCAGTTTATCTCCTTTAGGGCTGCCATGGCCATTATTCTGTCTTTGGTTATCTCCCTCATATATGGCAAAACGCTTATTAACAAGCTGCGTCAATTGCAGGTGAGTGACGAAATTAGAAACCTTGGTTTAGAAGGTGAACAACAAAAGAAAGGAACTCCTACCATGGGTGGCTTAATTATTTTGGCCGCTATCATCATTCCAACTTTGTTGTTTGCACGCATCAACAATGTATATATCATTCTAATTTTAATCTCAACCGTATGGTTGGGTTTAGTAGGCTTTTTGGATGACTATATCAAAGTATTTAAAAAGAACAAAGAAGGTCTTGCCGGAAGGTTTAAAGTAATGGGTCAGGTTGGATTAGGATTTATTGTAGCCACTACCTTGTACTTTAATCAGCATGTTAAAACCAAGGAGATTTATAAGCCAAGCGAGGTAAACGAAACCTTTATCAAGGAACATAACTTAACACCACAGCTCATTAATAATGAATTGATGTTGGTGAGGGATCATAAAGCCACTACCACTACCATCCCGTTTTTTAAAAGCTCCGAATTTGATTATGCTGATATGCTAAAATGGATGGGTAGCAGCTATAAAGATTACAATTACATTATCTTTTTGCTGGTGGTTATTTTTATCATCACAGCAGTATCTAATGGTGCTAACATCACCGACGGAATAGATGGTTTGGCAGCAGGCACCTCGGCAATTATTTCTTTTGTGTTAGGGGTTTTTGCTTATGTAAGTGGAAACATCGTATTCTCAAAATACCTTAACATCATGTATATCCCGCACCTAGAAGAAATGGTAATTTTTGCAGGTGCTTTGGTGGGAGCTTGTATTGGTTTTTTATGGTACAATGCTTTTCCTGCCCAGGTGTTTATGGGCGATACCGGAAGCCTTGCCTTAGGTGGCATCATCGCCTCTTTTTCTATCATGGTGCGCAAAGAACTATTGATACCAATTTTATGCGGCATTTTTCTCGTAGAAAACTTATCGGTGATGATGCAAGTGTCTTACTTTAAATATACCAAGAAAAAGTATGGCGAGGGTCGACGTATTTTCAAGATGTCTCCATTGCATCACCATTACCAAAAGTTAGGCTTTCACGAGTCTAAGATTGTCACCCGCTTTTGGATCATTGGAATTCTGTTGGCCATTATCACCATCATCACCTTAAAAGTTAGATAGTATGAGCAGAATTGTAATTTTAGGAAGTGGTGAAAGCGGAACGGGAGCAGCTATGCTAGCCAAGCTAAAGGGCTTTGATGTTTTCGTATCAGACAAAGGAGCCATCCCAGAAAACTTTAAGAAGGAACTTCAAGACAATGGTATTGCGTTCGAAGAAAACCAACACACCGAGAGCCTAATTTTAAATGCGGATGAAGTAATTAAAAGTCCGGGTATCCCCGAAAAGGCAGACATGGTAAAAGCTTTGCGCCAAAAGAATATACCTATTATCAATGAAATTGAGTTTGCGTCTAGGTATACTTCTGCCTACAAGATTTGTATTACGGGCACCAACGGCAAAACTACCACTACCTCTCTCACCTATCATTTGCTAAAGAAAGCAGGCTTAAATGTGGGTCTTGCTGGCAATATAGGCATAAGCATGTGCAGGCAGGTGGCTCAAGCCAATTATGATTATTTTGTATTAGAAATTTCCAGCTTTCAGTTGGATGATATGTACGATTTTAAAGCAGAGATGGCTGTGATATGTAATATCACTCCCGACCATTTAGATCGCTATAACTATGAGTTGCAAAACTATATCAACTCCAAATTTAGGATCACACAAAACCAAAGTGCGAACGACTATTTTATCTATTGTTCGGACGATGAACTTACTACCAATAACCTTAACCAAATAAAAGGTAAGGCCAAGCATTTGCCCTTCTCCTTGCTTAAGACGCAAATACCAGGAGCCTATCAAGAAAACGGACAAATTATTATCACTACCCAACCCAATCAATCAAACCCTTTTACCATGTATACTACCGAGTTAATTTTAAGAGGCCGTCACAACGCCTACAATTCAATGGCTGCTGCCATTATTGCCAATGCCCTCGACATTCGCAAGGATGTAATTAGAGAAGGCTTATCCGATTTCCAAAATGTAGAGCACCGCTTAGAGCAGGTGGCTACCATTAGAGGGGTTGATTATATCAACGACTCAAAAGCTACCAATGTTAATTCTGCTTGGTATGCTTTAGAAAGCATGGATAAGCCCACCGTATGGATTGTGGGTGGTGTTGACAAAGGAAACGATTATGAAATGCTCAAGGAATTGGTGAAAGAAAAAGTTCGTATCATCGTTTGCATGGGAGTAGATAATACCAAAATTCATGAAGCGTTCTCAAAAGATGTAGACATGATTATCAATACCAGCAGTGCGCAAGAAGCAGTGCATGTAGCAGCTAAAATGTCTAAACCTGGAGAAGTAGTTTTATTATCTCCGGCCTGCGCCTCTTTTGATTTATTTAAAAACTATGAAGACCGTGGCCGCCAATTTAAAGCAGCCGTTAAAGCGCTATAAGAATTACGAGGTATGTTGAGCCAAATTTGGAAAGTTATTGGTCCGAAAGGAGACCGACTCATGTGGGGGATTATTATTACCCTTATGGTGCTTGGTTTGCTTACGGTATATAGCTCGGCAAGTGCTTATGCCTATAAGAAATTTGGTGGGCGCTCAGAATTGGTGTTGTTTCAACAAATGATTTTTCTTTCTGCAGGGTTTTTCTTAATGCTCGTAGTGCATAGTGTGCATTACAAGTACTATGTTAAGTTCTCTAAACCACTGCTTTATTTTAGTTATATCCTACTTTTTTTAACCATGTTTTTTGGTTCAAACACCAATGATGCACAACGCTGGTTAAAAATCCCCATCATAGGATTATCCTTTCAGCCCTCAGACTTTGCCAAAGTTGCTTTGGTACTTTACTTAGCAAGAGAATTAGCATTTAGACAAGATGATATTAAGGATTTTAAAAAGGGTTTTTTACCTATTATCATCCATGTTGGAATTACCTGCTTGCTTATTGCACCTTCTAATTTGTCTACTTCTTTGGTTATTCTATCTACCTCTATGGTTATCATGTTTATTGGTAGGGTTAGTGTTAAGCATATATTGTATGTAGGTGGTCCAATCTTAGCTGTATTAGCGGTTCTAGTGCTTGTATTAATCAATACACCCAATAAAAGTTTAGAAGGCATGGGCCGTGTTAAAACTTGGAAAAATCGTATCGTAAATTTCTCTAAGGGTTCAAACAATCCAGATGTTACTTTTCAGAATGATCACGCCAAGATGGCCATTGCCACTGGTGGCCTTGTGGGTAAAGGCCCAGGTGGAAGTGTAGAACGAAATACCTTGCCCCATGCTTATTCAGATTTTATCTATGCCATTTTTACTGAAGAATATGGTTTAATGGGGGCAGGTGGCCTGATGTTTCTATACCTGTTTTTTATGTATCGAGCGTTCAGAATTTTGCTTAAAAGTCCAAAAGCCTTTGGTGCCTTGTTAGCCATTGGACTGTCTTTTGCTTTTGTGATGCAAGCACTCATACACATGGCCATCTCTGCCAATATGGTTCCAAATACTGGTTTAACCTTACCTTTTATTTCTAAAGGTGGTACTTCTATATTAATGACCAGCATTGCCTTTGGTTTGATTATGAGCGTAAGCAGGTATGTAGAAACCGAAACCTCCAACGATTTAAAAACAACCTAAGCTATGCAAGAAAAATTAAGAATAATCATCAGTGGCGGCGGCACCGGAGGCCATATCTATCCAGCCATAGCCGTAGCACAAACATTAGAAAGAATGCTGCCTGATGGTGTAGAGTTTTTATTTGTAGGAGCCTCGGATAGAATGGAGATGGAAAAAGTTCCTAAGGCAGGATATGCAATAGAAGGACTTTGGATTAGTGGCTTGCAAAGGAGCTTGTCTCCCAAAAATATATTATTCCCTTTTAAAGTAATCTCTAGCGTTTGGCGTTCTCTAGAAATCATCAATACCTTTAAGCCTCATTTGGCCATAGGTTTTGGAGGTTATGCGAGTGGAGCCATGATGTATGCCGCTACGTTAAAAGGTATTCCTTCTATGATACACGAGCAAAATTCTTATGCTGGTATCACCAATAAGATTCTTAAGAATAGGGTCCAAAAAATAGCAGTAGCCTATACTGGGATGGAGCGCTTTTTTCCAGCAGATAAGCTCATTATGACAGGTAATCCTGTGCGTCCAGATATTTTACTAGCTTCGCAAAAAAGGGCAGAAGCCTTTTCTTTTTTCGGTTTGAACCCATCACGCCCAACACTCCTAGTGATTGGTGGTAGCCTTGGAGCCCGAACCATCAACCAGAGCATGGAGAAAGACTTGCACTTGCTTTGTGAACAAGATTATAATATCATTTGGCAGACGGGTAAGAGCTATCAGCCTAAAAACTTTACGGCAATTCCATCTACCGCAAAGCTGGTGGTATCTCAGTTTATTTACGAAATGGATTTAGCCTATTCGGCCGCCGATGTTGTAATCAGCAGGGCAGGTGCGCTGTCTATTGCAGAATTACAGCTCACCGGTAAGGCTACTATATTAGTTCCTTCACCTAATGTGAGCGAAGACCACCAAACCCAAAATGCCATGGCCTTAGTAAAGCAACATGCTGCCATCCTTATTAAAGATGCAGAGGCCAAAGAGGCATTGATTCCTGAGGCTTTACGGCTCATGCATAACCATGCCGAAAGAGAAACGCTTTCTAAGAATATCTCTGCTATGGCATTACACCAAGCAGCAGAAAAAATTGCAAACGAACTATTATCACTCCACAAACTATGATAGAGTTAAAAGACATAAAGGTGGCCTATTTTTTAGGTATAGGAGGCATCGGCATGAGCGCCATTGCTAGGTATTTTACTCATTTGGGTATTAGCGTTTATGGCTATGATAAAACAGAAACACCTTTAACCAAACAGCTGTCAGAAGAAGGAATGCAAATTCATTATGAAGATATGCCGGTATTGGTTCAAACCTTAAACCTTCATGTAAACCATACCTTAGTGGTATTAACTCCCGCTATTCCCGCTCATCATCAAGAATGGGCTTGGCTTAAAGCAAGCGGGTTTATCATTCAAAAGCGCTCAGAAGTTTTAGGGACTATCAGTCGCTCCTACAAAACCATTGGTGTGGCAGGCACGCATGGTAAAACTACTACTTCTACCATGGTGGCACATTTGTTAACCCAAAGCCAGGTAGGTTGCAATGCTTTTCTTGGCGGTATTTCTACCAATTACAATACCAACTTGTTACTGCACGAAAAGGCAACAGAACTTCCCACCTTTAATCAATATAATGTAGTGGAAGCCGATGAGTTTGATAGGTCGTTCTTAACTTTATCGCCCACCTTAGCGGTGATTACCTCTACTGATGCAGACCATTTAGACATCTATGGAGAACATAATGCCATGAAAGAATCCTTTTTAGCTTATAGCAAAAAGGTGTTTCCGGATGGGATATTGTTTGTGAAAGTAGGTTTAGAAATTATCAACGATTTAACGGTAAACTATCAAACGTATGGTATCAGCGAAGCTGCAGATAACTATGCCTTCAACATTATAATTGAAGAAGACAAGCATGAGTTTGATTTAAATTTAAATGGAACTATCATTACTGGTGTTCAATTAGGCATACCTGGTTTGCATAATATAGAAAATGCAGTTGCCGCTGCGGCACTGGCTTTAAAGGCCGGTTTAACTGTAGATGAGATTAAGTTGGGCTTGGCTTCTTTTGCTGGTGTTAGAAGGAGGTTCCAATATATCATTAAAGAAAAGTACAGAGTATTTATAGATGATTATGCCCACCATCCAGAGGAGATAAAAGCGATACTTACCTCTGTTAAAAGAATGTATCCACATCAAAAAATGGTGGTGGTGTTTCAACCTCATTTGTATTCCCGTACCCGCGATTTTGAGGATGAATTTGCCAACAGCTTATCTTTAGCCGACCAATTATTTTTATTGGATATTTATCCTGCAAGGGAGCTGCCAATACCTGGCGTAAGCTCTCAAATGCTGCTGCGTAAGGCAACTTGCGAACAAAAGGAACTTTGTAGTAAAGAAGTGCTCATAGAAAGGTTGGCGAGTTTACAACCTGGCTTGTTGTTAACTTTAGGAGCTGGCGACATAGATGCCCTTGTTGAACCTATCAAGCAAAAACTAAGTTGAGTTTAAATCCTACATATCAAAAATGGTGGCGAATACTTAAAAAAGTAATGCTGATAACTGCTTGGATAGGTATGTTAAGCGGTTTGGTTTTTGCTTTGGCTTTTGTAAATAAGCAGGAGCAGGCGCTTACTTGTAAAAAAGTAAACATCTCTATCTATCCATTAGATGTTAGATTTTATAATCGTCAACGCGTGTTAGAAGTGATACGTAAAGAAATTGCAGGTGATAAGAAGTTAATTGGCCTGCCGATGAAAGACATCAATATATATAAATTCGAATCGGCATTGAACAAACAATGGCACATTCAAAATGCAGCTGTTTACATCGATTTACATGGCGAACTTAACATCAGGATAGAGCAACGTGTTCCTATTTTGCGGGTGATAAGGTATGATGGTACACAGTATTATTTAGATCAGTTTGGATATAAAATGCCCTTAACAGAGCATTTTAGTGCCCATGTGCCCATTGCCAATGGAAATATCTTCGAAAGGTACGAAAAGGGAGATACAGTGTACTCTTTTGTAGGAAATCAACTATACCATATGGCCTCTTTTGTTGATAAAGACCCATTCTTGAAAGCTTTTATTGAACAGATATTTGTAAGAGCCGATAATGAACTTGTTCTCGTCCCAAAAGTGGGCCGGGCATATTTCATTTTTGGCACTACCGAAAATCTGGAAGAGAAGTTTGAAAAGATGCTGGTGTTTTGTAGAGAGGGGTTGAACCGAGTGGGATGGAACAAGTATAAAAGCATTGATTTAAGATTTAAAGGTCAGGTGATTGGTAAAAAATAAAATAGGAGCAGCATGTCAAGTGTAATTATTGGATTAGATATTGGAACCACTAAGGTTTGTGCCATTGTAGGCAGAAGAAATGAGCATGGAAAAATTGAAGTGCTTGGGATGGGTAAAGCCGAGAGTCTTGGCGTTATCCGCGGCGAAGTGCGCAATATCGAGAAAACGGTAAAGGCCATCAATGAGGCTATCGAAAAAGCCAAGCAATCGCTCCTTAAGAACGAAATTAAGCTGGTTTTGCATAGTGTACATGTGGGCATCGCAGGTCAGCATATCAAGAGTTTGCAACATAGAAACAGCATTAGTCTTGGTACAGAAGCGGTAGAAGTGAGTAGAGAAGATGTCATTAGGTTAATTGCAGATACCAATAAATTGGCCCTTTCACCTGGCGATAAGATTATCCATGTGTTGCCTCAAGAATATGCCGTGGATGATTGGGGAGATGTGCTAGACCCTATAGGTATGTCGGGTGTTCGCTTGGCTTCTAACTTTCATATCATCACCGGAAACGTAGATGCTATTTCTAATATTTATAAAAGTGTAGATCGTTCTGGTTTAGAGGTGGCAGATTTAATCCTCGAGCCTCTGTCCTCTGCCGAGGCAGTGTTAACGCCAGAAGAAATGGAAGCAGGCGTTTGCTTGGTAGACATTGGGGGTGGTACTACGGATGTGGCTATCTTTAAAAATGGAATTATCAGACACACCGCGGTGATTCCATTTGGTGGAAACATCATCACCAAAGATGTAGAAGAAGGTTGTAATGTGTTAAAGAATCAAGCCGAAGCCTTAAAGGTAAAGTTTGGCTCGGCCTTAGCCGATGAAAATAAAGAGAACGAAATTGTTTGTATTCCAAGCTTCCACGGACGCCCTCCAAAAGAGGTGTCAGTAAGAAATTTAGCCATGGTTATTCAGGCTCGGGTAGAAGAGATTTTCGAATCGGTGTTATACGAAATCAAAAGCTCTAGGCTCGAACGCAAGCTGAATGCTGGTATTGTAATTACTGGTGGAGGTTCGCAGCTTAAACATATTGATAAACTAGCCGAATACGTTACCAGTTTAGATGCTAGAATTGGATATGCCAACGAGCACATTGGTAAAACTTTTGTAGAAGAAATCAAAAGTCCCATCTATGCCACCGGTGTTGGCTTGGTCATTAAAGGTTTGATTGCTGCCGAAGAAAAGGCTGCTATCAATAGTTTAAAAGACGAGAAAGAACGCAGCAAAGCAGAAACAGAAGCCGATTCTAAATCTAATTTGGGATTTTTAAAACGTTTAGTAGAAAAAGGTAAAAACTGGCTCGCAGACGACAAAGACTTGAGCGATTTTTAATTGATTAACCACGCAGAAAATATAAGGATATGGAAAGTACATTAAAATTTAATTTGCCAAAAGACAGAGCATCTATCATTAAGGTGCTGGGTGTGGGTGGCGGCGGTTCTAATGCCGTAAACTATATGTATAGTCAAGGAATTAAAGGGGTAGACTTTATGGTTTGTAATACAGATTTACAGGCTTTAGAAGCGAGCCCCATTCCTACAAAAATTCAATTGGGTGCTAGCCTTACCGAAGGTTTAGGTGCTGGCTCTAATCCAGAGGTAGGAAAAAACTCTGCCATGGAAGCCATTGAAGATATTATTGAAATGTTGGGTGTAAATACCAAAATGGTATTTATTACCGCTGGCATGGGCGGAGGAACCGGTACGGGTGCTGCTCCTATTATTGCTAAAACAGCCAGAGAAATGGGCATCCTTACCGTGGGCATTGTTACCACACCTTTTACCTTTGAAGGCAAGAGACGCATCGAATACGCCAAAGAAGGAATAGAGGCATTGAAAAATAGTGTAGACTGTTTACTGATCATCTCTAATGATAAAATAAAAGACATGTATGGCAACCTCCCTATGCGTCAAGCATTGGGTCATGCCAACGAAATTCTTAATACTGCAGCTAAAGGCATTGCCGAGGTAATTACCTATCCTGGTGATATCAACGTAGACTTTGAAGATGTTAGAACTGTGATGCGTTTTAGTGGTGTGGCACTCATGGGTTCTGCTAAAGCCAATGGAGTAGACAGAGCTTTAGAGGCTGTTAAAAATGCACTTAACTCTCCATTGTTAAATGATAGCCGCATTACTGGCGCTAAAAACATTCTTTTAAACATCAGTACGGCGCAAGGCGAGCACGAACTATTAATGGATGAGTTTAGTTTGATCTCAGATTTTATTCAGCAAGAAAGTGGTTTTACAGCTGAGATGATTATTGGTACCAGCTATGATGATAACCTAGAAGATAATATCTCTGTTACCATTATTGCAACCGGATTTGAGGCGGGTCCCAGAGAAAATAAAATTATCATTGGAAGGGTAGATAGTCAGCAAGCACCACCTGCACCTGCGCCCAATTTGGGTCAACCCGAAAACTTGAGCCACAAGCCAATACCCAGCGATGAAGCCAATGTAAATAACTTAGCACAAGCAAAATTGCCGGTTCCTCCTGTAGAGGTAAGGTTTAATTTAGATGAGATTTTAAAAGAGGCGCAGCAAGAAGATGAGCATCCGCTAGAAATGAATTTGCGCATCGAAGAAGATCATTTTGAAGCAGATTTTACAGAAGATTTTTATCTGCCGTCTGAGCCAGAACTAAAGCACGACATGGAGTTGAAAAGCAATCCTCCAATGAATTTGCAGCAAACCATGGCCAACAACGAATCTGCAGAAGACCAAGAACGCAAAATAGAGCATAAGGTAAATAGAATTAAAACCTTGATGGAGCTGAATGTAACACTTAAAACCCCACAAGGTATCCGCGATATGGAAAAGGAGCCAGCCTATAAGCGTAAGATGAAGCGTTTAAATGATGTGCCTCATTCTTCTGCCTCGCAAGCTTCTAGGTTGAGTTTATTTGAAGATGAAACAGGCCGACCAGAGATCAAAACCAACAATTCATTCCTACATGATAATGTAGACTAAACAATGAACTTAAACTTTGCCGATGGCATAAACTTTTTCTCGAAACTCAACAATAGAAAAATAGCCAATGC
>CAYUDC010000088.1:0-11196 GCA_964443415.1 uncultured Chitinophaga sp. | reverse complement strand
TCGCTGGCATTGCTGGCACCTAGAATCACTAATTTTTTAGAGCTGCCAATATTAATTTCTTTATTGCCTATAACCTTCACCAACATTTTAGAAACAGATAGACCAGTACTTCTTAAACATACATCCTGCGCCATAAAATCAAAATAACTACCAAGGCTAGCATTATTTACGCCTAACACCACATTCATTTTAGCATCTTCTGGGCTAAATAATATATTGACTATGGCTAGCTTATACTGGGTTCCAGCATATTTGTTATCGACAAAGCCAACGGGCATCGGCATGCCCACCTCTTCACTTATTTGCCCCTGAACAAAGTTTGCGGCATTGCTAATGAGTGTTTTAATATTTTGTTTGTTGTAACTGCTATCAGCTAACATATTCCCAATCTGTGAAGAAGTTTTATCGCTAAAGAATCCACTTCCATCAATACTTTCTGCCCTCCCTTGGAATACCCTTAAGTCTTTTTTGAACCGAATATTAGAAAACTTCACTTTAATAGGAATATCTATTCCCCCCATCAAAGGAAAAGGGTTGATTTTAATCACACCTTCGCCTTGATAAGGCGCTGAGTTTCCAATAATCTTGGTTACTTTTAATAGATGATGTCCTAATTTTAATTGCATGCCCACTACCAAAGAATCAAGAGCAATTCTTTCATTCATAGGCACCGTAGGGAAAATACAATCTCCCGCAAGGCAATTGCTGCCACTACGGTCTACGCTATCACCCAAAGTAAATTTAAGTGTTTCGCTGGTATAATAATAATCGTTTCCAAGGGTAGCACTGTTGGGCGATTTACTCCATTTAACCCTAGCATGCCATTGGCCACTTTCTTTGATACGAAAGTTAAAGTCGATTTGCTTAAAGATGTCATCTGCCAATAAATACATGGCTGGGTTGCTAATGTCTATGTTTTTTTGGAGGTAGATTTTTTTTCTATACCAAACAGAATCAAAGCTGGCTTGTGGACTAAATTCTACCCAAGCGGCTTCTTGAATTTTTAGGGTGGAATCAAAATCGTACACCCCTTGAAGTTTGTTGAGTTGGTTAAATTCGTTGAGGGTAAGGTTAGGCTTTTTATTAAATGCAATACTAAAACTTAAGTTGCCTGTATCTGCTTGTTGTGTGTTTAATTGCAAGTTTACAGAAGGCATGCCATAATAGAAATACCTTGTTAAATCAATCGTTTGGGTAACTGGGTTGTTTTTAAATTTGTAAGTAAGCTTAATCTCATAAGAGTATTCCTTTCCTCTTTTTAATAAGTTAGCTACCCCACTTCTTGCAAATTTTCCTAGCACAATTTGGGTGGCTATGTCTTCACTTACTTGGCTGCCTCCATTTTTATTTTGTATGGCGTTTAAAATGCCACTTTGTGCATCCAAGCTAATATCGTAGAAATGTATTTGTTGGTTATTTTCTTTAATCACACAATGGGCATCCAATTTTTCTATGTATTGCAAATAAGGGCTCCACTTAATAAATGCTGGAGCTTGAAAGGGGAGGGTGTCATTCATTTGTGGGAAAATCATATCTGCACTTACATTGGCTATTGGTAAGTCTTCTGCTATGTCGCCATAAATAAAAGAGCAAACCTGACTATACCCATTGTTTCTAAAACTAGCAGCACCGGTGGGGTCAATAGCCCTGATTCTAAATACATATCTGGCACCCGCTTTTAAAGGTTGGTGTACCATGTTGATGGTGAAAATGGTTGAATTGGTTCGTTCGGTTAAAAAGTTGGGTTTGGTGGCAGAGAATATCGCGTCGTTAAATTCCCTATTGTTAGGAAAAACCTCTACCATGTCTATTTCATATTCGAGATTGCCTGTAAAGCCTGCTGGTTTTAACCAAGAGATGCTTACAAATTGCGGATTAGAAATTTGTATTTTCTCATGGCAATTTTTGCCATTGATGTCCATGATTTGGGGTACCTCAAAACTATTTAACTCCATGCCAGCACAACCCACATTGGGTATATTCCAAGGCTCTGGGTCTTGTCCTTTGTAATCAAAGAAGTTTAAACATACCTCATAATTTCCTTCAGGCAGCTTTCTGGTTCTAATTAAATCTACTGCGGTAAGTCCCATTTTTTCGGCCTCTGGCAAGGTTTTAATATGGTATTCTCTGATGGCCCCAAACTGCGAAAACTCTATTAATTTATTTTCATTGGGTTTAAAATTCAATGGATTTTCTAAGGCATATCTTTCGTTGGTTTCAATTACTGGAACCCCATCTTTTTTAATGGTGATATACATTTTAACCTCCAATTCATTAGAGGTTTTATTGAGTAAAAAAGTGGTGATATTGGTATTGTTAATTAACTCGTCTATACGATTAGAGAAAGGCGGTACAGCCATAGAGTTCACACCAATAAAGTCTTTTTGTGCAATGGCTTGAACCGAAAGCATCAGTAGCAATAAACCAAATAATATTTTCTGTTTCATAGGATGTTGATTAGAAACTAAAGCCATAATTAATACGTGCACGTTGTTCGTTAAAGGTTCTAATTGAATTTACACTAGTGGTATTTTTAATGATACCTACTCCAATACCAAGGTGGTGCTTTTTCCAAAGCGTGATTTGTATATCGTTGTTGTTGCTAATGATATATCCGTTGGCTACCTCGTCTACCGCACGCTCTTGATAGTTAACTTGACTATTCAGCCTCATTCTATTTTTAAAGAAGCTTTTGTTTAGTCCAAAGTTTACTCCATAACTACTGATATTATTTCCATAGGTATTCACCATCGATTGGTTCAACCCGAAACTAATATTGGTTCTAATTTTATTGAACCCAATGGAGTAGTTAAAATTGGTGAAAAGGATATTGCTTTGAGAGTACTTGCTGGTAAACTCATTTCTGTCTAACACATCATTTTTTTGTATAGATAGCACCAACTGATGCGAGCTGCGCTTGGCTGGAATTTGATAGCCAATACTTCCGTTATACGAAGTGTTTACAAGGCTAATTCTAATGGAGTCATTAATTTGAATTTGGCCGCTGTTTTGACTGGTACCATAATTAGCATAAGATAGCAACAGATACATGCGCTTTAAAGGCTTAAGAGATACACTGGCGCTACCAATGGCTCGCTCTGTGGTAGCTCTTTTTTTATTGTCTAAATTATCCCTTTGCCAACCACCATTTAAGTTAATATTCACCCTTTGCCTAAACATAGAAAAACTTGGGTTTACGGTATATTGTAAAAGGTCGTCTTGAATAAAATACACCCCATGCGAGGTAAAATCTGGTTCCACATAACGCATGGTAAACCTAAGTCCCCATTGATTGGCTTGTATGGCTGCAAAGGCATTACCCGCCAGTTTTGCTAGTGTACTAGTATTAATAAATAAATAGTTGTTTAATACTGCCAACCTTGCCACATCTGGGCCAAGGCTGTCTAAACTAATGTTTCCTAAGTTTTTGTTATAGGTAATAACACTTAAGGCACCATCTGCCCCAACCGTAAAGGCTTTAAACAAACGCCATTGGTTTTTAGCTCCTAATACCAAGTTGTCTTCTGGCTTAACCAAGCTATTGCTGCTAATTGTAGCGCTATTGAGTATATCTCTAGATTGAAGAAGGTTAAACTCTAGAAAGTTGTAGGCACTACCTAATCCCAATTTTGCTCCAAGTGCCATTCTTTTATAAGAAGGTAAAAAAGCAAAGGCATTGCTCGTGTCTTCATTTACTTCTCTGCGTAAACGACCATAAAAAAAGCCAGCTCTTAATTTGCCTGGGTTGAGTTCTATACCTGCACCTAAAAAGGTAACTCCAGAAAGGGTATAATCACTAAACATCATGTTTCTATACCCAAGGTGAAGCTTTAACCATTTATAATAAGGGCTAACTCCCATTTGGTTAAAAGGTTGCTGAAAACTCCTTTCTTGCTCACTAATAGTAGCAGAGAAAGGTAGGGCAAAACTGCCAATGCTAAGGGTAGGAGCACCAGTAATATACCAACTAAAAGGGGTTCTTCTGTTTTCTATGCCACTTACCCGATAATACCATGTGCCTAAACTTATAGAGCCATTAAGTTTAACCAAGTCTTTCTTCTTACCTTTTAAACCTTCTAAATCCTGAGAATAGCCCAATTGGACTAATCCCAGGAATAAAAATATTAAGCGATTTTTCATGATAGCTTTTCGCTTATTGGCAAATGTATTCGCCAGCTACATTTGTTAACTTATTGTTGTTCTCCGTAAGATTCGGATTGGCATCTCCATTAGTAAACATGGCACAAGTACCAATGTCTTTAAAATTTACATTGGTAACTTTTAATCGGGGTTTTGCCCACATATTGATAGATCCTCCAGAACCAGCGTTGCCCGCATATTCTATGGTAGCGTTACTTATTTCGTTTTGGGGTGCTTGGCTAAAATTAAAATAAATGTATTTCCAAGCTCCTGCCACCTTATTAACACCAGTAAAAACAATTGGCTTTTCTTGTGTTCCAACCGCCACCAGAGCGCTAGCCTCTCCGTCTACATAAATACTTTGGCCACTTTCAAATTCCATTTTTACACCTGGCGCTAAGGTTAAAGTGGCCCCATTACTAACTGTAAAATCAAATATATAACTTTTAATACGGTAGGGTACTCCAATGTCTTCCCATTTCTGACTTTTAGCAATTGGATAGAAGGGATACAAATCCATGATGTCTAAATCATTCCCTTTAAAGCTTCCACTTTTAAAAGAAGGCATTTGATTAGGATTGCCAAAAAATGGAATAGAGCATTGGGTGATGGTGGTATTTTCAACCAACAAATCGCAATTGTTATAATTGCTATTTATCCCATACGATTTACTTTGAGTAATCAAAGTGCTGTCTAGCCTCAAATAGGAGTCACCATAAAGCACGATGTTTCCAGATTCCCCATTACTATCAAAAGCTTTGCGGCCTGCATACTCTATGATGCAATGTTTGAATTTATTTTTAACATCCCCACTTTCAATTCCAATGCCAATCCACGAGCCCTTTACTTTATCTACGCCTGTAAATGTAATTTCTTTGTTGGGCATCCCTACCGCACTAATAGATCCAGCAGGCAAAATGTATAAACCACCATCCGAATTAAAAGCGATGGTAACATTGGTGTCAATTACCAAATCTATATCCACTTGGGCAACGCAATCTACAATATAATCAATGCCTATTCTCCAATTGGTAAGCTTAGATATTCTCTGTGGATTGCTGCTTTCAAAAGCATTGCAGCCCAATACCATAGGGCCTTCTATTTGTTTAATAATTGTCTCTTCTTTTTTGCATGAGTTTAAAAATAAACCCACAGCAGCAGCCAGTAACAAGGGTAAAAGTAGCTTTTTCATCTTTTTTTTTCTGCTAAATTGCTTTTACCGCATCGCTAAATTCAACTGATTGAGTATTTATATCATATGATTGAGTAATTGGTCGCTTGTATTTTTTCGGGTTGAACCAAAGTGTATTCTACGGTATTTTAAACATTATACGAGGCAGGTTGTTAGCTTGTAAATGCTTGATATTAGTAGTAAAATAGCACTCAATGTAGTTTGGTTTAAAAGAGATTTGCGCACCCAAGACCATGAGCCCTTGTTCTATGCAAGCCAGTCACCTATTCCATTTATTGCCATCTTTCTGTTTGAACCAAATTTTATTTCGGCGCCAGATACAGCTACCAGACATCTGCAATTTCAATATCATTCGATAGAAAATGTGAATGCCCATAAGGCCCAACATGGCATTCACATTCACCCAATTTATGCCAATGCCTCAGATTTTTTTAGTGATCTCATCAAACATTATCAAATAAAAAACATCTACAGTTACCAAGAAAGCGGTACCCAGTTAACTTGGGAAAGAGATAAATGGGTTCAAACTTTCTGTAATACCCATCATATTACTTGGCATCAGTTTCAGAGAGACGGCATTCGCAGAGGCATCAGCAACCGCAACCAATGGGATAAGTTATGGTACCAAACCATGCACCTACCACCCATCCATAACCAAGCTTCAGAGAATTGTATGCGCTTTCAACATCCTTTTAATTTGCCACCGCACCTTGAGGATGAACTCAGAAATTATCCGTCTAGTTTTCAACCGGCTGGCGAAACCTATGCCCATAAATACCTGCAAAGTTTTGTGTCGGGTAGGGGAAGCGTCTATCATAAACTCATTTCTAAACCAGAAGCATCTAGAAAATCTTGCAGTAGGTTATCACCCTACCTAGCCTGGGGAAATTTATCCATCAAACAAGCTTTTCAATTTGTGAAGCAACATCCCAGTTATCAGGCCCATAAATTTGCTTATGAAGGGATGCTCACCCGGCTAAAATGGCATTGCCATTTTATTCAGAAGTTTGAGATGGAATGTGCCTACGAAACCCGTTGCATTAATAGAGGATATGAATCTTTGGAGCATCAGAACAAGGAGGCTTTTTTGCAGGCTTGGAAAGAAGGCAAAACAGGCTTCCCATTGGTAGATGCTTGTATGCGTTGTTTGATCCAAACTGGCTGGATAAATTTTAGAATGCGTGCCATGCTGGTATCGGTGCTATGCCATCATTTAGACATTGATTGGAGATTGGGCGCTTATCACTTGGCACAATTGTTCTTAGACTATGAACCCGGTATTCATTATCCGCAGTTTCAAATGCAAGCGGGTACAACAGGTGTAAATGTGGTAAGGATGTATAACCCTGTAAAGCAATCGCAAGATCACGATGCTCAAGGGGTTTTTATCAAGCAATGGGTGCCAGCTCTAACCAATGTGCCGGCTGCGTTAATTCACGAACCTTGGAAGTTAAGTGTAATAGAGCAGGAACTTTATCAAGTAAAAATGGGTGTAGATTATCCTTATCCATTGGTAGATTTAGAATCGGCAGGGAAACTGGCCAGGGAAAAAATCTGGGGGCACCGTAAGCAATCTTTGGTTCAAACCGAAAGTAAAAGAATTGTCTTAAAACATACGAGCATACGCAATAGACATAAATAATGTGTAATTTTCGGTTTTAAATGCAGTTATGTTTACAAGCATTCATCCAAAACTCCCCATGCGCAATAAAGCAGCTACTCTTGCTTTTTATACGCAACAATTGGGGTTCAAAAACATCAGTGCTTTAGATTATCCCTATTACTTGATATTAGCCAAAGACCAAATCGAACTCCACTTTTTCTTGCATCAAACCCTTAATCCTTTCGAAAATTATGGACAGGTGTATATTCGAACCAAAGAAATAGAAGCTTTGTATCAACAGGCACTGGCAAAGCAATTAAGCTTTTCGGATGGGGGAAAATTAGAGCATAAGCCTTGGGGTCAGCGTGAGTTTTCTATACTCGACCCCGACCATAATCTTCTTACCTTTGGAGAAAGTACTTTGTAATTGCTGCTTTTACCAATCACACACGCATGAATGTATTTATAAGGAATTTATTATATAGAACCACATTAAAGTATAAGAGAAAAGCCAAAGAGCGTTTGTCTGATTTTATTTTGGCAAAAGCCTATAGAGAACTAAGAATTTTAGCTAAAAGGTATCTCAAAGACTTTATTTTAATAGTCACTGGTATATTCTCGGCTGCCTTTGGCTTTAAAGGCTTTTTGCTTACCAATCATTTTATTGATGGAGGCGCAACTGGAATATCTTTGTTAATTTCTGCCATTACCCAAGTGCCATTATACTTGTTAATTATTGGGGTTAACATCCCATTTGTGATATTGGGTTATCGAACCATGGGATCGCAATTTGCCATAAAAACTGCCTTGGCCATTGCGGGATTGGCTTTAGTGTTGGCAATGGTGCCATTTCCTAATGTTACCAACGACAATTTACTAGTGGCTGTTTTTGGAGGATTCTTTTTAGGAGCGGGAATTGGTTTCTCTATTAGAGGTGGAGCTGTGATTGATGGCACAGAAGTACTGGCGATTTTTTTAAGTAAGAAAATAGGTACTACCATTGGTGATATCATCATTGTAATTAATGTACTCATTTTTGGAGCTGCTGCCTATTTGTTGGGCGTAGAGATTGCCTTGTATTCGATGATTACTTATTTGGCTGCTTCTAAAACCCTCGACTTTATCGTAGAAGGTTTAGAAGAGTACATTGGCGTAACCATTGTGTCTTCGCATAGCGAACAAATTAGAGAAATGGTATTAAGCAAAATGGGAAGAGGCGTTACCATTTATAAAGGTGAGAAAGGCTTAAGAGAAAAAATAGAAAACCCAGAAGTGGATATCATTTATACGGTGGTTACTCGACTAGAGCTTAATAAACTTAATACCCAAATAGAATTAATAGACCCCCATGCTTTTGTGGTAATGAATAGTGTAAAAGATACCAAAGGCGGGATGATTAAGAAGAAACCTTTGAGCCATTAAGGTTTAAAGGCTATAGTAAATTAACAAGAATATTTTGCCTTAAAGGTTCAAAAACAATAACTTGAGTTTGTTTTAACCTTTTATGAAAACTCACCATATTCCTCAAACTCCTGCTTTAACCCAACCAAGTTTACTCAAAACCTTGGTAGAAAACAGAACCATTTACAACTTAGAGAAGTGCGAACTCAACCTTTTCGAAACCTATCAAGCCAGCGAACGGGTGGCCTTAAAGTTTAATGATTTGGTGGTTACCAGCATGCTTAAAGGCAAAAAAGTAATGCACTTATTTAATACCCATGATTTTGATTATTTGCCTGGCGAATCAGTGATTGTTCCATCTAATGAAGAGATGATCATCGACTTTCCAGAGGCTAGCTTGGATAATCCAACACAGTGTTTAGCCTTGGCCATTGATGAAGAAAAAATAAATCATACGCTTCAATTTTTAAATGAAAGGTATCCCAAAGAGGGCAACCAAGCTTTTTGGCATTTAGATCACCATCACTTTTTCTTTGAGAACAACGAAGGCATTACCACGGTCATTAATAAAATCATTGATATTTGCCAGAGTACCTCTATTTTTAAAGATACATTGGCAGATTTAGCCTTACAAGAGTTGCTGGTAAAAATCATTCAGCAACAGTCTTTAAAAGGCGCTTCGGAAGAAAATGCACCCATCAAAAATCATCTGCTCAAACAACTGGTGCGGGTGATAAAAGAAAACATCACCGGAAAAATTGATCTAAAATCATTGGCCAAAAATGCAGGTTTAAGTACTTCTTCTTTTTATCGCCTCTTTAAAAATGAGCTAGGTATCAGTCCGGTTGAGTTTGTGATGCTAGAGAAGATTAAGCTGGCTAAAAAGTACCTTTCTAACAAAGATATTTATGTTAAGAATGTTTGTTATGAAGCAGGCTTCGAAGACAGTAATTACTTTATTAGGGTATTTAAACAATACGAGGGTATCACCCCAAAACAATACCAGCAACTGCTATTTAAAGAAAATCATTTAAGGTCTTAATAGGTGGCAATAGCAATAATTCGGCTTCAGTAAATAATCTAGATTGTGTAATAAATCTATACCCCAACGGTATTTCTAAAGAAAAACTAGACCCTCGTCCTTTTACCACATCAATGATTAAGTGAGTATGTTTCCAGTATTCGAATTGGTCTTTACTCATCCAAAAATTACAGCCTTCTATGTTTCCTAGGCAAACATCTTGGCTGCCAATGATAAAGTCGTTGGTTTCAAAACACATGGGTTGAGAGCCATCACAGCAACCACCACTTTGATGAAACAACAAGGGGCCATGTTTTTCTTTTAGTAAATGCAGTAACTGCGCTGCTGCCTCTGTTATGTCTACTCTGTTCATAAAGAAAGTAAAAGGGAGCAAGGCTCCCTTTTAGCTGTTGATTAAAAGAACCCTAATTTATTTTTGTTATAAGACACCAACATGTTTTTGGTTTGACGGTAATGGCCCAACATCATCAAATGGTTTTCTCTTCCAAATCCCGATTTTTTATAACCACCAAACGGCGCATGGGCAGGATAGGCATGGTAGCAATTTACCCAAACCCTTCCGGCTTTAATGGCCCTTGGCACTTGGTATAACTCGTGTGCGTCTCTGGTCCACACGCCAGCACCCAAGCCATAAAGGGTATCATTGGCAATTTCTATGGCCTCTTCGGTGGTTTTAAAGGTGGTCACACATACTACAGGTCCAAATATCTCTTCTTGGAAGATGCGCATTTTGTTATGGCCTTTAAATAGGGTAGGCTGAATATAATAACCACCTGCTAGTTCGCCATCTAGTTTTTGAACATCGCCACCACATAATAGTTCGGCACCCTCTTCAACACCTAACCTAAGATACGACTGTATTTTTTCGTATTGGTCGTTAGAGGCTTGCGCACCCATCATGGTGGATGCTTCTAAGGGATGACCCATTTTAATGGCCTTGGTACGTTCAATCACTCGGCTCATAAACTTCTCATAGATGCTTTCGTGAACCAAAATTCTAGAAGGACAGGTACAAACCTCACCTTGGTTAACGGCAAATAATACAGCCCCTTCGATGGCTTTATCAAAGAACTCATCGTCGGCATCTGCTATAGAAGGGAAGAAGATATTAGGAGATTTACCGCCAAGTTCCATGGTCACTGGAATTAAATTCTCAGAGGCATATTGCATGATAAGTCTACCAGTGGTGGTTTCGCCCGTAAAAGATACTTTGGCAATTCTTGGAGATTGTGCCAATGGTTTTCCAGCTTCTGGCCCAAATCCTGTTACCACGTTAATTACGCCGGCTGGAATGATATCTTTCAATAATTCCATTAGTATCATAATAGAAGTGGGTGTTTGCTCAGCAGGCTTCATTACTACGCAGCAACCAGCGGCAAGGGCGGGGGCAAGTTTCCAAGTTGCCATCAGTAAAGGGAAGTTCCATGGAATAATTTGTCCAACCACTCCAATAGGTTCGTTAATACAAATGCTAACTGTATGTTCGTCGTGTTCAGAGATACTACCTTCTTCGGCTCTAATTACACCAGCAAAGTATCTAAAATGGTCGATACATAAAGGAAGGTCTACGTGGGTAGTTTCTCTGATAGGTTTACCATTGTCTATGGTTTCGATAACGGCCAATTGGGATAAATTGGCTTCGATGGTGTCGGCAATTTTGTTGAGGATAGATGCACGATAAGTAGGAGAGGTTTTGCTCCAAGATTCAAAGGCAGCATGAGCCGCATCTAAAGCTACTTCGATGTCGGCTTTGTTAGAACGTGCAGCTTTGGTAAATACTTTTCCATCAATAGGGCTGGTATTATCAAAATACTCGCC
>CAYUDC010000087.1:8303-11256 GCA_964443415.1 uncultured Chitinophaga sp. | reverse complement strand
TTTAAGGATCAACTTAGTAGACAAGTCAAGGCGGCAAATGGTAAAAAATTAGAATGGCATTTTGCAGAAAAAAGTACTATGGAACAATTTCAAAAACATTTAGAAAAAACTGAAGAAGGGTCCAATTTATTAAAAAGTGTAGTAATGAAAGTAACCAAATATGAATCAAAATAATCGTGAAAGTTTAATAAGGGCTTATTTCCCCAATTCTGTTAATACTATTCGTGAAAAATCAGAATTAATAACTAATTATCATATTCAGTTATCTGAATTTATGAAGAGGACCGAATGGCGATTCTTAGGAAAAGAAATTAGAATTACTAATGGAGAAAGGAGTGTTGCTGATTTAATTCTTAATAATTTTAAAAAAGTAATAAAAAGGAATTCTACATTAAAACAGATTGATGATAATTATGCTGATGAATTCGCAAACACAGCTGTATTTTTTTCATCTGATTCAAAAAGTAAAAACTGTTCTATTAGCTATAATGTATATTCAAAAAGTAATCTAAAATATGATTCAATTCTTCTAGTTGAAAAATTTGATTTATTATCTGAAATGCGCGACCTCCCTTTATCGATAGAGTTCTTAAAGATAATTATTTCTATACTCAACCCTTATTCAATAGATGTTACAGATTTTCAATTATATACATCAGAAGAAAGACGTAATAACAAATATTGGCCTGGTTGGATGATGTATTTTGATGCCAGCTTTGAGTTGCCAAATCTTCCCGAATGGGTAAAAGTAGAAACACTAGCAAACGGTGGTCATTTAATTATCACTACTGAAGAAATTTTTAATCCTGAGAATCAAGAACACAAAGAAAAAGCAAGAATTTTATTGCCATTCTTGCAATTAAAAAGTAGTGCTATTTAATGTGTTTTAGATTGTAACTTAATCTAGTAGATTAACTTTTCAATTTTAATTTGTGGTTCGAAGTCCACTCAACTACCAGCGCTCCATGCTTCGACTCCGCTCAGCAACCATGCTTCGACTCCGCTCAGCATCCGTGCTAATGGAGGTAGGTTCGACATTTGTTCACTCGCCTCTACTTTGCTGATTAAACGCTCGATTTTCACTTTTACAAATAATTACATATTTTCGAGTTATGGTTATAGAGCGCAAAAACAATGAAGTTATTATTCGTTTTACCTCTAGTATTTCAACCAAAAGGATTCAAGAATTGGTTGATTACCTCCGATATACTGAATTAGCAGAAAAATCTAAAGCCACTAAGAAGGATTTGGAGCTTTTGGTTGCCGAGGTAAAGAAAAAAAGAACCCTAAAAAAAGCTAAGTCATAATCCTTTGAAGATTATTGTTGATACCAATATCGTTTTCAGCGCGATTCTAAATATAAACAGTAAAATCGGACATATTTTACTATTTTCTGGAAATGAATTTGATTTCTATTCTTGCGATTTTTTGAAATTGGAAAGCATAAAAAAAAATTTTAAAAATTACCTCTTATAGTGAGGACGAATTATTTGAAATTGAGTTTTTGGTTACTAAAAACATCAAATTTGTAAATCACTATTTGTTAGATGAAAAATTAGTTGAAAATGCAGAAAAAGAGCTTAAAAATATAGATTTAAATGACGCTCCCTTTCTTGCATTGGCAAATGAAATGAATGCCAAACTTTGGACAGGTGACAAAAAGCTGGCAAATGGTTTAGTAAAAGGCGGTTTTAAAGATATTTTAAAAACAGAAGATTTGTGGGATATTTTACATCGAAACAAGTAAGTGCCTCTAATGGGCATTTTGGTTCGACCGGCTCCGCAACCGCTAGATGTCTAAACGATGGTCGATGGACCAAAGCATTTTTAGCAGCCTAATTTTACCATCTGGTGCTTGCAATTTCAACTGGGTAGTGACACTAACCAGTTCGTTATTTTCTTTTTTCAGTTTGGCTTTAAAGTACTTCCTGTAGTTGCGAACTTTGTTATAATCAGGTTCATCATTCAAAATGCCTATGATATCCAATATCGAAAAATACCACTTTGCCTGCGCATCATCCCATACAGCGCGGACTTCGCGGTCATTAAAAAATGACAACCTATCATCCTACCTCAACTTCTCATTCTCTTGGTGCCTGGTGGCATCTCGGTTGGTTTTTTTCTCCATGTTCTTTTCAAAGGCTTCGCTTAAGTTTACTCCCGTTTGATTGGCCAAGCAAATTAAAACCCACAACACATCTGCCATCTCATCTGCCAACTCCTTGTTTTTATCCGATTCTTTAAAGCTTTGGTCGCCATACTTTCTGGCCATCAAACGCGCCAACTCACCCACCTCTTCCATTAAGATGGCTGTATTGGTTAGCTCGCTAAAATACCTTACCCCAATGGTCTTAATCCAATGGTCTACCTCTTGCTGCATTTGTTCTATGCTCTTACTCATCTTAATATCCTTTGTTTTTACTGTCTAACCATATCGTTACTGGGCCGTCATTTATCAAGGAGACCTGCATGTCGGCCCCAAACTTTCCTGTGGCCACTTTCTTGCCTAAAGAGGCTTCTAAGGCACCCACAAATTGCTCGTACAAGGGAATGCTTATAGCAGGCTTGGCTGACCTAATATATGAGGGCCTATTGCCTTTCTTGGTGTCGGCATGTAAGGTAAACTGACTTACCACCAACACCTCTCCATCCATTTCTTTTACACTTATATTCATCACCCCTTGGGCATCATTAAAAATTCTTAGGTTGCTCACTTTTTGAACCAACCAAGCAATGTCCTCCGCATCGTCGGCCTCTTCTATGCCCACTAATAACAGTAAGCCTATGCCAATTTCACTAAAGATACTTTGCTCTATGCTCACCGAAGCTTTGCTCACTCTTTGTATTAATACACGCATGGTACGAATATAAAGCACCTTTAACTGCCTTTTTCAAGCTATAGAGAAATAAAATTTAATCAAATGATTAAAAAACTTGTTTAAAACAAATGTTT
>CAYUDC010000087.1:0-8203 GCA_964443415.1 uncultured Chitinophaga sp. | reverse complement strand
TGTTTAAAACAAATGTTTCATTCAACTTTGCTCCCCGAATGGCCAAACAAAAAAAACAACAAGACTTGCTGGCTCAAGCCACAGTAAGCACCGAAGAGAAAATTCTAGAGGCGGCTCGGGTAGTTTTTGCCCGCGAGGGATATGCCGGCGCCCGCACCAGAGACATTGCCGCCGAAGCTGGCATTAACCTAGCCTTACTCAACTATTATTTTAGAAGCAAAGAGAAATTGTTTGAGGTAGTAATGCTAGAAGGCATGCAGCAGTTTGCCAAAGGCCTTGGCTCAATTGTAAACGATACCAATTTAAGTCTCACGCAAAAGGTAGAAGGGATTGTGTTAAATTATACCCAAGTTTTTTTAAGTAGGCCAGATTTACCGCTGTTTGTGTTAACCGCCATTCGCAAAGATGCAGCTGGACTGGAATCTAAGCTCGGGGTTAAAAATATGCTCACCCAATCGCACTTTATGCAGCAACTGAAAGAGGAAGCCCCTAAAAAAGTAAAGCCCTTTCATTTTATCATCAACATCATGGCTTTAACGGTATTTCCTTTTATGGCCATGCCTATGCTGCGCGTAGTTGGCAATCTAAATGAAGAACAATTTTATCAATTATTAGAAGAACGCAAGAAACTTATTCCATTATGGATAGACGCTGCGTTGGGTCGAACCGAAAAAAAATAATTATGAAAAAATATACCTGGATATTGTTGTTTGGCCTTGGCTTTTTCCAAGCCGCCGCACAACAAACACTCAACCTAGATTCATGCATTGCCAAAGCTAGGCTTAATTATCCTTTGATAAGGCAATACCAATTGTTAGAACAATCTTTGTCTTATTCGTTATCTAATGCTGCTAAAGCCTATTACCCCCAAGTGCAGGTGTTTGGACAAGCTAGCTACCAAAGCGATGTTATTAATGCCCCCACTGGCATTCCTGGCCAAACTCGTCCCGTGCTTGAAAAAGACCAATATAAATTTTATGCAGAGCTGCAACAAAATATTTATGATGGAGGCTACACACGTCTCAATAAACAAGTGATGGCCGCACAAAATAAGACAGAAGCACTTAAGGTAAATACCGATATGTATGCCGTAGAAGAAAGGGTAGAACAATTGTATTTTGGCTTACTATTATTGCAATTGCAATTAAAACAACAAGAGCTATTGCTCTCGGATTTGTCTGCCGCCCTCACAAAACTTAAGGCACAAGTAGCACAAGGCTTGGCCTTGCGGAGCAATGAAGAAGTACTGCAAGCAGACCTTATTAAAATGCAGCAAAAGAAAGTAGAATTGCAAGCAGCCAAAACAGCTTACCTTCAAATGTTGGCTGCTTTTATTGGAGAAAATATTAGCGATGAGGCTACCATACTAACACCCAAAGCGCCTGTAATTTCTAAGGAAATAGCTAGACCAGAATTATCGCTATTTGCTGCCCAACAGTTTACTTTACAACAGCAGTCTAAACTATTAGCAGTAAAAACTCGTCCCAAACTCAGTGCCTTTGCCCAAGGAGGTTATGCCTATCCAGCCTTCGATTTTTTTAAGAATGCCTTCGATTGGTACTATATCGGTGGCATACGTCTTAACTGGAACATGAGCAGTTTTTATACCCTAGGCAAGGAGAAAAAAATACTCGACTTACAGTCGAAAATGATTTCTGTACAACAAGATAATTTTCTGTTTAACCTACAGTTGGCCTATACCCAACAACAATCAGAAACCGCTAAATATGTGAGCCTCTTACAAAGCGACGAAGACCTGGTTAAACTTAGAAAAAGCATTAAAGATAGGGCTATTACCCAACTAGAAAGTGGTACCTTATTGCCAGCCGATTATTTACGAGAAGTCAATGCAGAAGATGCAGCCATTCAAAATCAGCTGATTCATCAAATGCAATGGCTACAATTACAATATTCAAAAAAACATAATAGAGGAAATTAAGCATGAATAGGTTATTAACTTTGGTACTTCTAGGTACCTCCCTTATGGCTTGTCGCAAAGCCGATCAGTCGTTTGATGCCAGTGGCAGTTTCGAAGCCACCGAGATTATGATATCTTCAGAAGTAGGTGGCAACATACAATACTTGGCTTTAGAAGAAGGTGATGTATTAAGTGCAGGCCAACTGGTAGCAGTAATAGACAGCACGCAATTGTATTTAAAAAAGCAACAGTTGTTGGCGCAAATAGCAGCAGTAAATAGCAAACAGCCCAATGTAGCTGTGCAAATGGCAGCAGCGCAAGAGCAGTTGGTTCAAGCCAACCGTGAGTTAGAACGTATTAAGAAACTATACGCTAACGAAGCTGCCACCGCCAAGCAATTAGACGACGCCACTACCGCTGCCATGGTGGCTAAGAAACAAGTGGCCGCCCTACAATCTTCTTTAAACATCAACAGTGGAAGCCTAAATGCCGAGGTACAACCTTTGCGCGCGCAGCTCGCACAAGTTCAAGATCAACTTTCAGATTGCAGGGTAATTAATCCTGTCAATGGCACCGTCATCAATAAGCTGGTAGATGCTTTTGAAATGGTATCACCTGGCAAACCCTTGTATAAAATTGCCAAGCTAGACGAGATGTATTTACGCGCTTATATTAGTGGCGACCAATTTGCCAAAGCCAAACTGGGTGCCAAGGTTCAGGTATTTACCGACGATGGTCAAGGTGGTTATAAAGCCCAGGACGGACTTATTTCTTGGATAAATGATAAGGCTGAGTTTACACCCAAAACCATACAAACCAAAAACGAACGAGCCAATTTAGTGTATGCCATTAAGGTGAAAGTGAAGAATGATGGTATGCTTAAAATAGGTATGTATGGACATGTAAGCTTTTAACATGAAAGCAGTTTCTGTAAACAAGCTCTCCAAAGTGTACGGCAAACCCCCTTTTACCGCAGTAGATTCGGTGAGTTTTGAGGTAAGCTTTGGTAGCATCTTTGGATTAATTGGTCCGGATGGGGCAGGCAAAACCAGTATCTTTAGAATGCTCACCACCTTGCTATTGCCAGATGCTGGTGAAGCAAGCGTAAATGGCTTAGATGTTGTAAAGCACTACAAAGATATTAGAAAGCAGGTGGGATATATGCCTGGCAAATTTTCTTTATATACCGACTTAACCATTGAAGAGAACTTGCATTTTTTTGCGACCGTATTTGGTACCACCGTTGAAAAAAACTACCACCTAATTAAAGACATCTATGAGCAGTTGGCACCTTTTAAAGATAGAAAAGCGGGCAAACTGAGTGGAGGTATGAAACAAAAATTAGCACTCTGTTGTGCGCTTATTCACGAGCCTAAAGTATTGTTTTTAGATGAACCCACCACTGGCGTAGACCCTGTTTCTAGGAAAGAATTTTGGGAGATGCTCAAACGATTAAAACAACGCGGCCTTGCCATTTTAGTATCAACCCCCTACATGGATGAGGCAGCGCTATGTGATGAAATTGCTTTGATACAAAACGGAAAAATATTAGATAAACAAGCCCCACAGCAATTGATACAGTCTTTTGGTCGACATTTGTTTGCCGTTAAAGCGCCTCATATGCGCAGTTTATTACTCGGGTTGAACCAACTAGAGATAGTAAACGATGCGTATGCTTTTGGTGAGCATGCGCATGTGGTATTAAAGCAGTCGGATGGAACACTAGATAGTTTATCTTTAGCCATGACACAACACCAGATTACTTATGAAAGCTTGGCACAAGTGGAGCCAAGTATTGAGGATTGTTTTATTAAATACTTAAGAAATGACCGATAAAGTAATAGAGACCTTTGAACTCACCAAGAGGTTTGGCGATTTTATAGCCACCAATGCCATTACATTTTCGGTAGATCGAGGTGAGATATTTGGGTTTTTAGGTGCCAATGGTGCAGGCAAAACTACTGCCATGCGCATGCTTTGTGGCTTGTCTATTCCAAGTTCAGGAAAGGCCAGCATAGCAGGATTTGATGTATATAAAGAAACAGAAAGCATCAAGAAAAATATTGGCTATATGAGTCAGAAGTTTTCTTTATACGAAGACCTAACCGTAAAAGAAAATATTCGGTTTTTTGGCGGCATTTATGGCTTAAACAAGCCGCTTATCAATCAAAAAACAGACGAGCTATTGCAAACCCTTTCTTTAGAAGCGGAGGCCAACAAGTTGGTGAATGAGTTGCCTTTGGGATGGCGACAAAAATTATCTTTTAGTGTGGCCATTATGCATCAACCTCAAATTGTTTTTTTAGACGAACCTACGGGTGGGGTAGACCCATTAACGCGCAGACAATTTTGGAGTTTAATATACGATGCCGCTGCCAAAGGCATCACCATTTTTGTAACCACCCATTATATGGATGAAGCAGAGTATTGCAATAGAATTTCTATCATGGTTGATGGAAAGATAGAGGCCATGGGCACGCCCGCCGCACTAAAAAGCGAACGCGGTGCCAAAGACATGGACGAGGTATTCTACCAATTGGCACGTGGCGCAAAAAGAAAGGAATAATATATGAAGCAGTTTTTTGCATTTGTTAAGAAAGAGTTCTATCATGTATTACGTGATAGAAGAACCTTGCTCATTTTATTTGGCATGCCTGTGGTTCAAATATTAATCTTTGGATTTGCTTTATCTAATGAAGTAAAAAACTCTGGCATTGCCATCTATAACTTGGCACAGGACAAGGCCTCGCAATCGCTCATAGACCAAGTATCTGCTAGCAAGTATTTCGAAATAGAAAAAATAGTAAACAGCACCCAAGAAATAGAAGCCTTGTTCTTGCAAGGTAAAATTCGCTCTGCCTTAGTTATTCCGGCCAACTTTGGCAATGAGATAGACCAACAGCAAATGGTATCAGTGCAAATGATTAATGATGCCTCCGATCCAAATACAGCCACCACCTTGCATCAATACCTGGGCGCTATTGTGCAGCAGTGGCAAGCGCTGCAGTATCCAAGAGCGCAAGTGCAAATAGGCATTATGCCAGAACTAAGGATGATGTATAACCCACAGTTACTTGGCGCACCTAATTTTGTGCCAGGTGTAATGGCTATGGTGCTCATGCTTATCTGTGTAATGATGACCTCCGTAGCCATTGTTAGAGAGAAAGAAGTAGGTACCATGGAAGTTTTATTGGTTTCGCCCTTTAAGCCCATTTGGGTAATTGCTGCCAAGGCATTTCCTTATCTGTTATTATCCCTGGTAAATGTTACCAGCATTTTATTATTAAGTGTGTATGTATTAGAATTACCCATTGCAGGTAGCATTCCTTTATTGTATGCCTTAAGCACCTTATTTATCATCACTTGTTTAAGTATTGGTATACTTATTTCGGTTCGAACCAACTCCCAGCAAGTTGCCATGTTGATTTCTTTGATGGGTATGATGCTTCCCGCCTTAATCTTCAGTGGATTTATGTTTCCGATAGAGAATATGCCTTTGCCGCTACAGTTTATTTCTAACATAGTGCCTGCCAAGTGGTATTACCTGATGGTTAAAAATGTGATGATAAAAGGACTAGGCTTAGAAGCGGTATTAAAGCCTATTTTATTCTTATGCCTCATTACTTTAGTTGTATTGGGTTTGAGTATCAAAAATTTTAAAGTGAGGTTAGCATGAAAACCATACAGTTTTTGTTAGAAAAGGAATTCAGACAGATTTTTAGGAACAAGTCAATATTGGCCATGATTCTGGTGATGCCCATGATGCAGTTGATTATTCTGCCCTTGGCCGCCGATTACGAGGTAAGGAACATTAACCTGGCTGTGCACGATTTAGACCATAGTGCCAGCAGCAAACAGCTGGTAGAAAAGATTGTGTCCTCCGGATATTTTAAGTTGGTTGAAAGTCCGGCTACCTACCAAGCTGCTATGAAACTCATAGACTTAGACAAAGCAGATGTAGTATTGCAAATACCTTCGGGCTTCTCTACCACTTTGGCCAATGGAGAACTAAGCAAGGTGTTTATGGCAGTGAATGCCATCAATGGTATTAAAGCAGGTTTGGGTAGTGCTTACCTTGCTGGCATATTAACAGAGTATAATAAGCAAATAATCTCTCAATTACAAAGCGCTGGTGCTGGTGCAAATGCCCCAGCAGTTACTGTGATAGCTAACAATTGGTTCAACCCGAATTTAAACTACAACTATTATATGGTGCCAGGAATTTTGGCGATATTATTAACCATGGTAGGTAGTTTTTTAACCAGCTTAAATATTGTAAAAGAAAAAGAGGTAGGTACCATCGAGCAAATCAATGTAACCCCTATTAAAAAGCACCATTTTATTTTGGGTAAGCTGCTACCATTTTGGGTGCTTGGCAATGTGGTATTTACCATTGGAATGTTGGTAGGTTATGTGGTATATGGCATAGTTCCTAAAGGAAGTATTGCCTTGTTGTATTTGTTTGTAAACCTTTACCTGCCATCGGTTTTAGGCTTTGGTTTATTGGTGTCTACCTTAACAGATACGCAGCAGCAGGCCATGTTTGTGATGTTCTTCTTTATGGTGGTATTTATCTTAATGGGTGGCTTATTTACACCCATCGAGAGTATGCCCGATTGGGCACAAACAGTCTCTAAATTTAATCCGGTTACCTATTTGATAAAGGTATTAAGAATGATAGTATTAAAAGGCAGCGGCTTAAGTGATATCAGACAATATGCTCTTACCATCATTGCCTTTGGGGTGGTGTTAAATGCATTGGCAATTTTTAACTACCGCAAAACGGTTTAGCTATTCATAGATATCTTCTTTGCTTAGAATACTTAGGTAGCTATTAAACCTTTCAAGACTAATGCTTCCATTGTTTACGGCAGCCTGCACTGCACATTGTGGCTCGTTGATATGCTTGCAGTTGTTAAACTTACATTGGGTAAGTATGGGTTGCATTTCTTTAAAATAATGGCTCACCTCTGCGTCTTCAAAGTCTACCAAGCCAAACTCTCTTATTCCGGGGGTGTCTACAATATTGCCACCAAAGCTCAAGGCATGCATTTCTGCAAAAGTGGTGGTGTGTTGGCCTTTTTCACTGTAGTTAGAAATGGCTTGGGTTTTTAAATTTAGCCTTGGTTCAACGGTATTGAGTAAAGACGATTTTCCAACGCCAGAGTGCCCGCTCAATAAGGTAGTTTTATCTTTAAGGAGTTCTTTAAGAGTAGCAAGTCCTTCTTGTGTTTTAATGCTTGTTCTAAGACAGGTATAACCAATCTTTCTATACAAATCCATGGTTTGTTCTAAGATAACTTCTGCCTCGTCTACGTATAAATCAGATTTGTTAAACACCAAAATGGCTGGCACATGGTAGGCCTCTGCGGTAACTAAAAAGCGGTCGATAAAGCCCAGAGAGGTTTTAGGAAAAGCCAAGGTAATAATCAACATACATTGATCGAGGTTGCTAGCAATCATATGGGTTTGTTTACTCATATTATTGGCCTTTCTAATGATGTAGTTCCTTCTATCTTCAATGGCATAAATCACACCATTGGCAGAGTCGGGTTCCATTTCCACATTTACCCAATCGCCAACAGTAATTGGGTTGGTATGTTTAATGCCACTGAGTCTAAATTTTCCTTTCAATCGGCATGGCAAAAAACCACCTCCATCTTTTCTAACGGTGTACCAGCTCCCTGTAGATTTTACTACCTGTCCATGAATCATGCTGCAATATATTAAAAGGGATTTCAAGTTAATTACTTATTTTGGTATCATAATAACCTATCAAAAGATGAATTGCCCAATCTATCCTTGCTTTTGGTTCAACCAAAACCCACATGCAGTAGCAGAGTTTTACATCCAAGCTTTTGGCGAAGGCGAAATACTTAGTAGCAACCCGATTGTGTGCCACATGTCTTTAAAGGGAACTAAGCTCATGTTGTTAAATGGAGGCGATCGCTATCCACAGAACATGGCGGCATCGCTCTATGTTTATGCAGGTTCGCCAGAACAGGCCAAAATAATCTTTAACAATTTAGCCGAAGGAGGAACCATTCAAATGCCATTAGGGAAATACCCTTGGCACGATTGCTATGGTTGGGTGACCGATAAATATGGCGTGCATTGGCAGGTAGAATCTGATGAGATTAATAATCCGCAAAAGATTGTTTCTTGCTTATTGTTTGTAAATGAGAAAGCCAAAGACGTTCAAGCGGCTATGCAGCATTATTGTCAAATCCTTCAGCCATCTACCTTGTTGGTAGGAGCACCACATTTCGCTCCTCAACATTTGCC
>CAYUDC010000086.1:0-11283 GCA_964443415.1 uncultured Chitinophaga sp. | reverse complement strand
AACCTTGGAGTAAGTCGCGTAGCCGCTGCCGCTATTATCACTGGTTGCACTTCTTTTTGTATTGGTCCGGCTTCTGTTATTACAGCTTCTGCTACTAAGATTGCTCAAGTAGATACTGTCCCTTACTTTATAGATTTACAATTACCTATTGCCCTAGTATTAAATGTAGTATTAATGCTTAGCTATTATTTGGTGAACCGTTATTATGATGGCAAGCAAGAAGTGGCTCCCGTAGCAGACCAACCAAAAGTAAATGAATCAGAAAAGGCTCCAGCCATCTATGCGATAATTCCGGTTTTACCTTTGTTATTGCTCTTAACTTTCTCGGGGGTATTTAAAATATTTCCAACCGATTTAAAGATAGAAACTACCACGGCCATGTTTCTTAGCTTCTTTGTTGGGTTGGTATTTGAGCTTATCCGTAGCAAAGACATCAAAGCGGTATTGTCTAGTTTTAAAGTGTTTTTAGATGGCATGGGCGATATTTTTAAATCGGTAGTTACCTTGATAGTAGCGGCAGAAATTTTTGCCAGTGGCTTAATCTCCTTAGGATTTATAGACAACCTCATTATCTTATCACAAAGCTTAGGAATTGGCGCTTTGGGCATTGGTATACTCATGACCATCCTCATCTTTTTGGCCGCGCTGCTCATGGGTAGCGGCAACGCTGCCTTCTTTGCTTTTGGTCCGCTTATTCCAAATGTAGCCACTAAGTTTGGGGTAAAAAGCACCTCTATTTTATTGCCCATGAATTTATCTGCCTCTATGGGCAGGGCTATTAGTCCGATTGCGGGCGTGTTAATTGCCGTTGCCAATGTGGCAAAAGTACCTGTGATGGAAATTGTAAAGCGCAACCTCATCCCAGTATTGGCTGTTTTAATCACCTTATTGATTTATCATTTTGGCTTATGCTTTTAATTAAAAATGCTTTCACCTACGCGCCTCAGTCTTTAGGTATCAAGGATATTTTGATAGCCCATGGAAAAATTGTGGCTATCGATGCAAAGATTGAACTGCCTTCACACCTATGTACCACTTGGGATGCAGCTGGAAAGATAGTAGCACCTGGTTTTATAGACCAGCATATTCATATTACAGGGGCAGGTGGTAAAAACGGTTTTGGTTCAATGACACCAGAAATTGCCATGAGCGAATTAATTGCCTGTGGTTCTACTACTGTGGTGGGTTTATTAGGAACCGATGGCGCCACCCGCAGCATCAAAAGTTTATTTGCCAAAACGCAGGCACTAGAAAGTGAAGGCATCAGTGCTTATATGTTCACCGGTTTTTATGGACTTGAACCAACGTATATCACTAGCTCTTTACAAGAAGATATGATGTTTGTTGCTCCGGTTTTAGGTTGCAAAGTAGCCATTACGGATATACGCTCCGATTATCCAAGCGATTTAGAATTGGTACGCTTATTAAGACAAGTAAAAGTAGGTGGGATGTTGGCCAATAAAAAAGGCATCTTACATCTTCATTTAGGGAATTTAAAATCTAAAATGGATTGTTTGTTTAGGTTGGTAAAAGATTATGAATTTCCCATATCGGCTATTTCTCCTACCCACGTTGGCCGTACAAAAGATTTATTTGAAGAGGCCATTCAATTTGCTTTATTAGGAGGCAGTATAGATATTACCACAGGAGCCTCAAAGTATGCGCCACCCCATCAATCGGTGCTATTGGCTTTAGAAAAAGGGGTGTCTTCAGACCTGCTTACCTTTAGTTCGGATGGCAATGCTGGCTTAGATAAATTGGATGAACAGGGCAAGTTGATTGGATTTAGACGAGCGCCTATTCAACATAATTATACGGAGTTTAAAGCATTGGCTCAAACCGGAATAATACCCCTTGAAACAGCGCTTAAAGTTATCACAAGTAATCCTGCTAAGAACCTTGGACTAAAAAACAAGGGGGTGATTGCCGTTGGTGCCGATGCAGATTTTTGTGTGATGGACGATCAATTGAACTTGCTGGATGTATTTGCCAAAGGGCAATTAATGATGGAAAATCAAGTGGTGATAAAGAAAGGATTTTTTGAAGCATGAGCAGGTTAAAAGGTTATATAATTACTGTTTTTTTGTTCAGCCTTGTGGCTACTGCCATGGCCCAATTAAGGCAAGAGAAATACATCTTAGGAGAGGGCCTAAAGTTCTCGGATGCCAATGACAATACCTTTGTAATTGGTGGATATTTACAGCCGTTTTTAGAAGTAAGATCTTATGATGGAGATAGCGCAACACAAGACTACATGCGTTTTAGAATGCGCAGGCTAAGGTTTAGATTGGCAGGAGATTTGCCTAAATATAAGGTGAGCTATCGTTTTCAGGCCGACCTTAGTGGTACCCCAGAAGTAGGAGATGAGACGGGCACCGCCTTGTTTGATGCATGGGTAGCTTATACACCTATAAAAAACTTAGAGATTAAGTTTGGACAAAGTAGCAATTTTACCGAGAATAGAGAAATATTGATGAGCTCTAATGCCTTGCAAATTGCAGAAAGAAGCAGGCTTACCTCGGCATTTGCTGTGCCAAGAGAGTTTGGTGTGTTTGTAAGTACAGATTTTAAGCTGGCAAGAAACTTTTTTATTGAGCCCTCTTTCTCTGTAACCAATGGAGACGGCCCCAATGTGTTTAACAGAGACCTAGGCGGATTTAAATATGGGGGTAGATTAGACATTATGCCCTTTGGCAAGTTTGTAAACTTTGGGAGGTTTAGGCAAGGCGATATGATGCGTGAGCTTACACCCAAACTCTTGATTGGTTTTAATTATAGCTATATTCAAGGAGTGAGCAGCAGACGTGGAGAGGCCAGTGGAACTATCTTGTATTTGAATAAAGATTTTGAAACACGTTTGCCCAATTACCAAAAAATGGGAATGGATGTATTGTTTAAATTCAAAGGATTTAGCCTGTTGGCCGAATGGATGAATGGCAGAGCCACTGTGCCCAATGATATACGTTATAGGGTAAGAACTGATGGTACCACTTCAAGTTCATTTTTGATTAATGGCATTGAAGACATGACCAATTATGTAAAGAGTAGAATGATATTAGGAAGTGTGTATAATGTTCAAGGTGGCTATATTTTTAAAAAGAAATATTCTATTGATGCCCGTTACACTCACTTTGATGCAGCCACGTTTTCGTTTCTAAACAATGCCACTATTTATAATCGACCAAACTATTATACTTTAGGGTTAACTAAGTTTTTTAATCGCAGCTATGGGTTAAAAATACAGGCTGCCTTTACCTATGTAGATGCTGCACTAGGGGCATTAGATATCAAGGGAAATGTCATTCAAAAGAACGAATACCTCACCCATGTAATAGCCACTTTTTCTTTTTGATATGAAGCGAATCGTATACTTATTTGTGTTTTGGCTTTTGTGTGGTTTTACCCTCGATTTTAACCCACAGCCCAAAGCCATTACCCAGAAGTTTTTCCCAGAATTTTCTGATGTTATTCAAACGCCAGCCTTGCAAAAGAAAAAGGGCTATACTAATTACCAAGAGATGATGCATTTTTTGGATAGTCTGCAAACTCGATATCCTCAAATGATGCAGGTTTCATTTATTGGCGAAAGTCAATTAGGAAAGAAAGTGCCCATGATAAAATTGAATAAGTCTGGCGGGCAAGATAAGCTGCGTGTTTGGTTTCAGGGAGGCTTACATGGGAACGAAATGGCAAGTACAGAATGTGTGTTGCACCTGCTGCATCAATTGCTATCAGATACGGCTTTGCATTACTTGTTTCAAAAAATAGAAATTGCCATGGTGCCAATGGCCAATATTGATGGGTATGAAAAACAAGACAGATATGCCGCCAATGGCCTCGATTTAAACAGAGATCAAACCAAGTTAAACATCAAAGAAAGTGTTTTCTTAAAACAAACTTTTAGTGATTATAACCCGCATGTGGCCATCGATTTTCACGAGTACAATCCATTTAGAAAAGACTATGCACAGTTAGGAAACTATGGTGTTACTTCTAGGTACGATGTGATGTTTATGAGTTCTGGAAACTTAAATGTGCCCGCATCACTTAGAAATTTTACCAATGAGGTTTTTATAGCAAATGCTCATAAAGCTTTAGATAAACGTGATTTAACTTACGAAGAATATATCACCAGCGATAAAGAAGAAGGCGAGATACATTTTAGCCAAGGTTCTAACAGCGCCCGCTCTAGCGCTACTTCTTATGCTCTTGCCAATACCATTTCTACCTTGGTTGAGATAAGAGGTGTAGGCATTGAGAGAACCTCTTTTACAAGAAGAATCATCACAGGCTATACCATTGCTTTGTCTTATTTGCAAACAGCCTATGAGCAAGAGCAAAAGGTAAGAGAAGTGTTGCATGCCACAGCCTCACATCAGGAACCAGTAGTGGTGGTTAGCAAAAAAGAAACTGGCTTGCAATCTAAGAAGTTCATTAGTTTAGAAAACAACGAGGAGATTATGTTAGAAGTAATGGTAAGCAATGCCAGCAAGGGAACTGCTGTTCTTAGCAGAGCCTATCCAAAGGCATACCTTATTAAGGTTGGAAACCTTTCTATCATTGAGCGTTTAAAGATACTGGGTATTCGCGTAGATACCTTAAAGAGTGATACCGTATTAGTGGTGGAGGCCTATCAAGTAAGTGCTTTGCAAAAAAGCAATGAGAAAATAGAAGGGGTGTTTCAACAAAAAGTGCAAACCATCATTCAAAGTCAGCAGTTGAAGTTTGAAACAGGCACATTTGTGGTTTACCTGCCTCAAGAAAACGCCAAGCTGGCCATGGAAGTATTAGAGCCAGAGGCTCCCAACAGTTTTGTTTATTTTAGTGTATTGCCTGTTTCGGTGGGCATGCAATTACCCATTTATAGATATGTTTATGTCGAGAAAAAATAGTTTGAACCAATGGATGTTGGCGGCCGCCATCAGTTTGTTTGGCTTGGCTTCGCAAGCCCAAAGTTCTTCAGGGGACAGTGCTAACAACACACCAGGATTTCTTTCAAATGGCTTTAAGTTTAGCCTTAACAATGGCGATTATCTTTTTGGTATTGGAGGTTTGATCCAACCTAGTTTAGGGATGGAAGTAGATACTGCTTCTAAGCGATATTTTCAGCTCAACTCAAGACGCACCTTTTTTAATGTAAGTGGCAAGGCCGTAAAAGAAAAGGTATCATTTTTTGTACAAACAGATTTTAACTTAGCAAGCCCCTTAATGGATGCGTGGATTGCTTATCAAGCGCATCCACGTGTAAAAGTAACTTTGGGTCAAACCTTAACCTTTGCTAATAACCGCGAGATGACATGGATGGAAGGGCAATTGCAGTTCTTAGAAAGAAGTTTGTTAAGCACACAATATGCAGCTACAGGGAGAGAGTTTGGTTTGTTTTTGCAATCTAATCTTAAGCTTGGCAGTATGGTATTTGAGCCTATGTTGGCCGTAACTTCTGGCGACGGCAGAAACTCTTTTGGCGCTAGTCCAACCGACTTTGATTTAGGTGGATTAAAATATGCAGGTAGATTAGATTGGTATTTATTTGGCAAGTTCTCTGAAAACAATGGTCAACAGGTGGCAGATATTGTAGGGGAAAGTAAGCCCAAAGTTTTGATAGGTGCAGCAGCCAGTGTAAATAGGGGTGCAAGCCATGTGACAGGGGAGGGGCATGGAAACTTCTTATTGTATGATGCGGCGGGAAAGAACTTATTGCCAGATTACAGAAAGTTATATGTAGATGTGTTGGCTAAATATAAAGGCTTTTCATTGCTGGGAGAATACGTAGTTGCTACAGGTAAAGTAGCACAAGAAACCTTTAAAGATATTACCGGTTTGAACCGAATGAGGCCGACAGAAATCAGTCAGTTTTTGGCATTAGGAACAGGTATCAATGGAAGTGTGGGGTATGTTTGGAGGAAATCTTTGGGAGTAGATGTAAGGTATGCGTTTGTAGAAGGCGAGTTTGCCAATAACCCTAATAGTTTAGTAGAGCAAAAAAGCGAGTTGGCGCTTGGATTAACGAAGTATATCAATGAACAACATTTAAAAATAAATGCCCATCTATCATACTTTAATACAAGTACCAACTCTAACCTCTTTGCTGCATTTTGGGTTCAATTAATGTTTTAACAATTAATTGGTTTTGATAATTCTTTGGGTGTTAACTTTAGCTCCTTGGTAGATATTAATAAAGTAAATGCCTTTAGGCAATTCGCTGGTATTAATATTTGCTTGTAAGGCATTGATATTTTCACTTAGCATCAGTCTTCCTGTTAGGTCTATTAGTTCTATCTTTTGAATTTCTTGGTTGCTTTGAATGCTAAAAGAAGCTACAAACGGGTTAGGTAAAATAGCCATTTCACTTTCTTGGTTTCCGCTGTAAACTACTTCTGAATACTCGAAATTGCCATCAAAGTCAATTTGCTTTATTCTGTAATAAGCAGCAGTAAATTGTGATGCAATAAATTCATAAGCTTGTGTTCTTTGGCTGTTACCTGCGCCATTAACAAATCCAATGCTTTCGAAGTGGCTGCCATCGGTGCTCATTTCTATTTCAAATCCTTTGTTATTTCTTTCTTGTGCTGTTTTCCATTGTAGGATAGTGCCCAAATTGCGATCTAGCTTAGCATCAAAAGAAATTAATTTAACAGGCAATGGTCCATCGGCCCAGGTATTAGAAACCCTAATGCCATCAATTAAACCAGTCATAGTGCCTGTTGAACCTTGCCTAATAGCTACAGCATTTATTCTGGCCATGTCTCCTTGCGAGATATCAGTAGATACCATGGTTGGCACGCTAGGCTCTGTGGCTGGAATGCTACTGGTGTTTTGAAATACATACACTTTTGCAGTGTCATTAGCTAAACCTCCTGGGCTAAAGGTGTATTTTACTACCACTAAAATGGTAGAATCTAGTGGATAATTGGTGCTAGAATACGCTGGACCTGAAGTGGTGCCCTTGTTTATGCCAATGTTAAATGTATTGGCAACACCTCCATTTTTAATAAAGATTCTTCCTCTAAATTGAGTCATAGAGTCGGTATCTAATAAGTGAAAAAAGTAATCACCAGTGGCGCCACCTGCGTTGTTAATTGTACAAAGGAAAGAGGCATAAACAGAACCTGAATTGTAATTGATGCATGGTCTGTTAGCATCCTCGCGACTTCCTGAGCCAAAAGTAAATCTGGCAGCTCCACCAATATTAGATGAAACATAACCTGGGAATGATAAGGAGGTGTTTACATAAGCGATTGGAAATCCTGTTCCACTATGACGAACCCATAAAGCACCTCCTTTGGTTGGGTTTGTTAAACTATCGGCTGTCGATCCATAGTTAAAATTCTCCATGGTGGTTTGTGCCTGGCCTACCATGGCCATGCAACTCAGAACAAAAAGTAGAAGTTTGTTTTTCATATTGTATGTGTTTTTAAAGTTTGTTAAGGATAAAGAATTGCTTTTGCTGCAATGGCAGAAGCCTTTCCATCATGAGCAACATTTTTAAGTAGCGAATAGTTCCAATGAAAGGTGAAATTATTTTTTTGTGCAAATTGTCTTGCATGGTTATAATAGAAATTAGCGCGTGCCATGCGGTTCAAGCCTTGTTGGTCTACAATATCATTGTGCCTTAAATCGGCTGCATTGGGGTCGGTATCTTTGTCGCCCACCATTACCCATACTGCCTTTTGCAAGAA
Organism: uncultured Chitinophaga sp.; assembly: GCA_964443415.1. Lineage (GTDB taxonomy): Bacteria > Bacteroidota > Bacteroidia > UKL13-3 > UKL13-3 > B1. The sequence goes on along the minus strand of CAYUDC010000086.1, from coordinate 3,604 downwards.
GGGACTTTGGTTGGTTTGTAGGGCCGGGCTCGCACCTAAGCCATAAGGAAATTGGATGCTGGTATCCAGCAAGGTGTACCAACCAGCCGCAGAAAACACAGCGTTAGATATTTTATTATTGGGTTTAAAAAGCATTAGTCGATGGGCAAATTGCGCACCTGCAGAGTGTCCGAAGATATCATAAGTAGTTACCTTAGATTGAAGGGTGCTTTTAACATATTCAAATAAAGGGTCTATGAGAGAGAAGGTCCATAAATATTCGGCATTTAGGCTGTTGATGCTTGGGTTATCTCCATCCACAAACACATTCCCTAGGTTGTAGGCATCGCCTCCTGGAAACTGCGCATCATCAAATTCTGGAGCGAGGGTAATAAATTTATTATTGACATCAAATAAATCGTTTCTGGTATTTAATCCAGAGCGGTCGGTACCATGAAAGGCAATCAGAATTGGGGTATTGGGCGTGGCATTTTCTGGAATGTGAAAATACACTTTAATAGGTTTTTGTTGTAATGGGGCATAGCCATTGAAGGTGAAAACGCCAGAGCCTTTCAGTCGACTGGTATCCAATTTTTCTATAGATAAAGGCGTAGTTTCCTTTTGCACACAGGCAAAAATCAACACGCTCATAAACAATAGAAAATGGGCCTTTTTCATCAAGGAAAATTAGTAAAAGTTTATAGGCTAATTACCATACCAATTTTAAAATATTATGCAGGCCAATTACAACCAAAAGCTGCTAATGATAAAGGCAGCCAATACGGTGATAAAGGTCATTACTAGTCCTGGAATCATAAAGCTGTGGTTAAAGAGGTATTTGCCCACTTTGGTGGTACCAGTTTTGTCGAAGTTCATGGCCGCCACAAGGGTAGGGTAGCTTGGAATTACAAAGTCGCCGCAAACTGCTGGATACATGGCCAAAAGATTGGCAGGTAAAATGCCAAGTTTTACGCCCAGCGGCATTACTGCTTTAACGGTGGCAGCTTGACTAAAAAGCAAAGCAGCCATTAAGAAGACGGCAATGGCAAAAATCCAGGTTTGTTCAGAGACAATGCCTTGAAGGTTTTCGGATAAAAAGGCTTCGTTGGCATTGATAAAAGTATTGCTCATCCAAACCACGCCAAAGATAGAAACTACTGCTTCTGTGCCCGAGGTAAAGATGCTGCTTTTGGCTATGAGGTTGGCTTTTACTGAGCCTAGCATTACATTGATTAACACCACGCTGAGCATCACCAGTTCGATGGTTTGTATCATGCTTACTTTTCTGAGGCTTGGAAACAGTCCAAAGAATACAATCAGCAATACGCCCAATAAGAAGATGTAGACACTGAGTTTGGTTTTAAACGAGAAGCTTTTTTCTTGGTTATGTTCTGTAGTTTGGAGTGTTTTAAGATATTCTGGGTCCTTGAGTTTTTTTAGGTAAGCAGGGTCTTTGTCTAAATCTTTACCCATAAAGTGTGCGCTAAAAGCACCAGCTACTAGGCCAATTAAACTAGCAGGTAAAACCACAACAATGATATCAATAAGGCCTATGGTATTACCTGGAATACTTTGTAGTTCCGATAACATGCCCACGGTGGCAGCAGTAATGGGGCTGGCAACAATCCCAAAGTGGGCAGCAACTACAGAGATGCTTAAAGGGCGTTCTGGTCTTACTCCTTTTTTGGCAGATACTTCTGCAATGATGGGTAGTAATGAATAGCTGATATGAGCAGTACCTGCGAGCAGGGTAAAAATAAAAGTAACCAATGGAGCGATAAAGGTAATAGACTGAGGCTTTTTACGAATAATGGCTTCTGCCAAACTCACTACATAGTCCATTCCACCGCTGGATTGAAGGGAAGCAGCAGCAGTTACTACACATAGTATGATGAGCATTACATCGATAGGAGGGCTGCCTACGGGCATGTTAAAACCGTAAACATAAATGAGTGTGCCAAGCGCACCCATGATGCCTAAACCGATGCCTTTGAGTTGAGCACCCCATAAAATTAGTACCAGCAAAATGGCAAGTTGAATCCAAAACATGGCTATTGAATTTTTTTCAATAGTAAATAAAAAAGTGGATTAAAATATTTCTATCATGCCCTAAAGGTTTTTTCTGTTATCAGAGCATATTAAATAAGAATCTTAACCTCAATCACTAATCTCCAAATAATCTGGACCACCCTGCTCTAGGATATGACAACAATCGGTTTTTACTAAGTAAGGGTGACTGTAAAATTCCTGACCATTTTGATATAATTTAAATATCACTTGCTGAATGCTGTTTTGACCCAAATCTGATAGATGATTATGGGATAAAAAGCGCATGCCAGGCAAGGTGGTACTTTTAAGTGTATCTGTTTGTAATATCTGATGGGTGGATGCCAAAATGGTCTTGCTAGTAATTACCTTTTCAGTTGTATCCTTTCTCATGTAAACAACATTCACATAATAATTAATAAAGGGGCTTTTGCAGGGCATATTTTTGCATGCATCTTTTTTACAGGATACTATACAAATGGTGCATAGAAAATAGGCAAGCAAGAGTTTATGCATCTTTAGGGCTAGAATAGGCTTATGTAAATGTAAATTCGAAAAATTACACCTAAATATTTCCATAAAAAAAGCCCACTAATCATAGCAGGCTTTTTCTGGCGGAGAGAGCGGGATTCGAACCCGCGGTAGATATTACTACCTACGTCGGTTTAGCAAACCGGTGGTTTCAGCCTCTCACCCATCTCTCCGTGCTTGGCTGAATTCTTAAGGAGTGCGAATTTAATGCTCTCCATTCAATTTGCAAGTTTTATTTTAAGTTCTCCTGTTCTTTAGGTAAGTTTTGAGTAATAAATTCAATTTGCTTAAAGAATAAGTCGCTAATTTCTAATGGCTTAATGCGGCAAAGAATTTTTTCACTAAATTTTGTGCAAAGTCTGCACACAATTTTTCATCAAAATATTGTTGTATTGATATACCAATTGTAAACAACCATGACCAAAGACCTGCTTAACAATTATAAATTTCGCGACCTCAAAATCTTCAGCTCTACCGAGTGGTTGGCGAACAACGAAAAGAAATACCGATTGGTTTTTGATGAGTCTGAATGTACTTTCATCTACTGCGAGCTTTCTTTTTTTAATAAGCTTTTTGATGAGAGCGATTGGGATGTAAATATCAACCTCAAATGCATCAACGACGAGGATGGTTCGATTGTTTGTAATCTGAGTGCCAATCGTGCCATCACTCGAGAAGAAAATATTGTATTTGTAAGAGAAGGCTGGGGCGTTAAAAACCCTGGCAATTACTGGAAAAAAGGCATTTATCGCTGGGAGGCTTGGATTGATGGGGTATTTGTTGCCGAACGTCTGTTTTACATCATCGATTTGGGCGTAGTATCCGATACTGTAAACCCGTTTTTTAATATCACCAAGATAAAACTTTTCGAAGGGCCAGATACTTTGCTTGAAAAGCCAGAACGCAAATATTACTCTGTTTTTAGCAGCGAAGAAACCCGCTATGTTTGGCTAGAGCTAGAGATGGAAAACCTTATCTCTGAAGTTCCTGTTTGGCCTTGCGAACTCAACTTTTTATTCCATACCCATACCGGACAGTTAAAAGGCTC
>CAYUDC010000085.1:0-11363 GCA_964443415.1 uncultured Chitinophaga sp. | reverse complement strand
GTTAGGCCCGAAAGTAATTTATGTTTTACAGGAATAAATGCCTACCTAGTTATGATGGCCTTGGGATTTTTTATATGGGAATTCAACTACCAATTTAAACTTTTCACCCTTGTATTTTCGTTGGCCTTTCTTCCTCTTGCTTTTCTTTTTTTAACGGCTCCGTCTCCTGACTTAGCTCTTATTTTTTACACTTCATTCATCCTATTCCTAGCCTTAAGCGGTAAAGATTTTAACTTAGAAATTCTACTGTTGGCTAGCTTTACCTTTTGGATTAAACCGCCTGCCATTTTTGCTGTTATTTTGGGTTTGATTGCTTATAAAAACTTATGGCAAGCATACCTCCATCAATTTAAAACCTTCGAAAAAAGCAAGAAAATCATCAAAGTAATTACGCTCGTTTTACTGCCAGCCTTGCTAGTTTCACCAGGTATTTTTAAAAACTATATCCTTTCTGGTCATTACCTTTATCCAATGTCTAACCAAGGTTTACCAATCCTAGCCTCGGTTGGCAATACACCAGCATGGCAAGTACCAGCTGATTGGAACAAAGCCTACCGAACAGGTATTATCAATTGGGGAAATTCAGACGACTTTAGTAAAGAGATTATCCAGAGTCAAAACAATAAAAACGGTTATTTTAAGCAACTAACAAATTGGTTATCAAGAAGTGGATACAAAGGTTGGATGAATAAACTGATAGCTCTCGCATGGATTGCAGCCCTGATTCAATTTTTTACTGGATTACAAAACAAAACAAAATACAAGTTTCATCATAATAGCAATCACTTGTTTTTTCTCGGTTTGAACCTAATAATACTACTCCTAGAATGGATGGTGTTAAGGCAGTACCGACTCCTACTGCCAAGCACATTATCACTAATTTGTTTAATTTTTATGCCTTATAAAACACCTGAATGGCAGTTTTCAAAAAACGCATTAGGAATCTCCATACTCATTTTATATGGTGTATTATGTTTTTTCCCCTTTGCATTATTCAAAGACAATTCAAGAAACAAAATGGTTACAAGTTTTGGTAATCAGAGTTTTAAATACAGTTTGATACCTTTTCACGACTACGGGGACACAAGTATTTTCAAAGTGTATTGTTGGAACCAACCTTTACCCTGTCAAAGCGAAAGCCATCGCAAATTCTTGCAAAATTATGGTTACCAAATTGTTCAATTGGGTGATAAAACATCAGAAGGATTTAAACTAATTCCAGTGAGCAAGTAAAATAATTTCATAAATATTAGAAAAAATGCTAATACATTTGCAAATGGTGTAGTTTAACTTAATTTAATCAATTAGAGGACCTATGAAATTATTAAAACTCATATTTTCAAAATCAAGTCAGGTTCCAAGGTGGTTTATTTTACTATTTGATCTAGGCCTTTGCGCTTTAGCATATGTTCTTGCCGTTCTATCTAGATATACTTTAGATTTCAATGAAATTCACCTTTACAATGCCCTATCTGCCATACCCATCCTAATCCTAGTTAAAAGTGTTTCTATAAGTTATTTTAGGCTTCATGCATTTGTAATAAGACACACCAGCATACAAGATGGCGTAAGGATTTTTTACGCCATGGCAACCTCGTTTTTGTTTTTGTTTATTATAGATTCTATTTACCTTTATTTTCCTGTAAATAGAGGACATATTTTCCCTTTGTCTTTGTTGGTTGTAGATTTTATTCTTTCCACCTTTTTATTGGGAAGTTTTAGGCTTTTTGTGAGGCTCATGTTTGTAAGAATTAACTCTAACAAGAGGTCTGACAAAGAACCATATGCAGTTTATGGTGCTGGTTCATCTGGAATTATTACCAAAAGAAAATTGGAATTAGAGAGTGAACATGGCATTAAGGTAGTGGCATTTTTCCATAATGGGAATACCACTTTTGAAAAAATTCTAGATGGTGTAACCATCTACAATGGCAATCATGATTTAGAATCAGTGATTAGGAAATTAGAAATAAAGCAGTTAGTAATTGCCGATCAGGACTTACCTATCAGTAAAAAGCAAGATATTATTGAGCGCTGTTTGAACCTAAATGTCATTGTAAGAACAGTTCCACCGGTAGAAAAATGGATCAATGGTGAGCTAAGTTTCAAACAAATTAAACAGGCCAAGATTGAAGACCTTATAGAAAGAGACGTCATTAAGCTAAACAAAGACGCCATTGGAAACCAAGTAAATAATAAAGTAGTAATGGTAACTGGCGCTGGTGGCTCTATTGGTTCTGAAATGGTAAGGCAGCTATTAAAGTTTAAACCCAAAAAATTAATCTGCGTTGATAAAGACGAATTTAAACTATATGAATTAGATTCAGAAATTGCAGAAAATTATCCTGGAGCCCTCAACACTTTTGTGGATATTGTGGTAGCTGACATCACCAATAAACCTAGGATGACTAGGGTATTTGAGGCTTTTCATCCAGAAATAATTTACCATGCAGCTGCCTATAAACATGTGCCACTCATGGAAGAAAATCCTGGAGAAGCTGTTTGGACAAACATCAACGGTACCAAAACCGTCGCAGATTTAGCAGTTGACTTCAATGCAAGCAAATTTGTAATGGTGAGCACAGATAAGGCAGTTAACCCTACCAATGTGATGGGTGCCAGTAAACGCATTGCTGAAATTTATGTGCAAAGTTTAAACAACCATTTAATAAAAACCAATGGCGCTAAGACCCGTTTTATCACTACTCGCTTTGGAAATGTGTTAGGTTCAAGTGGTTCTGTCATTCCTAGATTTAGAAAACAAATTGAAGAAGGTGGGCCCATTACTGTTACCCACCCAGATATCACCCGTTATTTTATGACCATACCAGAAGCCTGTCAATTGGTATTAGAAGCTGGTAACATGGGTAAAGGTGGTGAGATATTTATTTTTGACATGGGCAAAAGCACCAAGATTGTAGACCTTGCTAAAAAAATGATTAAATTAAGCGGTTTGACCCTAGGGAAAGATATTCAAATCATTTATACAGGATTAAGGCCTGGAGAAAAAATCTTTGAAGAATTGCTAAATGATCAAGAAAACTCAATGCCTACCCATCATGAGAAGATTATGATAGGAAAGGTAAGAGAATACGATTTTTTAGAAACTAAAAGCAAAATTGAAGACCTTATCGAAAGCTACTCATCACAAGACAACATGATTATTGTGGGAAAAATGAAAAAGATTGTACCCGAGTTTAAAAGCAAAAACTCCATCTTTGAAAGCCTTGATAACGACGTAACTTTGCCAAATTCAAATGATTTGCAAAAAATGTTGCTTCAATAACCCATTCAAAAAATAATTTTAGAACAATTCTAAATAGTAAAATTTTCCACCAAATACGCGGGGTTAAAGATTAGTTTATATATTCGCGGTCGGTTTGTAAAAAGTGTGCCATTGATTCAAAACATGAATGGCAAGCTTGAAACAAACCATGGTATTAACCCCTTAAATTTAGGCTTTAACAACCGAAAACCCTTTCAATTCAATGAAGCTTTCAAAACTATTAACGTTAGCTGTATCGATCTTACTGAGTTATCAGTTAGCGTTTGCCGATGCGGCCGAAGGTGAGCAACTTTACAAGGCAAATTGTACTGCGTGCCACGCTATCAATGAAAAAGTTGTAGGACCCGCTCTAAAAGACGTCCACAAACGAAGAGAATCTGCTTGGCTTATCAAGTGGATCAAGAATTCTCAAAAACTAATTGCTTCTGGTGATCCAGTAGCTGTGCAGGTTTACAAAGAGAACAATGAATCTCCAATGACTGCATTTGAAAATTTGAGTGATGCTCAAATTAGCTCTATTGTAGATTACATTAAAAAAGAAAGCGAAGCACCAGCTGCACCAGTTACTGCCGCAGCATCTGTTTCAACCGGCACTGATGCTGGAGCTACTAGTACTAGTGAAGGAGGAGCAGGCTTTTATTCAAATGGCACTTACTATGCATTAGTTGTGATGGCATTGGTACTTGCTATCATTGTTTTTGTGTTGTATAGAATCCAAAAAGTAGTTGAAGGCATATACGAACAAAAGCATCCAGAAGCTGCCGCCGCAGAAAAAGCTCAGGAAGTTAGCTGGAGAGATAACAAATTATCTTTCAGATATAAACTATTTAAAAAACATCCAGTAGTAGGCACTATAGTAGTGTCATTACTATTCATGCTTGTATTTGGTTTATTAGGATTTGACTATGGTGTAAAAGAAATCGGAGTTCAAAAAGATTATGCACCTGCGCAGCCAATTAACTACTCGCATGAATTACATGCAGGTACTTATAAAATTAACTGTTTGTACTGCCATAGCGGTGCAGATAAAGGTAAACAAGCCACTATTCCATCTGCAAGTACTTGTATGAATTGCCATATGCATGTACAAGCTAAAAAAGAAGATGGTAAGGTTTCACCAGAAATTCAAAAAATCTATAATGCAGTGGGTTGGGATGCTGAAAAACGCATGTATGACCCAAGCAAGCCTAAAACTCCAATCAAATGGGTTAGAATCCATAACCTACCTGATCATGCTTACTTTAACCATGCTCAGCATGTTAAAATAGGTAAAGTAGAATGTCAAGCTTGCCACGGTCCTGTTGAAACAATGAAGGTTGTATCTCAACAAAAGAGTTTACAAATGGGATGGTGTATCAATTGCCACCGCGAAGCCAATGTAGATGTTGCCAACAACGATTACTACGAAAAGCTTCATGCTAACTTAAAAGCAGAAGGTCAAACCTCTGTAACTGTAGCCCAAAATGGTGGTTTAGAGTGCGGAAAATGTCATTATTAATAACTTAATAGAACTAACTAATCAATGGAAAATAAGAATCAATACTGGAGAGGACTAGAGGAGTTAAATAATGACCCTACGTTCCTTGCAAGCAAAAAACATGAATTTGCAGAAGGTATTCCACTTGAGGAGGTATTTACCGAAGAAGATGGAGATTTAACCTCAAATAGAAGAGACTTTTTAAAGTATTTTGGTTTTGGAATTTCAGCAGTTGCCTTAGCAGCTTGTAATAAAACACCTGTTAAGAACGCCATTCCATATATTGTTAAACCAGAAAATATTACTCCAGGTATTCCAAATTGGTATGCAAGTACCTGTAACGCTTGTTCGGCTAATTGCAGTATCTTGGTTAAAACCAGAGAAGGAAGACCAATTAAAATTGAAGGTAACGCAGAATCACCTGTATTTAAAGGTGGAGTTTGTGGTACTGGACATGCAAGCTTACTTGGCTTATACGATAATGAGCGCTTACGCAAACCACGCGTAAAAGGTGCTGATGCTACTTGGGAAGCTATAGACAAAGAAATCCCTGCAGCATTAGCGGGTGCTAAAAATGTAGCATTGATTACAGGTACTGTTAACAGCCCTAGTACAAAAAAAGCCATCGCTGCTTTGATAGCAAAATACCCTCAGGTTAAACATATTGCTTATGAACCATTCTCATATGGTGCGATAGCAAAAGCTAACAAAGAGTCTTTTGGCAAAGAAGTTATCCCTGGTTACAGATTCGACCTTGCCAAGGTAATTGTTAGTTTTGGAGCCGATTTCTTAGGAACTTGGATCAGCCCAGTAGAATACACCAAACAATGGGCAAAAAACCGCGGCGCTGAAGATAAAACCATGAGCCGTCACATCCAGATTGAATCTTATTTATCTGTTACAGGTTCAAATGCAGATGTTCGCTACCCTATTAAGCCTTCTGCCGAAACAGCTTACCTTATCAGCTTATACAATAAAATTGCAGCATTAGCCAATGCTCCTGCGTTAGGCAGTCTACCTCCAGTAGAATTACCAGTGAATGGTATAGAAAATGCAGCCAAAGAATTATGGGCTAACAAAGGTCAATCTATTGTTGTATCAGGTTCAAACAATATCGGAGCTCAGGTAATTGTAAATGCCATTAATACCTTATTAGGTAATATTGGTTCTACAGTAGACCTAGCAAATTATAGCAATCAACATTACAGTGACGATGCAGCTTTCGCAAGTTTTGTGAATGAATTGTCATCGGGTGCTGCGGATGGTGTAATTTTCTATAATGTAAACCCAGTTTACAGCTATGCCGAAGGTGCCAAACTAGCTGAAGCAATTAAGAAGGCTAAAGTGAGTATTTCGTCTGGAGCTAATCTAGATGAAACATCTTCTGTTTGTATGTATAATACGCCAGATTCTCATTTCTTAGAGAGCTGGAATGACAATGAACCTAAAGCCGGATATTTTACCTTTACTCAACCTACCATCAGCACTGTTTTTGATACAAGACAAATGCAAGAAAGCTTACTAAAATGGTCTGGAGTAAGCACCAATTACTATGATTTTATGCTTGCTAATTGGGCTGGCAGTTTAAGTGGTGATAGCTGGACTAAAGCGCTTCATGATGGTTTCTACCAAGCTAGTGTGAGTCCGGTATCCATTACCTATAATGCAGAAGCTGCTAAAGGAATTGAAGCAGGTGCTTACGAGTTATACAGCAGCAGTGTGAAGAAAACCGAACTAAAACTTTATACTAAGGTTGGTGTAGGCGCAGGAGAAGGTTCTCATAACCCATGGTTACAAGAAATGCCTGATCCTATCTCAAAGGTATGTTGGGATAACTATGCGGCCATTAGCCATGCTACTGCCAAAGAAATTGGTGTGAAAGATGGTGATAAAGTAAACATCACTTTTAAATCTGGTAAAATTGAATCAGTTCCAGTTTTGGTTCAACCCGGCCAACCTAATAACGTTGTTGCAGTAGCAGTTGGTTACGGAAGAACCGCTGGAGGCAAAACAGGACTAAACGTTGGTGTTAACGCCTACAATGCTGCTACGTTCAATAACACCCAAATGCACATGCAAACGGATGTTAAAATTGAAAAAGCGGATGGCAAATATGAATTAGCGCATACACAAACACATCATACCATTGAAGGTAGAGCTATCATCAAGGAAGCTTCCTTAGGTGAGTATATCAAAGATTCAAGAGCTGGTAATCAAGACCACCATAAATCTTTAAAAGAAAATGGCAACTTAATCACTCTTTGGAGCGAAAGAGATAGCAAAGGACACAAATGGACAATGGCTATCGACCTTAATAAATGTACAGGTTGTGGTGCATGTGTGGTTAGTTGTAATGCAGAAAATAACGTACCAGTAGTAGGTAGAAAAGAAGTGTTGAACCGCAGAGAGATGCACTGGATTAGAATTGACCGCTACTATCGTTTTAGAAATAAAGAAAACAATTTCATTACCAAAGAAGACGACTATAACAACGAAGCTACTGGTGTAGATTTCGAAAATGTAAGCGTTACCTTCCAGCCTGTAATGTGTCAGCAATGCGGACATGCACCTTGCGAAACGGTATGTCCTGTATTAGCAACTGTTCATAGCAGCGAAGGATTAAACCACATGGCTTACAACCGTTGTGTGGGTACTCGTTATTGCGCCAATAACTGCCCTTATAAGGTAAGACGCTTTAACTGGTTTAAATATAGAGAGAACGATCAGTTTGACTTTAACTTCAACAACGATTTAGGCCGTATGGTAATCAATCCAGACGTAACTGTACGTTCGAGAGGTGTAATGGAAAAATGTTCTTTCTGCGTTCAAAGAATTCAAGCTGGTAAATTAAAAGCTAAATTAGAAAACAGAACAATTGCGGATGGCGATGTGCAAACTGCTTGTCAACAATCTTGTCCAGCAGACGCAATTATTTTTGGAGATATCAACGACGAGAAGAGCAAGGTTAGAGAGTACTTCCAAAAAGAAAGAGCCTATTTTGTATTAGAAGAATTAAATGTTCAACCATCTGTAGCTTACATGACTAAAATTAGAAATGTAAATGAAAACTTGGTACACGAGCATGGTCATGGAGCTGCAAAGCACAATGACAAGCACGAGGAACATAAAAAGGATGAAAAACACGCTGAACACCATTCATAAACCCTAAACTAAAAGTATCACATGTCATACGAATCACCCATTAGAGATCAATTAGTTACCGGTGGAAAAACTTATAGTGATGTAACAAGAGACATTACTAGACCACTGGAGAATTCTCCATCTAAAGGTTGGTGGATAGGCTTTAGCCTTTCGACCGTAACCTTAGCTTTATGGATAGGTGCAACTACCTATACAGTTTTAGTAGGTTTAGGCTCATGGGGTCTAAACAAAACTGTTGGTTGGGCATTTGACATTACCAACTTCGTATTTTGGGTTGGTATCGGTCATGCTGGAACCCTTATCTCAGCTGTATTATTACTATTCCGCCAAAAATGGCGTATGTCTATTAACCGCTCGGCAGAGGCAATGACCATCTTTGCGGTTGTCTGCGCGGCTTCATTCATTCTCTCCCACATGGGTAGACCTTGGGTGGCATATTGGCCTATTCCGTTACCAAATGCGTTTGGAACATTATGGGTTAACTTTAACTCACCATTGGTGTGGGACGTATTTGCCATCTCTACTTATTTTAGTGTATCATTGGTATTCTGGTATGTAGGTTTGATCCCAGATATCGCCACAGTAAGAGATAGAGCTACCACAAAAGCCAGAAAATTCTGGTATGGCTTTTTTGCCATGGGATGGACAGGCTCTACCCGCACATGGCATAGATATGAAGTAATCAGTTTAATCTTGGCTGGTATTTCAACACCACTTGTATTATCGGTACACTCTATTGTATCTATGGACTTTGCTACCTCTTTGGTTCCTGGTTGGCATACAACCATCTTCCCTCCTTACTTTGTGGCTGGTGCTATCTTTTCTGGATTTGGAATGGTATTAACCTTATTGGTAATTGCTCGTGAAGTAATGAACTATAAAGACTATATCACCGAAGCCCACTTAGATGCTATGGCAAAAGTGGTAATGGTAACAGGAACAATGGTAGGTATGGCTTATATCACAGAATTCTTTGTGGCTGCCTACTCTGGCGTAGAATACGAACAGTATGCTTTCTTAAACAGGGCTTTTGGACCTTACTGGTGGGCATATTGGACAATGATGAGCTGTAACTTAATTGCTCCTCAAGTATTTTGGAGCTCTAAAGCAAGAACTAATCCAACCGTTTTGTTCATCATGAGTATCATTGTAAACATCGGTATGTGGTTTGAGCGTTTTGTAATTATCGTAACCTCTTTACATAGAGATTTTATCCCAGCCAACTGGGCGATGTACACTCCAACTATCACCGAAGTTTCTATCCTCATTGGATCATTTGGATTATTCTTCTTCTTATTTTTCCTATTCATTAAATTTTTACCATCTATCAATATGGCTGAGGTGAAGAGTATTATTCCTACACATGCACATGAAGGAGATCACCATGCACACGGCCACGAAGTAGCAGCCGAGAAAGGAGTTTTACATGGCAACTAAGGAAACAACCAAACAACTAATCCTTGGGGTTTACGATAACCCGGATAAAGTATATTCAACTACTAAAAAACTCATTAAAGGTGGTTATAAAATAGAGGATGTATATTCTCCATTTGCTATCCACGGACTAGACAGAGTAATGGGCATTAAACGCTCTAGACTAAGTATTGCTGCATTTTTGTTTGCAATGACTGGTCTTTCATTAGCCGTTACTTTTCAGGTATATGTATCCTATTTTGATTGGCAAATGAATATTGGTGGTAAACCAAGTTTACATATTCCAACTTACATTCCAATTACATTCGAACTAAGTATTCTATTTACCGCATTTGGAATGGTAACCTGCTTTTTTATAGTTAACAAAATGTTCTGGGGTAAAAATGCAGACATTATGGATCCACGAGTAACAGATGATTTATTTGTTATTGCAGTAGACGTTAAAGCAAGCAAAGGTGATATGGGTGCATTAAATCAAAAGTTAATTGATGGTGGTGCAATTGAAGTTAGAGAAAGGGTTAAAGAACTATGAGAATTTCTAAATTATATGCAGGCCTATTATTAGGCGTTGGTGTTCTTTTAGGTTCATGCAGTGCAGGTGGAGATGATACAGGTTATGAATTTGCTCCTAACATGTATAACTCTTTTGCGTATGAGCCAATGACTCAATTAGAGGAAGAGCCAAACACCATCAACCCGCATGGCATGAACATGCGCGAACCGGTAAAAAATACCGTGGCTAGAGGTCAGTTTGACTATGGCAAGTACGATATGAAAGTAAGCAATGAGTCTTATGAAGCCTCGGCTAGTTTAAAGAATCCTTTGCCAGCATCAGCTAAAAATATTGCAGAAGGAAATAGGCTGTATAACATCAATTGTACTCCTTGCCATGGCGAAAAAGGAGCCGGAGATGGAACTATAGTTGCCGCTGGAAAGTTCCCACCTCCGCCAGATTACAATTCGGATAGGATTAAGACTACTCCAGATGGAAAAATGTTTTATTCTATTAAATATGGTAAGAACTTAATGGGTGCTTATGGAACCGTAATGAGCCCAGAGCAAATTTGGCAAGTTATTCACTATATTCATTCTGTAAACGGTACTTCACCTGTTGCCCTTAGCACATCTAAATAACCTTTAACTCAAGAAAACGAACACAATGGAACACGCAGAAGTTCATATCAGAGAAGAAAAATACACCATTACCGCTGGCAATAAAAAATGGGCCTTTGGTTTAATGATTGTAGGATTAATTTTAGCTGCTATTGGCTATTTTACCTACCACCCTCATATTGAAGGTTTGTCGGAACACGACTTACACCACTTGATTCAAAAAAGATTTTGGGCTAACCTTTTGGTTAACGGATATTTCTTTTTTATCATTTCTATTTGTGCTGCAGCTTTTATTGCTATTAGCCAAATTGCAAATGCTGGTTGGTACATTGCCATCCGCAGAATACCAGAAGCCATGAGCGAATACAGTTTAATTGGCGGACCTATTTTATTAATTATTAGTTTTTTTGCTTTACCTACTTTATACCATTGGGCACACGATGGAATTATGACAGAAGGTGCAAGCAATTACGATGCGCTGATTGCTAGTAAAAGCTGGTACCTTAACAAGCCATTCTTTTATATTAGAATGGTGGTGTTTATGGGTTTCTGGACTTGGGCCGCGCACATGTTTAGAAAGTATAGCCGTAACGAAGATGAAATTGGAGGATTGGTAAACTATAAGAAAACTTATGCCTTATCAGCAGCTTTCACCGTAATTTTTGGATTTACTTTCTCTATGTTCTCATGGGATCAAATGATGAGTATTGATGCTCATTGGTATTCAACCATTTTCTCTATCTACAATTTTGCTACAGGCTGGGTAAGTGCATTAACCATCATTTATTTGTTTACACATTACCTTAGAAGCAGAGGTTACTTGAATATTGCTAGCGATGAGCACCAGCATGATTTGGGTAAATTTATGTTTGCCTTCTCTGTATTCTGGAC
>CAYUDC010000084.1:9508-11443 GCA_964443415.1 uncultured Chitinophaga sp. | reverse complement strand
TTTAAAATCGTACATCACCAAGGTGTTTCTATCGCTTTCGTAGCCAGGAGTGGGCATGCTCAACCAAGCTATTTTACTGCCATCAGGCGAGAACTGAGGGTTTTTATCATAGCCTTGGTTGGCTTCAGAAATGTTACGGGTTGATCCGAGTTTTAAATCGTACACATAGATATCCGTATTAGTGGATAGGGCATCTGCGGTGCCATGGAGCTTTTTGCAATCATAGGCAAGCATTTGTCCATTTGGGCTCCAGTTAAACTCATCGTCGTCTCCATGCGGAGGTACAGGGCAATCAAAACGTTCGCCTAACATAATGTCTTTTGGTTCGCCTACTAAACTGCTATTGGCATAGTTGCTGATAAATAAATGAGAATAGGCATAATCGTGCCACGCATCCCAATGGCGGTAGTATAAGTCGTCTATGATACGGCCATTGCACTTGTCGAGGTCGGGGTAAATTTCTTTTACCTCTAAATCTAGTTTTACATCTGCTACATACGCAATATGCGTCATGGCTGGTGAGTATTTATAACCATTGATTCCACCTTTTATTTTGCTCACTTGCACTTTGGCGCTGCCATCTAAGTTCATTTCAAAGAGTTGAACTTCGCCAGCTACTACGCTTAAAAAACTAATTTTTTTTCCGTCGGGGGTAAAGCGAGCAGAGAATGCGTTGTGAGAAGCTTCTGTTAATGCTTTAGCTTCTCCGCCAGCAATGGGTTTACTGTAGATGATATTGGTGCCCTTGTTGGCTTTTACATCATAGGTTCTAACGCCATAAATGGCAAGATTTCCGTCGGGCGAAACGCAAGGCTCGCTTACTCGGCCGAATTTCCAGAGTGTTTCTATGCTAAGGTTTTGCTGTGCCATAAGCAGTTGAGGCATTAAAGCCAATATGAATAATATTCTTTTCATACATTATATAATTTCTGTGGTATGTTTGATAGCGTTTCTTTTTTGTAACTATCTTTTCAACATTAACCTTGCCTCCCCAAACTGCAAAATTTTATCTATAAATTCATACGGTTTATAGTTGTTAAGCGCACATTGATGAAAGATAGCAGTAGCTGGTGTCATGCCTGGTAGTGAGTTTACTTCAATAAAAACAACTTCTACTTTGTTGCCAGCATAAATCCTAACAAAAGCATCTATTCGGCAGTAACCTTCAACGCCCAATGCCTTAGCCCCAGCCTTCAACACTTCTTGCACTTTTTTGCTGATGCTTTGGTTTAATCTTGGTGTTTTGGCATAACGTGCGGGTGTAATGTTCTGCCCTTGACCGGCTAAGAATTTTTCTTCCAAACTTAATATCTCGCTTTCGGCTAGTGTTTCACTTGGTTCAAAAGTCTCATAAAATAATTTCTTGCCTTTGTAATGAGTAAGCATACCTCCAGTTACTTCTAAGAAATGTTGTGCTTTACCTTTTTCTACAAACTTCTCTACCAAGAAAAATCGCTTTTTTGGAAACTCTTCTTTTTCAGACAACATGAGTAAACTCCTAAGCTCTGGGCTAATTTCTAGCTGAGGCCTAAATACTCCTTTGGCATAGTTTTCTAGTTCGGCACGAGTCTTAATTTTCTTGACAGCACTGCTGCAACCGTCATCAGCTGGCTTGGCAATTAATGGATAGCCTATTTTTTCTATTTTGGCAATGATTTTATCTGCTTGGGTTTGCCAAGCTGCTTCTTCAACTAAATAATGTTCGGCCACCAAAAATCCTTTCTTTTTTAGCAAGGCATTGGTATCATATTTATTAATGGTAATTTGTGAGCTAGCTACATCAGAGCCATTAAAAGGTATTTTGAGTTTGTTTAATTCTGTTTGAACCGTACCATCTTCACCTGGCCTGCCATGCAAGGCGATAAATACAGCATCGGCCATTTTCTTTAATTCTTTGTAGCTAATCTCTCTTGGTTCAAACAAACCACCCACACT
>CAYUDC010000084.1:0-9408 GCA_964443415.1 uncultured Chitinophaga sp. | reverse complement strand
TTGTTTAAACTAAGTTGTTTGTTTAGTTTAGCTAACAAAGCCTCGTGCTGATAAAATATAGATTGACTGCTGGCACGTTCTTTTAAAGAAGTGCGAATGATATAGGTTAAAAATTGGCTTGGGTTCAAACCGATTTCTGCTGCTTGATGAAAGAAAAAAGACGAGGGCATCATGCCCGAGGTGGTATTGGGGTCATTTAAGAAAATGCTTCCATCTTTCCCCAAAAAGCCATCAATGCGGGCATATACGTGAAAGTTAAAATAGGTGAAGAGTTTTTCGCAAGCCTTTCTGATTTTTTGAATACCTGCATCCTCTAAATCGATGGGTGTAACTTTTCTACTGCGCCCTGGAAGGTATTTGCTTTTATAGTCGTACACCTCACTGCCTTTTACGATTTCGGTAGGAGGGAGAGCCACCGCTGAGCCATCTTCATTTCTTAATACGATACATGAAAATTCTCTGCCTTCAATGAATGACTCTATGAGTACTTCTGTTTCGCTGTAGATACTTTCTATATGAACCAAATGTCCTTTTTTAGCTTGTGATTCTAAAATCTTATAAAGCTCATCAGGATGATACACGAGTTTTTGATTCACAAAAGCAGGTAGGCCAACACCTTCTTTTACATCTGTGATTTTTTGAAGGTAGTATGCTTTTTCTTGTTTGGTTTTGCTAATCCAATCTTTTGCGGTAATGGTTTGAATAAAGAAAGCTTTTTGAAGGGCTTTTTCAAATGCTTGTATATCTTGCTCATCATTGATGACACTCACGCCAACCGAGCTTCCTTGGTTGGCTGGTTTTACCACAAATGGAAGTCCAACTGTTTTCTTAGCCAGGTTAAAAGATTTTCTTAGTTCTTGTAAAGCTGTTCTTTTAAAAGAAACATAATTAGGAACCAACATTCCAGCGGCCTGCATCCATTCTTTTTGTATGCGCTTGTTCATGCCTAAAGCAGAAGGTAAAATCCCCGAGCCGCTATAGGGTATTTGCAACCACTCTAGTAAACCTTGCAAGGTGCCATCTTCTCCAAAATTGCCATGTAGGGCCAAGAAGGCAAAATCCATCAGTTCTTTGAGTTGCTCTACTTTGAGTAGTTTACCAATTTTTGCAGCCATGGCCTTACCTTTATCGGCATAGGCTGCTTCGAGGTTTTCTGCATATACCTGCACATCCAGTTTGGTGCTTGGAAGAAATTGTACTGGCGGGTAAAAATCTCGGATAGAACCTTTGTAAATAAAGTGCCAATCGAGCAGGATAAAGTTGTTAAAAGAGTCAACAAAGATAGGAACGGGCTCGAATAGAGTTTTATCGAGGTTGTCGTAAACGGTGCGTCCGCCCGCAAATGAAACTTCTCTCTCTCGGCTGTTGCCACCAAAAAATATCCCAATTTTAATACGCTCTGTCATGCCTCGAACTTAGGGAATTTGCTGGAAGTTTCAAATGGTTGGGGTGATAGATAAAATTTCTTTTCACCAAACCCTCAATTTAAAATCTTCTTTCGCTTGCTCGGTTCTTTGGCTTAAAATGCCTATGAAAAATAGGTCGATGCTCACATTAAAACTTGGCTTTAGTTCTTTCCAAGCTTGGGTCATACCTTTGCTCCAATAGATATCATCTAGCACCATCAATCCATTTTTTGAGAGGTATGGCCTAAGTTGCTTCACATATCGTATGGTGGCTTCGTAGCTATGATTTCCATCAATAAAGATTAAATCATAGCAAGGTTTTTCTAATAGAATCTGTGGGAGCGCTTTATCAAAAGTACCGCAATGGCTGGTGATTTGGTTTGATACACCAGCCATTTTGAAGGTTTGTTGGGCTTGTTGCCAAACTTCTTTGCTGCCTTCAATGGTGGTTACTTTTACCTCTGGATAAAGCGCCAAATAGCAGGTGCTTAGCCCCAAAGAGGTGCCTAACTCCAACACTTGCTCATACTGTTGGTAGGCAATCAGTCGATGCAAAATTTGGGCAATCCTTGCCGGTTTTAGATGCTGTTTGGCTAGGTTTTTTATCGTTACCTTCCGGCTATTTCTAGAGGCCCCATAGTCTTCAAATTGTATTTCGGTTTGATCCGAATGCAAATATTCTCGAATCTTCTCTAGCGATTGGTAGGCCTTTAAATCATGCTCTTTTGCAATACACTGTTGATAAAGGCTGAATACAAAAGGAGAATGCAGCACATCTATACGGGTTGCCGTAAGATAGTGCTGCATTACATGTTTTAAATAATGTGTATTTAGAATACCCAAGGATTAAGACTCTGTTGAATCTGCTGGTTTGTTTTTAATTGCCTTAAGCATTTTAACTTTTTCTTCTAGCCCCGCAATGTGTTTCTGAGCAATTTCTATTTTAGCCTGAATTTGCTCTGCCAACGGGTTCTTCTGGTTGCCGCCTTTAAAGAAACCTAAGTTGTTATCCCAAGTCTCTATGTCTTTCTTTAAGCCACGGATGCGTTCCATTAATACTTTTTCTTCGCGTTGTAGCTTTTGCGAACCATTAGGAGAGCTGGCCAAAAATTCGAAGTTTTGTTTGTCTCTATCCTCTCTAAGTTCTTTGTTAAGCTGTTTATGTTTACCATACAACTTATCTAATAACTCATTGTATTTTTTGGTAACTGCATCTTTGTTTTTTACAGGTACAAAACCAATGCTATTCCACTCGCTCTGAATTTGTTTTAATTCATTAAAAATGTTTCCTTCTTGCTCGCTACTGCTTAATGCCTCTAGCTTTGCAATGATGGCATTTTTGGCTTCAAGGTTTTGTAATTGTTCTTGTTGTTGAGAAGCATAACGCTCTGATTTTTTCTCGAAGAAACTATCGCAAGCAGATCTAAAACGTTTCCAAACGGCATCGTTCACCTTTTCTGGTGCCATGCCAATTTTCTTCCAATCTTCTTGAAGTTTCTTTATCTCTTCTGTTTGTTTGGCCCAATCAATTGGGTTGGCAGCAATGGCTTCTGCTTTTACGCACAATTCTTCTTTGGCTTTTAAGTTGGCATTTCTTTCGGCATGCATGCCTTTAAAGAATTGGTTCTTATTATTAAAGAAGCTGTTTCTAGCTTCTCTAAACTCGTTCCATACCTGATCGCGCACAGCCATTGGCACATGCCCAATTTTTTTCCAAGCCTCCATCAATTCATTGGCAGCAGTGCTTTGCTCCATCCAATCTTTGATGCGGGTGGTTTTAAAATTAGCCATTTCTTTGGCCTTCACTAATAGCTCTTGTTTTAGGGCAAGGTTTTCTTTTCTTACACTTTCTAAAGCTTCGGTTTTCTCTTTAATCATCGAGTAAACCTTGTCTACCTCTGCCTTAAAGCGATTCCAAATATCTTCTGAAGCTTCTCTATCTACAGGTCCAATATATCTCCACTCTTCTTGTAATTTCTTCACATTGATGAGTGCTTTTTTGATATTTGGTTCAGACAATAACTCGTTTACTTTAGAGATGAGTTCTATCTTTAGACCTAAGTTTTTACTTCTATCTAATTCTTTTAACTCGTTATTAATAGAAAGTCTATCATAGAAAATTTCAATTAAAACGCGGTAGCTTTCCCAAAGGGTTTCTACATTTTCTTTAGGCACGTTTTTAATAAGCTTCCACTCGGCCTGCAATTCCTTTAAGCGTTTGATGCTTTGAGCAGTTTCTTCAGAATCGTTTAGTTTCTTAATTTCTTCAAGAATGGCTTCTTTTTTTCTAAGATTTTCTTTTTTCTCTTCTTCTTGCCTTCTCTTTGCATCTTCTTTCTTGAGTTTTAACTCTTGAAAGGCTTTGTTAAAAACTTCCTTAGCTTGTTCGCCTCTAAATTCAAAGTTGTCTTTTTCGCCACCTTCTTCAATAAATTTGGCTAAAGCTTGTGCTTTTTCTTCGGCTATTTGCTGGTCGAGCAAAGGCTTAATGGTTTTAAAAATAACAAGGGCTTCGTCGATGGTTTTGGTATTGGCAGCTTCCAGTGCGGCTTTCAACAAATCTTCTTTGTTAAAATGACTGTAGTCTGGCAATTCTTCCACTACCTCTAACTCGTGCTCATCGTCACTTAATTCGGCTGCATGGATTGAGGATGTCAATTCCGCTTGCGGCTCATTCACCATAGGAGTTTGCTCTTCCACTGGTTCGTTCGTTACATTGTCCAACTCTTGGTTCATGTGTCGTTATGCTTACGCTTCTTTTTAATAGGACGTCAAAAATAGGGATTAAAGCCATAATTTTGTGCTTGTATTTTTTGAAAATTATCTTTTAATGGCACTAGAACTTATTGAATGTCCGCGGGATGCTATGCAAGGCATACATCAGTTTATTCCTACCCAAACCAAAATAAACTACCTAAACCTCTTGCTTAGAGCGGGTTTTCATAGTTTAGACTTTGGTAGTTTTGTCTCTCCAAAAGCCATTCCGCAGCTTGCAGATACACCAGAAGTGATAGAGAAGCTCGAGTTAAATTCGGTTCAAACCAAACTTTTAGCCATTGTGGCCAATTTACGTGGGGCCGAAACAGCTTGTACTTATCCTCAAATCCAGTATATCGGATTTCCTTTTTCTATCTCAGAAACTTTCCAGCAAAGAAATACCCATTCGAGTATACAAGATTCTCTTAAAACCGTAGAAGCCATGCAGCAGTTGAGTGTAGCACATGGCAAAACTTTGGTAGTTTATTTAAGCATGGGCTTTGGAAATCCTTATGGCGACCCATGGAGCGCAGATTTATTGATAGATTGGAGCAATAAAATGGCTGCCCTTGGCGTCAAAATTTTATCCCTTAGCGATACCATTGGTATTGCCAATCCAAGTACCATACATGAGGTGTTTAGTAACCTCATTCCAGCTTTGCCTCAAATTACCTTTGGCGCTCATTTGCACACTACGCCAGATACTTGGGAAGAAAAAATGGTTGCAGCCTGGGAAGCAGGTTGTCAAAGATTTGATGGCGCCATTAAAGGTTTTGGTGGTTGCCCTATGGCCGCCGACGCGCTTACTGGCAACATGCCTATGGAAAACATTTTACACTTCCTTGACAAAAAGAAGGTGGCTCATGGTATTGATACCTCTGTTTTTGATCAAGCGATGCTGTTGGCTAACGAGGTATTTCCGGTGGAAACTGCTCATTCTTAGGAATGCCTATAAACTCAAATTCATAGTATTCGTAATCGATAAAGTCGTTTACCTTGATGCTGATAGATTTGGGTTTGTCATTCTCTAACTTTATAGTGCTTATTTCGATGCCACAGGTAATATCGGAATAAATAGTTAAAAATTTATTTTCTCCAATATAGCCCAAGCTGGCAAGGTTTTTTGGATGATGTTCCATCCACATCATTAATTTGCCTTTCTTTTCAAACAAGGCAATCTTTCCATAGAAGGCATTCTGATAATATCCTACCAAACGTTTTGCATCAAAATCTTCTGACCTCGAACTAGCAGCGATGGCCATTAAACTGTCTGTGGCTCTTAATTCTTTTTCTCGGCTTTCTGCGCTCGACTCAAAATAGGCTGCACTGATATTGCGATAAGGCAAGTTTAAATAAGCCTCGATGATTTGTTTAGGTAAGGCATCATATAATGAGTTTGCATCCGAGTTGGTATAAACCAATACGCCTAAATTTTCTTCTGGTACAAATTCTGTTTTGGTTACAAAGCCATTGGCACCACCGCTGTGTTCATACACACGTTTACCATAAAAATCAGAGGAGGCCCAACCTAAACCATAGTTGTTAAAATGTTTGCCAGGAAACAACCTCGATTGAACATCCCTCACCACCATTTGCGATTTTCTAGTTTCTCTTAACACATTTGAACTTACAATGGTATTACTTTCAAATTTACCATTGTTTAATTGCATGATAAGCCAATTGGCCATGTCGGCAGCGCAAGAATTAATGGCAGCAGAGGCGCCCATATTATCAATGTTTGCAAGTGGAATTTGCTTGAGCTCATCTAGGTAAATAGTATGCGGTGCACAAGCATTGGCATCTGCTTTCATTAGCTCATACGATGTATGGGTATGCTGCATTTTTAAAGGCTTAAAATAATGGGTTTGTAAGTATTCGTCCCAGGTTAGCCCGCTAGCTGCAAGAATAATTTCACCTGCTGCAATATATCCAGCATTGCAATAGCCATAAGTATACCTAAAAGGATATTTTGGCTTGGTAAGACTCATTTTCTCTACGATTTCTTTTCGGGTTAAATTACTTCCCCAGTTGAGGAAATCGCCCTGAAAGGTTCCATGGCCAATGCGATGTGTCAATAAATCGCGTACGGTACACAGTTGAGTAGAGCTTGGTTCAAACAGTTTAAAATAAGGTAAGTATTTAGTAGCAGCCGAATCTAAATGAATTTTTTTCTCTTCATGTAATTGCGCAATGGCTGTTCCAGTAAATGCTTTTGAGTTAGAAGCAATTTGAAACAAAGTGTATTCATCCACTTTTTTGGGCTTATCAATGGATGTAACACCATAGCCTTTCGTTAATATCACCTTTCCATCTTTCACAATGGCAATGGCCAATCCAGGTATTTGCCAGCGTTTCATTTCTCTTTCGATGTATTGATCCAAAGAGTCTTTTACGAATGCAGGTTGCGCAAACCCAATATGGGTGAGTAATAAGCAGCAAAAAGTGATGAGAATTTTTTTCATATATTATTGAATCTTACCTATCTCTAAAAAATTTGTCAGTAGTTCTTTTCTTTCGTAGAACCAAATATAGTTAAATGCCGCTTGATAATGGTTGATGGCATCATACATCATATCTAATGCTACTTGGTTATAAGCCTCATTTTCGAAATAAACCAAGTCTCTGTCTTTATAATGAAACATGGCTTTTTCTTGTTCTTCGGTAAGCAATGATTTTTGTTTTTCGTTGGCAAATAAAGCATTCATTTTTTCTTTGAGTAATAACTCCGTGGGTTTAAATGCTTCAAAGTTTTCGGTAATGATCGCAAAAGGAGTTTGTTGGGTTACAAAGTCTAATTTTTGGAAAGCGGTTTGAACCAAAGCATCCGTGTCTGTAAAGGCATTAAATCCTGCGATATGACTTTCATACAATTGTTCAAATGCTGCCAGGGCGTCTTGATTTTTAGCGCTTTGATATAAGTATTTCATGATACCCATATCAATGTCTTTGATTTGTTTTTCTAATTGCTCGAGGTGTTGGTTTACCAATTCTAACACTTCGGCGGCATCTTTTAACTTATAGCGAACTCCAGCATAATCAAAGGTTTTTATGCTAGGGTTGTTATCAGGATTGATTAGCCATTCTAAAGTAGATTGATCATTTCTGGTATTGTTATGGTCTACCAACTTTCCTTTGTTTTCGTCGCTGCACCAATGGCTTAAATCGTGCAAAGGAAATGCTTCCAAAGCTGATATCATTTCTGCATAAGGCAATGTAGGAAATGGATGGTAATCAAAATAGTTATTGAAAATTTCAGGTAAATTGTTTTTATGTTTTTCTGCCTGGTAGACGGCTTCAAATTCGGCAGCACTGAGTGTAGATTTTGCTCCAGTTTCTAAAAAGGAGAAGCTTTGCAGTGTAAATGTTTTTTGAGTAGCTTCGGGATCTTTAAGTAAATCCAAGGCCATTCCGTTCATAGGATTTTTGGCCTCCTGATTGTATGATAATAATCTTTTGGCACGCTCTTCTATTTCTGGATGGCTCATCCATTGCTTGTTAAATTCTAAACGCGATTTAGGGAACTTGTTTTCAAAATGTTCATCTACCAATGGCAGTTGGTTCACCATGGGTAGTTTAAAATCACTTGCCATGGCATGCAATACCTTTTGTTGGTGCTGATAAATGTTATCTGCTGCTATACCTTCTTTGAGTTTTCCATAATAAAATTGCATGGTTTCTGAGTGGGCTGCATCAGCTAAGTTTAAGCGTCGTAAAGAATCTACTAAGGCCTGCGACCCAGCCACACTGGCCGCCACCGCATCGGCATGAAACTCCATCTCCCTAGATAAGGCATAAAATTGAAGGTTTACCAACTCATATAATTTCATTAACAAGTATTGAATGCCCTGCACAATCTTGATAGCAATATTGGTAAAGAAAGCAAAAAAGGCGCTTAAGTTGGCCCAAACCGCAATGGTATCATTGTAAGAGTTGTTGTCGAAAAGCATATTATGTATCACCTTGTTTACATTGTAAACATAGCTTCCTACTTTCATGCTCTTTTGAGAGAAATGTCCAAATTCGTGGGCCAGAATGGCTTTTAACTCTTGCTGTGTTACGGCATTCATAAGTCCAACGCCAATGGTGAGGTTTTTACGAATAGGCAAAAACATGCTCCAAAAACTCGAGTCGTAAAATACATATGCATTAATTTCTGCACTTAAGTAAACATGCTTGGGTTTTTGTGTTTGAACCTCCGAAACAATTTCATCGATGAGTGCAAATAACTTAGGTTCTTCTTCTCTGGTAATTTCTGTTAAACTGCTTAAGTCTGTTTTAGACGTTTTAAAAATAAACTTCAAAAGAAAGTATAGAATTAAAATACCAATGCTAAAAACCCCAATTCCTACCATTAAGGTAACATAGGTAAATTTTAGCGAGAATAACAGGATGGCAGCATATCCGCATAAAATAGCTAAGCCTATAGCGGCTGCTAACAATACAAGATAGGATACAATAAAAAAGGCAACTGCCAGTAAAGCTTGTGTGCTTTGTTTTTTGAGGTTGGGAGAGTTATATAGATTTTCCATGACAAGATGCAAAATAACCATCGCCAAGATAATTGCAAATTCGGCTACTATTATTTTATCTAGGCTTGGTTCAAACCGAAACTTTTTTTAACATTGAAGACTAACCTAAACGCTATGGAAACCAAGAAAACTATTTGGCAAGAGCTAGGCTCTGCTATCCGCGGCTCCGAAGAAGATTACACCAAGATAGGGTTGCGCAAAGCCATCTTTTTATTGGCGGTTCCCATGATTTTAGAGTTGGTGATGGAATCTGCCTTTGCGGTGGTAGATATTTATTTTGTAGGAAAGTTAGGTTCGTCGGCGGTTGCCACAGTGGGCCTTACAGAAACCTATTTGTATCTTTTATACTCTTTGGCTATGGGCTTATCTACCGCCGTCACTGCTATTGTGGCTCGAAGGGTAGGAGAGAAGCAAGCCAATCAAGCTTCTGTGTCTGCAGTTCAATCTATTTTATTAGGAGTGCTTATTTCTATTCCGTTTATGCTAGCAGGCATTTTTTATGCGCCCGAGTTGTTAAAATGGATGGGAGGCGACCATTGGAGCGTTACCCAAGGCTACGGCTACACCCAATGGATGTTGGGCGGCAACATCACCATCATCTTATTGTTTGTGATGAATGCTATTTTTAGAGGTGCAGGCGATGCTGCTATGGCCATGTGGGTGTTATGGATTGCCAATATCATAAACATGGTGCTCGATCCTATCTTAATTTTTGG
>CAYUDC010000083.1:1673-11512 GCA_964443415.1 uncultured Chitinophaga sp. | reverse complement strand
GTGGTATAGGCATCTGTAATTTCCGGGCTGATCCAAGTGCCCTCTTCGCTCCTAGTATCCCTGCAAGCGGCAATTACTTCCTCAAAGCAAGAATTGATGCTAAATGAGAAATCGCCACGCTTAAGTATTTGCTTCATGCTTTTACTCACCTTTATCTCCTTAGGAAATAAAACTAACCGTGGGTCAGGACTCCACCATAAAATCGGTTCATCTTCATTAAACCAAGGAAATATACCTAATTGATAGGCCGCTACCAGCGTCTCTGGAGATAAATCGCCGCCTATGGCTAATAAACCATTCTCATCAGCCAAAGAGGGATCGGGAAATTCATGACCAATCAAAAAATGCATGGCGATTAGAGGCTGTCTAAGGTTTTTGCCAATTGCCAATCTTTCTCGGTTACCATATTTCCAGCATCGTGGGTGCAAAGCCATACTTCCACCCTATTGTAAACATTCTTCCACTCGGGATGATGGTTTAATTTTTCGATGGCAAAAGCGGCTTTTGTCATCCACGAAAAAGCTGTAGCAAAATCGCTAAACACATAAGTTTTATGTAACTTATTATCTTGTTCTATCCAGTTCATTACTTGAGTTGATTACATAAAAAAACCGTGGGCTTGCAAATTGTTTTGCAATGCCCACGGCTTTTATTTTTTTATTTCTTATTGAACCAAGAAGCGCTGAGTAGCTGCGCCACCATTGGTAGTTTTGATGGTTGCAAAGTAGATACCTTTGTTTAAACCATTCAAGTTAATTTGTTGTGAGAAAGTGCTTAAGTTAGTGGCACTGTAAACTTCTCTACCCATGATATCTAAGATTACAATTTCGCTCATTGGCGCATTGTTGTCATTTAAAGTTACTTTGATATCATTGGTTGCTGGATTAGGGTAAACAATAAGCATTTTGTTTAACTCAGCTTCTTTTACACCAACACCTTTAGGCTTTAAAGTAACGTTAACAGTGAAAAGAGAGTTGGCATTTCTACCAATACCTACAGTTGGTCTAACAGCAGCTACTGCCCACTCTACTGCAGTTGGAGTATTGTCTGGGAATCCACCTGTTTTAAATAAGGTGTATAAATCTCCAGCAGGAACTGCCAATTGGTTGGTTGGAAGATCTTCTTCTTCGTAGAAGAATGGATTGTTACCTGCTAATTTTAAACCTAAAGCATAAGAAACATCACCAGAAGTAGGCTCCCAAGTAATGCTTACCAATGTAGTATCTTCTTCAGTAATGGTAAGTGAAGCATTGTTTGCTGGAGTTAAAAGATTAAACGCATTGATTGCATTTGCTCCTTCTAAGCCAAATCTTGCTGCAATTCTAGGTGCAAAGAAAGAAGCCACTGTATCGCAATAAGCCTTACCACGAGTAGCACTCATAAATGGATTAGTTAACATAGAAAGTGAGTCGGCATTTCTACCATTTACAGGTAAAGGAATACCACGGTAAACTTGTGAAGTTTTGGTTTGTGCAGCCGTTCTATCCCACCACTCCCAAGGCGAACCTTCGAATGGGAAAGAAGTTTCGAAACCAAAGTTGTTGTTTGGCATCATGATAGACTTCTTGTTAACTTCTGCAGCTCTCTCTGTAATTGGATCTAAATAGAAGTACTTGTTGATGGCATTGTTTAATCCTAAGCTATCCGCCTTTGGAACTACGTGTCCAGCACCAGAAGCATTTGGAATTACCACTGCACCTGTAGTAGGTACTAATACGTTACCAGTAAAGTAAGGTGCAAATTGGTCACCTTTTGCATGACAAGAAACAATTGGTAAGCTAGTAGATTTCATCCAAGCGATATCACCCATAGCACCACCGTAGTTAATTACCATGTGCGCTTGTGAAGATACTGATTCTGGGTGAGGCAAGTTGAATGGAGGAATACCACCCACACCTCTCCAATCTCCCATCGTATCCATGCTCACCATAGCACTAGCATCGTCGCGTAAAAACTTAATATTAGACTCGATGTCTTCTCTGGTAGAAACAGTAGCATAAGCTAATGCGATATAACCGCCTGTACCTTGTCCACCAATTACCACTTTACCTGTGTCAATACCATAGGTAGCAGCATTATTCTTGAAGTAACGTACACAAGCACGCATGTCTTGCAAACCACGGTAAGTGGCTTTTAACAATTGCTCACGCGCTACAGCCTGAATAGTGGTAGCAGGATTCCAACCTGAACGGTAAGAAGCAAGAGCAACCACATAACCTCTTTTGGCCAAGTTTTTTGCTACTTCTATAATAGCCGAATCTTCTTTGTTACCAGTAGTTTGTTGATTCACAAAAGCAGGTAAATAAGAACCGGTATGAGCCAAAATAATCAATGGACGACCTTTTTCGGTATCTCCAGCTGGCTCATAAATATCTACAAATTGTGATGCCATGTAAACCGGGCTACCATTTAAAGATGGAGGAAGGCCAGGAACGCCAAAAAGTAAATTCACAGAGTAGTTTGAATCATACCAAACTTGTGAGATTTTGTTGACATTCTCAAAAACCGGCGCAAAATAGCGCACTTGCGCTTTGCTGGTTAATCCTACTAAAAGTAGCATCACCATCGCAAAAATCGAAAGTAGATTTTTTTTCATTTTTTTATTATTTGTTTGTTTAGTGTTCGTGTTAAAGACGCTAAGTAATACAATTTGTTTTAAATATCCAATGTTTTAGAATTTTATGCAACTATTTTCCTAAATCTAATAGTACAGATAAATAAGCCATACGACCCACTCTTGGGCCTCCATATACCTGAATTACCTTGTTATTTAGGATGTTATTTGCACCAATTTTAATGGTTAGCTTTTCGTCTGGGAAAAACTTATTGATCTGAGCATCTGCCATGCCATATGCTGGAACCTCGCCCGTAAACTGCGGTGAGCCCTCGAAAATAAACCCAGTTTGCCATTTCCAATTTATGCCATAGCCCCAATTGTCGATGTATTTCTTACCAATTTTTGTTTCGATATTCCTACCGCTAATGCCAATATTGTACTTGTGCTCTGGTGTATTAAAAGCTGGTATCAAGGGGTCTGTAGAACCTCTTCTGTCTAACTTATTCCAAGAATAATTGCCATTAAACCCTAATGCTTTTTTGTAGAAGTAATTTAATCCTACTGTCAAGCCTTGTGTAGTTACCATATCTACTGCATTGGCACTTACACGGTAAACCTTTACAGATTCTGGCAATGGGCCTTCCCAAACTACATCGGCCCCAATCTTAAAGCCAATAAAATCAGTGTACCAACTAAAATAATAGCTTATATCAACAAACCATTTTTCACTTAAATTTCCACGGTAACCAAACTCTATTGTTTTTACGCGTTCTGGCCTAATGGGTGCAACATTAAAATAGCTCATGCGATTACGCCCAAAGTTAAAGGCATCTATCAAACTCGAAACCGTCACCAAACTGTCGAAACCATTTAAGTTTCCTAACAAGGTTGCCCTACCTACATTCAAGTTAATGTATTGGTCGGTAAGCGTAGGATTACGAATGGCACTGGCACCAGAAACCCTAAACACATGCTCTTTATAAGTATATACAGCTGAGGCTGCAGGCGAAAACAAGAGTTTAAAATTTTGATTTTTATCGGCCCTGCCTGTAAAACTTAATTTGAGTTTGTTGTCTAATAATTTTTGTTCAACACCCATATAAGCTCCCACCTCTTGGTTGTATATTCTTTGATTGGCAATGGTATCCAAAAAGATAGAACCATTTGATAAAGGTGCATACATCCTGTAATTAGCTCCTACCCTAAACTCGGCATCAAACCATTGAAATTGTCTTTCACCTACAATATGGTACAAGGCAGATTCATCATAAAACCTAGAACCTCCCTCACGGTTGGTGCGAGAAGTAATAGAGTTAAAAGCAGAATCAAAACGAGCGGTGCCTGGCTCAAAACGCGGAATCCCCCCATTCACAATATTTCCATTGGCATCGGTAAAGGTTCTGGCCATTTGATGGTACTTGGTGAGCGAATCTAGATAAAAGGTATTCAGGTAATAATTGGCAAAACTTCCATAAGGTACTCCTGGAGGAGGATTATTTATAGGTGGCCTTATTTTTTCGATGAGGTTTGAGATATTGCCAAACCAAAAGTTATTATAATCTGATGCCCAATTAGCATCTGTTTTGGCAGCATTTTGTAGCAGTAAGGCAGTGGCATAAGCATCATAACTGTTACCAGCGTTTTCTTTGGTCATATAGGCCCTTACAAAAAACTTATTCTCTTGACGCCATTCTACCCTATTTTGAAAGAAGGTGATGTCTTTTAAACTAAATCTATTATCTCCTTGATAAACGGTAGTACCACTACCATAATTAAAAGCATAAATTAACTCCTGGTTCTTTTTTACTTTATAATGCAAGGCCGCACCCATTTTAAGGTTACGGGTATTATAATCTACTAAATCTACTTCTTTATACCCTGGTCTTAAGGCATAGCCATAACCCAAAAATGGTAAGCCTGTTTGCCTAAAACCTGCATAAGAATATTCGTCGCCATAAATATTTACCGCATCATAGCCACCTGGGTTGTTGCGGGCGGTTGGACTTTGAATGGTAGCCTCGTAATTATCGGCTTCCCAATCGCGGGCGCTCATACCAAAAATATTTACTTTGTATGCAAATTTCTCCTCCCCTTTTTTGTTTTTAATCACCTCGGCGTAACGCACAGCCACTTCTGTTAACCTTCTTTCGCCCACGCGAATTTGGGCACTAAGGCCTGGAAACAAAAACGGGCTTTTGGTTTGCATATTAATTACCCCATTAAATGCATTGGGCCCATAATAGGCGCCGCTGGCGCCCACTATTAAATCTACTTTCTGAACATCCAATTCGCTAGCTCCCAAAAAATTCCCCAAAGAGAAATTTAATCCAGGTGCTTGGTTATCTACCCCATCAATTAATTGTAGACTTCTTACGGGTGAGGTACTATTAAATCCCCTTGTATTGATAATCTTAAAACCAATAGAGGCACTTGTTAAATCAACGCCTTTTAAATGAGCCAAACCTTCATAAAAATTAGCCGCAGGTGTTTCTTTAATGGCAATGGCGTCCATGGTTTCTACCGTTAATGGCGCTTGTTTTTGCTTTTGGGTAATCCTAGAATCTTTGATGGCAACTTCTTTTAACTCCTTTGAGTTATCCTTTAGTCTTATTTCAATTGGCTTTGAGCCACTGCTAACCACCAGCTCTTGCTTGATGTATCCTACATACGTAACGATAATGGTTACAGGAAAGGGTTGTGGTAATTTTAACTGAAAAGAACCTTCGTAATCGGTAGAGGTGCCAAAGGAAGTGCCTTTAACACCCACAGAAGCACCAATCAGGGGTTCGCCAGTTTTGGCATCTTTTACATATCCTCTAAAAACCGCATTCGATTGCCCTGCCAGCAATACCGGAAACAAAACACAAAGGATGAGTAAGACAGGAAGTATACGTGTATTCAATGAGCTCTAAATTTAGGTGCTCAATTATACTAAATTATTGATGAATCCATAAACAAATTGCAAAATCTGCAATTGTGTGACAATTCGGGTGGGGTCAAACCGAAAAAATCTTTAACGCATTCTGGCTGGTTATCTCAGCAATTTGGGTCAACCCAAGCTTTTTAATCTCTGCCAATTTTTTAGCCACTTCTATCACATAAAAGCTCTCGTTTCGCTTACCTCGATAAGGTACAGGCGCCAAATACGGCGCATCGGTTTCTAGCACCAAATGTTGCATATCTATATCGGCAATGGCCTTATCCAAACCACTATTTTTAAAAGTAAGCACCCCTCCTATTCCCAATAAAAATCCCATCGACACAATTTCTTGGGCTTGGGATTCATTTCCACTAAAGCAGTGAAAAATTCCGCGCAATTTGGGATGCGCCATCTCTTTTAAAATGGCTATCACGTCCTCAGTGCTGTTTCTAGAATGGATTACAATGGGCAAATCAAGCTGAATGGCCCACTGAATTTGGGTTTTAAAGGCTCTTATCTGCTGTTCTTTAAAGTCTACACTCCAATAATAATCTAAGCCAATCTCGCCCACCCCATAAAACTTACGTTTCTTAAACCACTTCTGAATTTGAAACAAATGCGCTTCTACATGCTCGTCTACACTGCAAGGATGCAAACCCATCATGGGGTAACAAACATCTGGAAAATCCCAACATAAATTGAGCATTTTCTGTATCGAATGTACATCTACATTAGGAAGAAAAAAATGAGATACCCCGTTTTTAATGGCCTTCTCCATCACTTCTTTTCTGTCTGTATCAAACTCCTCGGCATATAGGTGCGTGTGCGTATCTACAAATTTCATGGGGCCAAAGGTAATTAAAAATCAATTCTGCATATTTGTCAAAAAAGCAAATTGAACTTTCATGGAAAACCCTGCCGAAAACCCCATCGAAAACCCTGAACCCAACAAAAAAGGCTTCAGCGCTTTTGGTGTTTTTTTAGTATTAGTGGTATTAGCCTTATTAGGCTATTATGGCTATAGAGCCCTATACGTTCAACCACAAGATTCTAAAGGATCTGTGAATTGGAAAGAATCCGAAACCTCTTACGAAAGCAATGAAGAATGGACAGAGACCGAGGAAGAAATATATGCTCCAGAAATAGATTACCGTGTTACCAAACACCAAAAAAAGCTCTTTAAAGAGATGTTTAAAGATTGCAATAAGAGCAAAAGAAAATTGGTAAAAGCTTGCGATTATAAAAGTCAGAAAGTGCGCAACTTTGCGGTTCAAATTGCTGGCAAAGACCCTGGCAATTTTAACTTGGCACAAATTTGCGATTTGTTTGATCACCTCTATAAAAACTGGAAATATGTAAACGACCCTGCTACCACAGAGTACCTTGCCAAAGCTTCAGAAACTATAGACAACAACCTCAATGGTGATTGTGATGATTTTGCGGTAATGTTATGCTCAGTTATATTGTCGGTAGGCGGCGAAGCCCGCATTAACTATGCTTGGGGTGAAGACGGCGGCCATGCTTTTACAGAGGTTAACCTTGGCAAAACAAATCAGCAAGAGGTCATAGATTTTATCACCAATAGGTATTATCACCTAAAGGTATTTGGAGGCAATTTAAACGGCAAATATGATAATGAAGGCAATCTCTGGTTGAACCTAGATTGGTTTGCAGAAAACCCAGGCGGCACTTATTTTGATTATAAAATTGGCTATACATTTTATATCCTCAACAAGTTTTGCGAGAACATAGATGCTTCTACTGTGGCAGCACCAGAAGAGGAGCCAAATGCTGAAGGACAAGCTCAGTAGCTTCTATCTTTCCAAACCATTTTACCTGCTCCCACATAAAATAACATCATCGATAAGGTAGACCAAACGCTGTAGCCTTCAAAACCCAGTTGTGCCCAAAAGTCTGGCTTCTGGCCCAACCTTCGCTGCATAACAACCAAAAAGAGTTGAGATAAAATGGCTTTCATGAGCCAAATGTGCAAGGCCATTTTTAGGTGTACAAACAACAAAACAAATATGGCTGGATAAAACAAGGCCTGCAATCCAAATATAAAAGTCCAATACCACGGTAAGGCCCTCGCCCCCATCAGCCAACGCTTGCGCTGATGCAGTAATCCTAGAACTGTGGTTTGTGCTTTGGATAGGTTTACCGAATGGGCATGCGACTCATTATAGGTTTTAAAACCTTGCTTTCTAATGGCATCATACAGCTGAAAATCTTCCGTAACAGAAAACGGCATATTTTCATAGCCTCCCGTGGCCAAATAGGCTGTTTTGGTAAAGGCCATGTTGTTTCCTACGGCGGTTGTTGGCACGCCAAGCTGATCAAAAGCGGTAATATATCCCATGCCAAAATACCACTCTAAACCTTGCCACCGGTGAAACAAAGTGCGGCCCTGCACCAAGGTGGTTCCGCTTACCATACCATATTCTTTAGACATTACGCGAGGCAACAAACGCTTTACCCATTGTGGGTTTACGCTAATATCCGCATCGGTTACAAACACTATGTCGGTTTGAACCAAAGAAAGCAGATTTGCCAGCACATTGCCCTTTGCCCTTGCTGTTCCGAGGGTTTGAGTAATGTTTACCAACTTAATATGTGGATGCTGTTGCGCAAAAGCAGCCACCAACTCGGCGGTTTGATCGGTAGACTGGTCGTTACCAATCCAGATAGATAATTTATTTTTAGGATAATCAAGTGCAATCAAAGAGGCTAAACAGGCTTCGATGTTTTCGGCTTCATTGCGTGCTGGTACTAAGATGCTAATGTCTGGCAATTGCGCTTCGGTTAAAAAAGTAAAAGACTTTTGCGACGGCTTAGAAGCGTGGTAAGCAGCCAGGAGGAGGAGGAGCAGACATAGGTATAGCCAAAGAATTAGCAGGAGCGATAATTCTAACATACTTAAGACAAAGCCTCCATTTTAAATCCTTGTTGGTGGTAATAGTTTAATAGCTCTGGCAGTAATAATTGCAATTGTGCAAATGCCTTTTCACTGTCGTGAAATACAATTACATCGCCAGCCTTGGCGGCCTTCATTGCGTTTAGGCTTTCGGCGATATTTAGATGTTTATCGTAATCTCGGCTCAACAAACTCCACATGATAATTTTGTATTGCTGCGCTAAGCCCTTCATTTGAGCTGGCTTTATTCGCCCATAAGGCGGCCTAAATAAGTGGCTTTGGATCAAACCGGCAGCCTCCGAAACTTCCTTAAAATAAGCCTCATTGCTCATAGACCACCCTTTTACATGGTGCATGGTATGATTGCCCACGGCATGTCCGGCGGCTAAGGTTTGCTCGTGGGTGGATGGATATTTTTTAACATTGTCGCCCACACAAAAAAAGGTGGCTTTGGCTTGGTATTGCTTTAATTGACCCAGCACCCAAGGCGTTATGGTGGGATGTGGGCCATCATCAAAAGTTAAATACAATACTTTATCACTCGTTTTTACCTTCCATGTACACAATGGAAATAAGGTAGTAAGAATGCGTGGGATTGTGTATTTAAACATTATTTTTGAAGCTTCGCTTTCAAAACTAAACAATGCTTTACAGAATAAAAAACCTACTCATTTTACCATTGGCCATTTGGGCTGTAAATGGTTTTGCCCAAGAAGCCAAAGTATGGACGCTGCAAGAATGTATTGATCAAGCATTCAGCAAAAACATTAGCATTCAGCAACAACAGTTGCAAACCCTTAGCGCCAAAGCCGATTACTTTCAGAGTAAGATGGCCTTGCTACCAAACTTAAATAGCAACCTTACCAATAACTGGCAAACGGGTTTTGCCATTAACCCTGCTACCAACTTGGCACAAAAAGGGGTGGCATTTAGAACCAATTCATTTGGGATTAGTTCGAGTGTACCTTTATTTAACGGTTTTCAAAATACCAATAATGTTAGGTTGACCCAAACCAATGCCAAAGCCAGCGAGCAAGATTTGTTGCAGATAAAAAATAACATTGCCTTAAATGTATCGGCAGCTTATTTAAGGGTGTTGCAAAACATCGAATTGGTAAACAGCGCCAAGGCAAGAATTGAGGCTACCCGTTCGCAGGTGGAGCGTCAAAAGAAAATGTTCGAATTAGGGTCAAGCAATAAAAGCAGGTACCTGCAATTAAAAGCACAATTGGCGGGAGAAGAATTGGCCCTGATTAATGCAGAAAACACTTTGATGCAAGCTTATCTAGAGCTTTGGTTATTAATAGAAGTGAAACCTTACGAAAACCAAACCATTGCAAAAATAGAAACAGCTGCACTTAAAATAGAAGATGAGCCCAAGTCGATAGATTTAATTTTCTCTGAGTTTGTTGAGAATAGTCCGGATGTAAAAGCTGCTGGATTAAGAA
>CAYUDC010000083.1:0-1573 GCA_964443415.1 uncultured Chitinophaga sp. | reverse complement strand
AACAAAGAAAATTTAGAAGCCAACAAAGAGGCCTTTGATGTGGCAGACAAGCAATTTGAATTAGGCGCGATGAATTTGGCCGACTATCTGAATACAAAAAATAGTTACATTCGCGCTGAAGCAGATTTCACACAAGCCAAATATGAATTGGTGTTTCGCAGAAAAACCCTTGATTTTTACATTGGCAAACCTTTGTTTTAAGTAATATGAAAGCACAAAAAAGTAATAAGACCTTTAAGTATTTGGGAATAGGCGTTTTGGTTCTATTGGTATTGGCCATGGTAGGCAAAAAAGCCGGTTGGATTGGAAAAGTTGAAGGCACAAAAGTATTGGTAGCCAAAACAGAACTTAAAACCATAGTAGAAACGGTATCGGCCAATGGTAGGGTTCAACCAGAGAAAGAAGTTAAAATAAGCTCGGATGTTAGTGGTGAGATTAGGGAGTTGTATGTAAAAGAAGGCGACTCGGTAGTGGCAGGTCAATTGTTGGCGCGCATCGATCCTGAGTTGTACCAGAGTGCTTTAGACAGATCAGATGCTTCATTAAATAATATCAGGGCCAATTTAGCCAATGCAAAAGCCAGGTTGGCTCAGGCCGAAGCCAGGTTTAATGAGGTAAAAAGTGCCTTTGAAAGAAATGAAAAAATGTACGCTCAAAAGTTGATTTCGGATGGAGAATTTGAAACCGCCAAGAGCACTTTTTTAAATGCTAAATCAGAAGTGGAAGCCGGCAAGCAAAGTGTATTGGCGGCAGAGTATAATGTAAAAAGTTTTGAAGCCAGTGTAAAAGAGTCGAGGAAGAATTTGGCTCGAACCAATATTTATGCGCCAGTAAATGGCATTGTAAGTAAGCTTAGCGTAGAAAAAGGAGAAAGAGTGGTAGGAACCTCGCAAATGGCGGGAACGGAGATGATGCGTATTGCCAACCTAAACGATATGGAGGTGAGTGTGGATGTGAATGAAAACGATATTGTAAAAGTGGGATTGGGGGATACTTCTCTGATAGAAGTGGATGCTTATCCAGGCAGAAAGTTTCAGGGTGTGGTAACCGAAATTGCCAATAGTGCTAGTACTACAGCCGCTACCACCAGCGATCAGGTAACCAATTTTGTGGTGAAGATTCGCATTTTAAGAAGTTCATATGAAGACCTTACCAGAAAGTTTGGTAAGAGAAAATCGGTGTTTAGGCCAGGCATGAGTGCGAGTGTAGAGATTATGACAGAGCGCGTAAACAATGTGTTGGCAGTACCTATAGAGGCAGTAACCATTAGATTGGCTTCTGATTTAGATACCACACAAGTGGAGGAAAAGAAAGAAAAAAATCTATCGGCCAGCACAGGCAAAGAAGAAGAAGTAGAAGTGGTGTTTGTGAAGCAAGACAACAAGGCCAGCATAAGGAAGGTAAAAACGGGTATCCAAGACGATAAGATGATTCAAATTTTAGAAGGCCTTAAAGAGGGCGAGGAGTTAATTTCCGGGCCCTATACGGCGGTATCTAAAATATTAAAGCATGGCGAAGCCATTGAGGTAGTAAGCAAAGACCAGTTGTTTGAATCGAAGAAGAAGGAAGAATA
>CAYUDC010000082.1:7505-11586 GCA_964443415.1 uncultured Chitinophaga sp. | reverse complement strand
TGGTAGTAATGACACCTAAGAGCTTATTACGTCATCCTGCATGCGTAAGTAAAATAGAAGAATTTACCAATGGACACTTCCAAGAGTTGATAGACGATAGCTTTGTAGAAGTTAAAAAGGTTAAAAGAGTATTGATGTGTACTGGCAAAATCTATTATGAATTGTTAGAGCGTCAGCAAAAAGATGCCCGTAAAGATATTGCCATTGTAAGATTAGAGCAATTGTATCCAATGCCAGAAAACCAAATGGCAGCTTTATACGAAAAGTATGCACATGCAGAAATTTGCTGGGTACAAGAAGAGCCTAAAAATATGGGCGCATGGTTGTATTTGCTACGTTGGGATCAAAACTTAAAACTAAAGCGCATCTCAAGAGAATCTAGCGCCTCACCAGCCACTGGATACAGTAAGGTGCATGCCAAAGAGCAACAAGCCATTATTGATAAAGCATTTGATATTTAAAAGAAAGGGGGCAATGCCCCCTTTCTTTTTACAATTTTATGCAAGTACAAATCTACATCCCCAGCACCTGCTTTAACTTAGCATAACCCGTTTTGCTAATAGGAATCTTTGTACCATCTTTTAGAATGACAAAGTCTGGCGGATCTATTTTAACAATGCCTTGTGTAGGTATAATGTAGCTTCTATGAACCCTGATAAAGTCTTTATCACTTAAATGACTTTCGAAAAAACTCATGGTTTTCTTCTTTAGAAAAACACCATCTTTGGTGTGAATCTTAATATAATCTCCATAAGCTTCGAGGTAGGTAATTTCTTGCAAAGACAAAATTCTTACCACATGATTATGCTTTACCACAATGCGGCTAAGATCTTCTTGCTTGTCTAAATAAGCCTCTGTAGCCGCAGTGAGGGCTTGGCTTTGTTGGGTTGACCCCAGCTGTTGCAACACTTTAGTAACCGCTTTATCAAACCTATCTTTACTAAATGGCTTTAGCAAATAGTCGATGGCATTGGCTTCAAAGGCTTTCATCGCATATTCATCAAAAGCGGTTGTAAAGATAACTGCAGGCGGCTGTTCTAATAGCTCTAATAACTCAAAGCCATTTATTTTAGGCATTTGAATATCTAAAAAGATAAAATCGGGTTGATGGGTAGCAATGGCTTTCATGCCCTCAAATCCATCATTGCACTCGGCCAGTACTTGAATATTTGAAAATGTTTGAAGGTATTCTAACACCATCATTCGAGCCAAGGGCTCATCATCTATGAGCAAGCAGGTATAATTTTTCATGATTGTGGGATGGTAATTCTTGCAATAAATAATTGTTCTTGTGTTTGGGTTACTATCAAATCGTTTCTGCCATACAACAAATACAGCCTTCTTCTGATA
Source organism: uncultured Chitinophaga sp. (assembly GCA_964443415.1). Taxonomy (GTDB): domain Bacteria; phylum Bacteroidota; class Bacteroidia; order UKL13-3; family UKL13-3; genus B1. The sequence goes on along the minus strand of CAYUDC010000082.1, from coordinate 10,236 downwards.
GATTCTAATCCAAATCCTGTGCCCGCAGAGGCTTGCGAAGTGCTAGGATCAAATGGATTGCTAATTTCTACTACCAAGGTGCCTTCTACACATTTAGCATCCACTGCAATCAGTACTTCTTGTAAAGTATCATACAAACCAAACTTTATGGCATTTTCTACCAAAGGCTGCAATACCAATACTGGCAATAACATTTGCTCGCAATTGGGTTCGGTTTGAACCGAAGTAAGCAAACGATGCCCAAAGCGTACTTTCTCTATTTGCAAATAGAGATTTAGTTGATACAATTCATCCTTTAAACTCACCAATTGCTTATCGTCTTTTTTAAGGGTATGCCTTAAGAATTCGGAAAGTTGTTGCACCATGGTACGGGCCAACTCTGGCTTAGAGCCTGCCAGTGCGCTGATAGAATTAAGGCTATTAAACAAAAAGTGGGGTTGCAATTGTTGACGAAGGTTAAATAACTCTGCTTCTCTGGCGGCGTCTTCTAGCAGTTGTTTTCTTTCGTTCAAACTCTTATCGAGTTTATGAAAATTAAACATCCATAACATCACTGTTACCATGCCTACCAGCAGTATTTGAAATAAAAATCTGATGGTTAAAGAATCGTACAAAAACTCAGTATATAAGAGGTTTGGTTCAAACCGAAACTTTAACACCTCATAAGTAGCAGCAGTGGCGCCTGTAGACAATAAAAATGCCCAGATGCGTAAATAGAAAAAATTACCTTCGGTGGGTTGATAATACTTAAGGGTGATAAACAAAATCCCAGCTATAAGCAAGAAAAAGGATTGTGAGATTAGCGCGTCGGCAAAGGCTATGTCTAATGGCACTTCAAAATCCATCAGCACATAAAAATGAATCAATAGCCAAACCAGCCAAAAGCTGCTAAAGCCAAAAACAACGCGCTTTAAGGTTAACTGTGGAATCACTACACGGCAATGGGTTGCAATCCAATTTCTATGGCACTTTGCAACTCGGCTGCGCGTGCTTTAATGAATCTTTCATAGTTTTCTGAAGGCTCTTTCTCTAGCACAGATGAATGCAATTCTAGGCCATCCTCAAAGGAGGCAATTTCTTTTAAGAAAGGTACATCTATAAATTTCCAAAGGATAGAAGAGCCACTTTCGTGTGTTACTTCATCTTCATTTTTTACACCCAACATACGGGCTTTAAAAAATGCTTCGTGAATGTCTCGCGCATTTACAAACATTAATTGTTCGTCATACTGCTCGTTTCCTTCTTCAAAGGGCTTTACGATTTTGTAGATGATTTTTGCTAAAAAAATTTTCATAGTGGCTATAGGTTAATAACTTCTGATGTCTACTCCTCCAAATACGCAAGCGCCTTTAAGTATCAGCACTGGTTTTTGCTCTTGATTATAGTTGCCCAACACTTGGCGTTTATCTTCTACACCACCCAACACCACTGTGATATCAGAAATAATCTCCCAATGAGCAGGCACAATGAGTTTAGCACCACCAAATATTTGATTCATCTCTAAAGTAGCTGTGCCATTGATGATAGCATGCGATAAGTTAATTTCTGCGCCACCCATAATACAATTTACTTCGCCGCCCTTAAAGTCTTTTGAAAGCACATTTCTTTTTACACCTGCTAAAATACTATTTACCTCAATGGTATGCTCAGTAGTATCGGTAGCTGTATAACACGCATCGGCTTTACTGTAAGACCCATAAGCATCGCCAGAGCGTTGCCTCTTAGGTTTAAAAATCATCATGATACCAAACACAATGAGTAAGGTAGGCCAAAAGAATTCGTGAATTCTAAAATCTGGATAAAAGCGTTCGGTTAAAAACACCCCACCAATCACCATTAAGATATAGCCACCTGGGTTTTTAAAGTTATGCTTGGCGCTAATGTACAAGCCAAGTGCAATTAAAAACATAGGCCAGGTGAACAACCAATCTGGAAAGTCTACCCCCATCTTTCTGGCAAAAAACAACACACCTATCACAATAAGTACTACTCCGCCAAGAATTCTGGAGCGCTGTGGATCTGGGTTAACTTTTTCTAAATCGTTCATAACTTTTGCTATTTTCTTGGGTCAAAGGTATGATGGCCTATACAAGGTTAGTAAGAGAATGGCTGTTTACCTAACATTTGTAGACGAAACGGCAAAAAAAAGCGATGAACTCAATTCTAATTGAAATGCGTAATTTCGCCCACGAAATCAAACGACGATGAAATTATTTGGAATTTTTGCAGGAATCATGGGATTTATTGGCTTGGTGTTTTTGGTGAGTTTATTTTTCCCAAAAGAATACCGCATTGAGCGCAGCACTGTGATCAATAAGCCAGTTTACGAAACTTTTGCTTACATGAACAGCGTTCGCAATTGGGCCGATTGGAGCCCCTGGAATACCGATTTAGATAGTTCGATGGTGAGCTTTTACAGTAAGGTAAAAAGTGGCGAAGGCTCTTCGCAATATTTTAGAGGCGGCCTCGTTGGCGTTGGGAGGTTTAGAATTACCAAAAGCCGCTTAAATGAAATGATACATTATGATTTAAGCATCAACGAAGGAACTATGCATAGCGAGGCAACTTTTTATTTTAGAGAACTGGGTAACAAAACGCATTTAATGTGGGTAGACTCGGGTGATGTAGGCTATAATCCTATTTACAGGTTTATGTTGCCTTCTAAGATAAGCTCTACAGAATCTGGCTTTGAAGAAGGTTTGTTGCAAATAAAAAAGGCTGCAGAGAAAAT
>CAYUDC010000082.1:4984-7405 GCA_964443415.1 uncultured Chitinophaga sp. | reverse complement strand
AAAAAGGTGGGCAACAAAAGCTTTGATGAATTTTTGGAAGATAGAAACACCCTTGCCTTTATCATCATTAAAAACGATACCATTCAGTACGAGAAGTATTTCGACAACTATCAACAGAATAGTTGGGTGCCTTCCTTTTCTGTAGCAAAATCGGTAAGCTCCATCTTAATTGGTTGCGCCATAGACGATGGCTTTATCAAATCGGTAGACGAACCCATTACCAATTATATTCCAGAATTAAAAGATAAGGGCTTTGATAAAGTGACCATCAAACATGTGTTGCAAATGACAACTGGATTAGACTTTAACGAAAGTTATGTAAACCCATTTGGCCATGCCGCCTCTTTTTATTACGGTTTGAACCTAAGGAAAGAAATCAGCAAATTGAAACTCAAAAACACCCCTGGCACCACCTTCAACTATGTAAGTGGTAATTCTCAATTGCTAGGTTTAATTTTAGAGAGAAGCTTAAAAGGTAAAACGGTTACTGCCTATTTACAAGAAAGAATATGGACTCCCTTAGGCATGGAATACAATGCTTCGTGGAGTTTGGATCAAGAAGAAAATGGTTTAGAAAAAACCTTTTGTTGTTTAAATGCCTGTGCCCGTGATTTTGCTAAAATTGGAAGGTTATACAAAAACAAAGGCAATTGGAATGGCAAGCAAATCATCTCCGAGAAATGGGTGATGGAGTCTACCAAGCTAGACACCACCGAAGGCAGTGCTCCTTATTACCAATACCAATGGTGGTTACCTAAACCTGGCGAAGACTTTGTAGCCGTGGGTATTTTGGGTCAATACATTTATGTAAATCCCAAAAAGGATATTGTAATAGTTAGACTAGGTAAAAACAAAGGCGGTGTAGAGTGGCGCTCTTTCTTTAGAGAATTAGCAAATGCTTATTAGGCCTTTTGAGAAAGGATAGACAACCTTAATTCACTACAACTTCCCGCTTTTCTTTAACCAAGTAAACATAAACACCAAAAACAGGATAAAGAACATATAAGCCTTGCCTTTTACAAAGTCTTCGGTAAAGGCCACCCAAAAGGCTACTACCAAAGAAGCGATGGCCAATATCAACCAGTTTCTTAATATCCACTTGTCCATTATTGCTTGAGACTTATAATACCTGTAATGTTTAACACCCTAAATTTAGTAAATGCGGTATTAGATTCTAAGCCGCTCCCTAATATAATTCTATCTGGCGAGGTGATTTTAACAAACTGCTCAGAGTAAATTCTATCGCTTTTTTCGTCCCAAATGAGTTCTTCGGTTCTTAGGGTATCTCCTTTGTTGTTTACTACAAACACATCTTTACGAGCAGTTAAAGTACGTTGCACTTCATTTCTAATGGCATACTTACTTTTGATGTAAGAACTCACCTTGCCATTGTTATCATAAAAATAAGCTGTAATTCCTTGTCGCATCTCGGTTTCGGTGCGCACATCAGAGCTATATCGCTCAAGCAATGGGGCAAACACTTTGGCTTTTAAATAGCCACTGTCTGTATAGTTGATAGCAATATTAGTTCCTACTTCTATTGGAATTTCTTTAGTGCTAGCCGACACCTTTACCTTGTCTAATTCTTTTCCACCGCAAGACACCAAAAGGCTCACTATGGCTGCTATTACAAATGTTTTCCCACTAATCATAACGATACCTGTAAAACCACTTATCTGCAAAAGTAATGCCCACAAATACCCTAAAGTAATTCTCTTGTATCAATCCATTTTCTGTGGTACCTCTTTGCATCCATTCGGCACCAACATTTAATCTGCTTCTAGTTCTACCCATGGGGATACCTGCACCAAAAGTAAGGGCCGTAACATCTACTCCAGTGCCAAATACCGCCAAATTACTTTTCTCATATCTACCACCTACTCTATATTCTATTCTGCCCAAGATATTTTTGCTTTTGCTATCTGGAATGTAAGAAAACCCTAAGTGATAAGAGAGGCTGTTGCGCAAAGAATCTTTTCTTCCTAAGGCGGTAAAATCATTCCAATTGGTAGCTTTAACATCGGCCATGATACCCCATTTATCTCTTCTAGCAAAGCTAAACCCAACTTTCCAAGAAGCAGGCGAAACTACCGTTCCTGTGGCTGCCTCTTCTTTAAAAATAGTATCTCTAATACCTGTACTAGAGCCAATAGGCAAACTTCTTAGCAAATAATTTTGCTCACCTGCAAAGTTTGAGGATGGCGTATAAGTACCACCCAATACCCAATTGTATTCTATATGCTCATTCTTTCTATAGACCGAAAAAGTATCATGAATTTGGGTACCAAAATCCAATAGCCAACCGTTCATAAAATACGAATTGTCTTCGTTGGTATTAAACATATTGTATTTAGACGGAATAAGTAATTGCGTGGTGTTGCTAATTTCTCCATACACATAATTGGCGTTAAAACCTGCTGA
>CAYUDC010000082.1:0-4884 GCA_964443415.1 uncultured Chitinophaga sp. | reverse complement strand
TCTATGTTGGTGGTTAAAAATGCCGAGTAAGACGCAGGATTAAGGTAGTTTACCACAAAGGCCGAACGGTATCCTTGGGTGGTTTGACCCAATGCATAGGATTGTGCATTACCCGAATATACCAATTCTCCTAAACCTATGATGGAATAGGGCGATTTGGTAATGTTTTGGGCTTGTGTGCTTAGGCCCATGGCAAGCAACAAAATATAAAGAGTGGCCCTAAAGGCAGGTTTAATCATTGATACTGATAATTTTATTTAATCCGTGCAGCAAAAGCTGCGGGTTTGCAAATATGTTAGTTTTAAGCCGCTTTGCCAACAATTGGGCATCACCTCCAGTAAGTATCAGGTGTAAATCGGCAAAATCTTTTTGATAATGAGCCGTCAGCCACTCTATTTCTCCAACCAAACCAAAGTAAGCACCCGTTTGCAAGCAAGAAACGGTATCATTGCCCAACACCTCAAGCGGCAAAATTAATTCAGGTAGCGGCAATTTACCCGTAAAGGTATGCATAGCTTTCAGGCGCATCTGCAAACCGGGTGTAATATTTCCCCCTAAATAATTTCCCTCGGCGCTTAACAAATCATAGGTTACACAAGTTCCGGCATCTATTATTAAGCAGTTTTTTTGAGGGAAAAGTGCCATTGCCCCCGCCACCAAAGCCATTCTATCTGCACCTAAGGTGTGTGGTGTAGCATACAAATTATTAAAAGGTAAATTTAATTGCGCACTTAGCTGTAAGATTTTATGGTGTCCCAAGAAAGGTGCAAGTATGGGCAAGGCTTGACCCGACACGTCGCTTAATAGTATTTTTTGGAAGTCTTTTTGGGCCAACCATGTTTGGAGCGCAACAGCATCGCTCCTATCCCAAGTATACTGTTCTTGCAGCTCTTGGTGCTTAAACCAAGCAAATTTTATGAGGGTATTCCCCGCGTCTATCACCAAATGTGCGCTCATGGATGGCTATAATACTCGAATCAATTTTACTTCTTTATTGGCAAAACTCCTCACTTCGTCTTCGGTTAAAATGTGCAAACGCCCTTTTTTGTCGATGCCCATAATTTCGCCAGTGAACTGTTGGCCTTGTGACTCGAAAACGGCGGATTGCCCTTTTGCGTATAAGTGGCTGTGGTAATTATCCCAAAAATAACTCCATTGTTTGCCCTTTAACATTCGATAACTCTCGGTAAAGTGTTTGTTTAACTCAAGTCTTGCTGCCCCTAAATCTTGGGTCAACCCAGAAACATTTTTAACCGAGCTGGCTTGTGCGGTGCTAAACTGCGACTGATTTAGGTTCAAACCGATGCCCACAATGCTATATTTTATTTTGCTCCCCTGGATGACATTCTCTATTAAAATGCCAGCGATTTTATGGTGGTCTACAAAAATATCATTGGGCCATTTAATATAGGTGGGTTGACCCGACAAGGCTTTGACCGTTTTTTGAACGGCAAGACAGGCGCAGATATTGAGCCACACTTGCTCTTGGATACTTAGAAACTGTGGGTAAAACAAATAGCTTATGAGTAAATTTTGGGCAGGCTGCGATTCCCACACTGCATTTTCTTGCCCACGCCCTGCCGTTTGAAAATGAGTAAATACACAAGCGCCTTCGGGCAGGGCTTCGCGTTCGAGCCATAACTTAAGGGCTGTATTGGTAGAATCTGTTTGGTCTACAAACAAAGAATGTAAACCTATTTGAGGGAATTGCGGTGTCAATTAAAAAAAGTCTTATTTTGCGTCAAATTTACCGGTAGATTCGAGATGGCAAAAACACCAGCGAAAAAAGTTAGCGCAAAAAAAGCAGCACCAAAGAAGGTAGCAGCAAAAAAAACAGCAGCCAAGAAGGTTGCAGCCAAAGCAGCTCCTAAAAAAGCAGCGGCAAAAAAAGTAACTCCTAAAAAAGAGGCAAGCATCATAAAAACCATGGACCCAGCCACTTTATTGGCTTTTACCGTGGCCCAAGGCATGTACGAGAAAAAGGCAGAGCATATTAAAATTTGGGACATGCGCAAAATTGCCAGTGCCCCAGCAGATTTCTTTGTGATTTCTTCTGCAGACAACGACAAAAAAGTAGAGGCCATTGCCAAAAGTGTAGAAGACGAAGTAAAGAAAAACTTAAAGGAAAGTCCGTTGCACAGAGAAGGCTACGAGAACCTCGAGTGGATTTTGGTTGACTACTTTAACGTGGTGGCACATGTGTTTCAAGAAGAGAAAAGAGAATTTTATGGCATAGAACAATTGTGGGGCGATGCCATTGAAGTGCCATTTAAAGGAAAATAACATCGACGAAACCCTGGTATGAAAAAAATATACTCATTAGCATTACTCATTTGCTTTAGCATCTTAACCGTTAACGCTCAAGAAGAAAAGAAAGAAGATAAAGGCGAATTCTCGGGGAACTTTCAAACCACCAACCAGTTTTATGTAAGGGATAGCACCATTGGCGCTACCACCACCCAATACGAGAAGGAACTATCGTCTACAGATGCTTGGCTTTGGCTCAACTATAAAAAGAACGGCTATACCTTTACAGCACGTTTTGATTTGTTTAACAACTCGCCTCTTCTTAACCCTCAAGAAGCTTATACCAAAAGTGGTTTGGGCTTTTGGAGTGTGAGCAAAAAAGTAGATCAGGCCATTATTACTGTAGGGTATTTCTACGACCAATTTGCCAGTGGCATGGTGTTTAGGTCGTATGAAGACAGAAACCTAGGATTGGATTTTGCCATTCAAGGGGCACATATTAAATACACTCCCACAGAAAATACTACAATAAAAGCTTTTACAGGCTTGCAGAAGTTTAGGTTCGACCTGAGACCAGTAGTAATAAAAGGGTTTAATGCCGACCATCATTTTGATATCGGTGAAAGCTTTAGTTTAGAGCCAGGGGTGAGTTTTGTAAACCGCACCATCGACCAAGGTACCATGAATGTGATTGCAAGTACCATTAATAATTATGAGCTAGAGCAAAGGTTTTATCCTAAGTACAACGTGTTTGTGTACAATGTTTATAATACATTAAGATATAAAGATTTTAGCTGGTATGCAGAGTATGCAGCTAAAACGCCAGAAGCCATTGTAAATCCTGTAAACAACTTAATGGAGTTACACGAAGGAAAGGTATTGCTTACCAATCTTTCTTACTCCACCAAAGGTTTTGGTGTAACCGCACAGTATAGATACATTGATAGGTTTTCGTTTAGAACTTCACCTTTAGAAAATCAAAACTTAGGAATGATTGCCTATTTGCCAAGTATTACCAGGCAAAATGTGTATAGACTCTTGGCTCGTTACAATGCGTTTACCCAAGAGTTTGGAGAGAATGGCTTACAGCTAGACCTTACTTGGCGTCCTAAGTTTTTAAAGAAACACCAAACACAAATTAACTTTAATACCTCTTTGGCAACACCTATCAATAACTTTAAGGGTGCAACGGTTAATCCAGTTAATTTCGAGGCCGACTCCAATCGTTACTTCCGCGAGTATTATATAGAGATACAACATAAGTTTACCAAGAAGTTTAAAGCACAATTAGGTTATCAATTGATTAACTATAATCAACAGTTGTTTGAAGCAAAACCAGGTGTTCCTTATGTTATTGCCAATACCATATTTGGTGAAGCCACCTATAAAATTAGCAGCAAAAAATCTTTAAGGTTAGAAGCACAATACTTAAAAACAGATGCCGACCTAGGCAGCTTTGTAAATGGATTGATAGAATTAAACATTGCCCCGCATTATTCGTTTAGTGCAGGAGATATGGTGAATGTGAAACCGGGAGCAAGAAACAAACCTGCTGGAGGAAATGAGTTTGAGCTCATACATTATTGGAATGTATTTGCAGCCTATACCAAAAAGAACACACGCCTAACAGGAGGTTATATTAAACAAGTAGAAGGTGTAAACTGTGCAGGCGGTGTATGCCGTGTAGAACCTGCCTTTTCGGGCGTAAGATTAACCATGACCACTAATTTCTAATACCATGAAAAAAATCCTCATTGCCATTAGTGTTATCTTAAGCATTGCTAGCTTAAGCAGCTGCGAAGAAATCCCACCGTATATTAACTTTCAACCAGAAGCGGTGGTAGAAGATACTACTTATGTATCAAGTGAAATTCCAACTGCGCAGCAAAGACAAATTGTAATAGAAGAAATTACGGGTGTAAGATGCCCCAATTGCCCTACAGCACAAGCAGAGGCAAAGGCCATTTCTGGCAGGTTTCCGGGCAGGGTAAATATTTTAACCATTCATCCTTTGAATAAGGTAAATGCGCTTACTACTCCATTCGACCCAGCGCGTGGCGATAAACACAAAAGCAATTATGATTTTAGAACCCAAGCGGGTGCGCTTATTTTTGAAATGGTAGGCATTAGCAATGCCTTGCCAGTTGGCAATGTTAACCGTATAAAATTTCCTGGAGAGTTATCGGCCAATACCGATTATCAAAAATGGAGTGCATTCTCTGAAGCCGAACTAACTAAGCCCACTCCACTTAACTTAGAGGTGAGTGCAAAAAATGTAGGGGAAGAGGTAGAAATAAGGGTAAAGGTAACCTATACCCAAGCGGTTAGCGACTCCAACTACTTATCGGTAGCTATTTTAGAAAGCGAGTTAGAAGATGTGCAAGAAAGCAGAGACGCAGGAGGTGCTTCTATTTATGTAGAAGATTATATTCATAACCACGTGTTAAGAGCGATGGCAAGTAGTTTCTTTGGAGATTTGTTAAGAGCCGATTATGTACCAGGCAGGGTCTTTATAAAAACCTACAGATTTAAAAGAGGGGCAGATTGGAATCCAGCCAACCTAGATGTATTGGTGTTTGTAAACAAAGATGTAACCAAAAAAGAAATCATTCACTCTGCAGAGGTGAAGGTGCAATA